>JAZBLS010000004.1:0-55788 GCA_037033365.1 Actinomycetota bacterium | reverse complement strand
GACCTCCTTGCGCTGCAGCGCCTGGACGGCCTTGGCCATCGCGAGGTAGGTCTTGCCGGTGCCGGCGGGACCGATGCCGAACACGATCGTGTTCTCCTCGATCGCGTCGACGTACTCCTTCTGCCCCAGGGTCTTCGGACGGATCACCTTGCCCCTGGTCGACAGGATCGCCTCGCCGAGCACCTCGCTCGGGCGCGGTCCCCCGTCGCTGCGGAGCATGCGCGCGGAGCTCGACACATCACTCGGCGCGAGGTCGTGGCCCGCCCTGGTCATCGCGAGGAGCTCGTCGACGAGCTTCTTCGCGGCGGCGACGGCATCCGCCTCGCCCGTGAGCGTGATCTCGTTGCCGCGCACGAGGACCTGCACGTCGCGATGCTCCTTCTCGAGCATGCGCAGCAGGCGGTCCTGCGGGCCGAGCAGCTGCACCATCGCGACGCCGTCGGCGTAGATCTTCTCGACCGTGACGCCGTCACCCTGGGTGCCGCGGCCGGTCGTGTCGTCGTTGTCGTCAGAAGCCAACGAGCTTGTTCTCCTCGAAATTGCCGAGCACATGGGCGTGCACGTGGAAGACGGATTGGGCGGCGGTCTCGCCGTTGTTGAAGATGAGGCGGTACTCGCCGTTCGCATGCTCGGTCGCGAGCTGCTTGGCCGCGGCGACGATCTCCGCCAGGAGACCGGGGTCGCCGACGGCCAGTTCGGTCACGTCGCGGTACTCCTCGGTCTTCGGGATCACCAGCGCATGCAACGGGGCCTGCGGGTTGATGTCACGGATGGCGAAGACACGGTCGGTCTCCAGCAGGATCTCGCCGGGGATGTCGCCGGAGAGGATGCGCGTGAAGATCGAGGGTTCGGACATGCTCTCAGTCTACCGATCGCGGGCGCACAGGGCCGGGAGCCCGGTCACCAGCGTTGGAGGGCGACCGAGAGCACCGCGATCGCCGCCGGTCCCGCGGTCGAGGTGCGCAGCACCGTGTCACCCAGGAGCACCCGCTCGGCGCCCGCTGCCGTGAGCGTGGCCAGCTCGTCATCCGAGATCCCGCCCTCAGGCCCGACGACGAGAGCGATGTCCCGGCCGTCCTGCTCGATGTCGGAGAGACGCACCGGCGCGGTCGGGTCGAGCAGGAGCACACGCTGCTCGGATGCCCGCGCGACGAGGTCCTTGGTCGTCGCCGGCGCGGTGACCTCGGGGACCCACCGGCGGTGGGCCTGCTTCGCGGCCTCGCGAACGATGGTCGCCCACCGCTCGCGGCCCTTCACCGCCTTCGGCCCCTCCCAGCGCGACACGCTGCGACTCGCCTGCCACGGCACGATCTCGTCGACGCCCAGCTCGCATGCGGCCTGCACGGCCAGCTCGTCGCGATCGCCCTTGGCGAGGGCCTGCACGAGCACCAGTCGAGGCGTCGGCGCCGGTTCGACCTCCCGCTCGGTCACGCGCACCTCCACGCGGGACGGCGAGACCTCCTCCGCGACACCGGTGAGCCACACGCCGGAGCCGTCGCCGACCGTCACGCCTTCGCCGACGCGGAGCCGACGTACGACCGCGGCGTGCTTGGCCTCGGCGCCGGTGAGCGACACGAGATCACCGACCACCGCATCCGTCGACGATTCGACGAGGAAGTGCAGAGCCACGATTCTCCCCTGGTCAGTGCGAGCAGATCAGCGCGAGCGGATCAGTGCGCGCGGAACCGGTCGCGGAGCTTCGAGAACAGACCCTGCTGGAACTGCGCCAGCTGCGGCCCGGGAGCCTTCGTCTTCTTGGCGAAGTCCTCGATGAGCGCCCGCTGCGCGGAGTCGAGTTTGGTGGGCGTCACGACCTGCACGCCGACGCGGAGGTCTCCGCGCTGGGTACCGCGGAGCGGCGTGATGCCGCGTCCCTTGATCGTGAGCACATCGCCCGACTGCACGCCGGCGCGGACCTCGAGGTCGACCTCGCCGTCGAGACCCTGGATGGTCGTCTCGGTGCCGAGGATCGCGTCGGGCATGGAGACCTCGAGCGTCGCGAGCAGGTCGTCGCCCTCACGGCTGAAGGCCGGGTGCGCGTTGACAGACACCTCGACGTACAGGTCGCCGTTCGGGCCGCCGGCCTTGCCGACCTCACCGGAGCCCGGGAGCTGCAGGCGCAGGCCGGTCTCGACGCCGGCGGGGATGTCGAGCGAGACCGTGCGGCGCGACCGGACGCGGCCCTGGCCGCCGCACGTGCCACACGGGTACGGGATCGTCGTGCCGTAGCCCTCGCAGGTGCCGCAGGGCTGGGTGGTGACGACGTTGCCGAGCAGGCTGCGCACCTGACGCTGCACGTGGCCGGAGCCGCCGCAGATGTCACAGGTCACGGGAGAGGTGCCCTCCTGGCAGCACGAGCCGTTGCAGGTCTCGCAGAGCACAGCGGTGTCCACCTCGATGTCGCGGTGCGCGCCGAAGACGACGTCGCCGAGGTCGAGCGTGACGCGCACGAGGGCGTCCTGCCCCCGCTCGCGGCGGGACCGCGGACGGCCCCCTCGCCCGCCGCCCTGAGCTGCGCCGAAGAACGTCTCGAAGATGTCGCCGAATCCGCCGAAGCCGCCGAAGTTGCCCGCAGCGCCGTCTCCGCCGCCCATGTCGTAGCGACGTCGCGAGTCGTCGTCGCTGAGCACGTCGTAGGCGTGCGTGACGAGCTTGAAGCGCTCGGCTGCGTCCTCACCCGGGTTCACATCCGGGTGGAGCTGACGCGCCAGACGGCGATACGCCTTCTTGATCTCGTCGGTGGAGGCGTCGCGGGAGACGCCGAGTACCTCGTAGTGATCCGCCACAATGGCCCTTCTGCGTGTGTTGTCGTTCGGCGGCCGCGTCAGCGGGCCGCCTCGTCTTCGTCGAGCATCCGCGACAGGTAGCGGGCCACTGCCCGTGCCGCCGCGAGATTGCTCGGATAGTCCATGCGGGTCGGGCCCATGACTCCGACGCGCGCCGTGCCGCTGGGGGCGGCGTAGTTGCTGGCGACGATGGAGGCTTCGCCGAGGCCGAACGAGGCGTTCTCGGTGCCGATACTCGCGGCCAGGCCGTGCGCATCGGTCTCCATCTCACTCATCAGCCGCAGGAGGGTCACCTGCTCCTCGATCGCCTCGAGGAGGGGATGAATGCTCCCGCGGAAGTCGTGTTCGCGTCGCGCCAGCGTGGCAGCACCCGCCATGACGAGCCGCTCCTGCCGGAACTGCTTGAGCTCGTCTGCGATGATGCTCGCGAGCGAGCGGAGAACCACATCGTGCGCGTGCTCGTCCGCCGCGAGAAGCGACTGCAGCCGCTCGGCCGCGTCGCTCACGGCGCGGCCGGTGATCAGCGACGACAGGCGTGCCCGAAGCAGCGCCATGTCGGACTCGTCGATGTCGACGGGCAGCGGCGCCATGCGCTGCGAGACGCCGCCCGCGTCGGTGACGAGCACGATCAGCAGGCGGTTGGACGCCAGCGCGACCAGCTCGAGGTGGGTGAGGTGCGCCCGCGCGAAGGACGGGTACTGCGCGAGCGCCACCTGGCCGGTGAGCTGGGTCAGCACCCGCACGGTCCGCGCCATCAGATCGTCGAGATCGGACGGAGCGGTGAGGAACGACTCGATCGCCGTGCGCTGAGCCACGGTGAGTGGGCGGAGCTGGGCGAGGTGGTCGACGAAGACGCGATAGCCCTTGTCGGTCGGCACACGACCCGAGGAGGTGTGCGGGGCCGTGATGAGCTCTTCGTCCTCGAGGAGCGCCATGTCGTTGCGGATCGTCGCGGCCGACACTCCGAACGAGTAGCGGTCGACGATGGACCGGCTCCCGACGGGCTCGTGCGTCTCGACGTAGTCCTGCACGATCGCGCGGAGAACCTGGAGGCCTCGTTCGCTGACCATGGCATCCTCCCTCTGGCACTCACTGGCTACGAGTGCCAATTCTACCCGTCGGCAGCCCGAGTGCGTCGATGCCCCTACGATGACGACCATGACCGCTGCCGTCGACGTCTCCCTCTCCACCGGAATCGTGCGGGGCGAGGCGATCGATTCGGTGAGACGATTCCTCGGGATCTCCTACGCCGCGGCTCCGTTCGGCCACAACCGCTTCCGCGAGCCGCAGGCACCGAAGCGATGGGAGGGAGTCCGGGACGCGACCGCGTTCGGGCCTACCGCGCCGCAGTCCCCCTATCCCGGGGCGATCGGCGAGCTCCTTGGGTCCGTGGCGATCCCCGGGGAAGACATCCTCACGGTGAACGTCTGGGCGCCCGAGACGGCCCGTCGGGCTCCGGTGGCGCTGTGGATCCACGGCGGCGCGCTCGAGCGGGGCACGGCAGCCATCGGGCTCTACGACGGAGCCGCGTTCGCACGCGCCGGCATCGTGTTCGCCTCGATCAACTACCGGCTGGGCTCCGAGGGCTTCTCGGTGCTCGAGGACGCACCGCGGAACCTGGGGCTGCAGGATGCCGCGGCCGCCCTCGAATGGGTGCATCGCGAGATCGCGGCGTTCGGCGGCGATCCGTCGCGCATCACGCTCATGGGCGAATCGGCAGGCGGAGCGATCGTCGCGGGACTCCTGGCGCGACCGTCGTCCCGAGAACTCGTGGCGGGAGCGATCATCGAGTCAGGACCGCTCGAGGCGCAGATGCCGAAGAAGGCCGGTCGAGTGACCAGACAGCTCACCGGGCGGCTCGGCATCGCCGCCGACCGCACGGGCTTATCGGGCGTGTCGCCCGAACGCCTGCTCGAGGCCCGACGCGAGCAGGCCGCGGGATCCTCGCCGCTCGGCGGTGCACCCGGCTTCCAGTTCGCCGTCGATCCGGAGTCCCTGCCCTGGTCGCCGCACGATGTGCTGGCCGACACGGACATCCCGCTCCTCATCGGCACCAACACCGACGAGTACCGCCTGTGGTTGCCGCCCGAGGCGCTGGATGCGATCAGCGAGCTGAAGCTGCTCGCGGCCCGGTTGGCCCTGCGCATCCCGCGACGCGCGGTCGCGGCGTACCGCGCCGCCTTCCCCGGAGCCTCGACCGGCGAGATCTTCGGGCAGCTCGCCACCGACCTCCTGCTCCGCGCACCGATGACCCGGGTCGCCCGAGCGCGCACCGCGCCGACCTACGTCTACGAATTCGCCTGGCCCAGCCCGGTGCGCGATCTCCGGGCCGCGCATGCGCTCGAGCTCGGTTTCGTGTTCGACCGGCTCCGCGACCCCGAGGCGCAGCGTCTCGCCGGAACGGACGCGCCTCAGCGACTTGCTGACGAGATGCATGCCGCGTGGATCTCGTTCATCACGACCGGCGACCCGGGATGGCCGGTCTTCGGTCCGGGGCGGGTCACGCGCGTCTTCGACGCCGAGAGCCGCACCGAGCCGCAGCGGCGAACAAAGGGGCTCGACCTGCTGCCGTGACGGCGATCGCCGCAGATCAGTCCGTGAGCTCTCGCACCACAGCGTCGGCGAGCAGGCGCCCTCGCAGCGTCAGCTGCACGCGACCCTGGATGGCTGCGGCCGGTTCGACGAGCCCATCGGCGATGAGACCGGCGACCCTGCTGCGGCGGTCCAGCGGGAGCTCGTCGATCGCCACACCCTCGCGGATGCGGCTCAGCAGCAGGACGCGCTCCAGCGTCCGCGACTCCGCGTCGGGGCGCTCGGTGCCGGCGGCAGGCGATTCGGCCGCCGCGAGGCGCTGCGCGTACGCGGCGGGGTGCTTGACGTTCCACCAGCGGAGCCCTGCCACATGGCTGTGGGCGCCGGGGCCGAAGCCCCACCAGTCGGTCCCCCGCCAGTAGGCGAGGTTGTGCCGCGAACGCTGCTCGGGGGTCCGCGACCAGTTGCTGATCTCGTACCACTCGAATCCTGCAGCGGCGAGGCGCGCGTCGGCGAGCTCGTACATGTCGGCCTGCAGGTCGTCGTCCGGAGCGGGGACCTCTCCCCGACGGATCTGTCGAGCCAGCTTCGTGCCGTCTTCGATGATCAGCGCATACGCGGAGATGTGGTCGGAGTCGAGCTCGAGGGCCGCATCCAGCGACGCCTCCCAGTCGCCGAGCGATTCCCCCGGCGCGCCGTAGATGAGGTCGACGCTGACGGCGAGGCCCGCGTCCTTCGCCGCGGCGACCGCTGTTCGCACGTTCTCCGGCTGATGCGTGCGATCGAGAGCGGCGAGCACGTGCGGCACGGCAGACTGCATCCCGATCGAGAGTCGCGTGACACCGGCGTCGGCGAGGATGCGCGCCACCTCCGGCGTGACCGTGTCGGGGTTGGCCTCGACAGTCACCTCCGCGCCGTCGACGAGGCCGAACGCGTCGGTCGCGGCGCCGAGCATCCTGGCGAGATCTCCGGCAGGGAGGAGCGTCGGAGTGCCGCCGCCGAAGAACACCGTGTCCATGGGACGCAGCGCGCCGGCATCCGACAGCACCTCGCGGGCGAGATCGATCTCGGCGAGCAGGGTCGAGGCGTAGTCCTCCTGCTTCGCGCCGCGCAGCTCGCTCGATGTGTACGTGTTGAAGTCGCAGTATCCGCAGCGCACCCGACAGAACGGAATGTGCAGGTACGCCGAGAAGGGCGCGTTCGCGTCGATCGGGAGGTCAGCGGGCAGGCGTCCGTCGGTCGGGGCCGGATCGCCCAGGGGAAGAGGTCCGGCCATCAGCGGATGCGTGCCATCAGACGGGAGTCGCGTACAGCGGGGAGATCGCGCGCAGGTAGCGGGCGAACAGCTCGCGGCGACGCCGCTTCACGAGCGGCGGCACGAGCCGATAGAGGAGGGAGTTGGGAGCGTCGAACGCACGGACCGTGAACCAGACCTCATCGTTGTCCTCGCGCCAGTCGACGTCGAAGGACTCCTCGCCGCTCACGACCGAGCCGCCGACGGTGCCCAGCACGAAGCCGATCCGCCGCTTCTCCTCGGTGACCGAGATCACGCGGAGTTCGGCATCGGCGCGCATGCCCGCGACGCGTCCGTGCAGCTTGAGCGTCATACCGGGGCCGACGAACGGCGTGCCCTCCGCGTCGAAGCGCTGCTCCACGTCGTTCTTGCTCGGGGCGATCGGGGTGCCCTCGGCGTCGAAGCTGACGCCGGCATAGGCGGGGCCCGGCGCCGGGCGCACGTCCTCGACGTTCAGGCCGGATGCTCGCTGAGCGGTCCAGGACAGCAGAGCCTCACCTGCGGTCTGGAAGCGCTCGAGGCCGCTGCCGATCCGCCAGGAGTTCTCCGCCGGGAGGCTGCGCTCCGGCGGGTACTGCATCAGGTCGGGGGCGTGGGTCGCACCCACGGCCGCATAGTCCACCGTGTCGTCTCGGAAAGTCCCGCGCCGCATGAGATCAAGCCTACTTGCCCTTCCCTGGACGGTCACCCACCTCCGCCGCGCTCGGGTCCCTGAGCCTGTCGAAGAGCCGCCCGCGAACTTGGGTCCCTGACCCTGTCGAAGGGCCCTACCCCGCCCCCTTGGGTCCCTGAGCCCGTCGAAGGGCCGGGCCGGAGCGCCGCACCCTGGGTCCCTGAGCCTGTCGAAGGGCCCAGCCCCGCCCGGGTCCCTGAGCCCGTCAAAAGGCCGGAGCGCCACACCCAGGGTCCCTGAGCCTGTCGAAGGGCCCGACGCCGCACCCTTGGGTCCCTGAGCCTGTCGAAGGGCGAGAGCGCCACACCCTGGGTCCCTGAGCCCGTCGAAGGGCCGGAGCGCCACACCCTGGGTCCCTGAGCGTGTCGAGGGGCGAGAGCGCCACACCCTGGGTCCCTGAGCCCTTCGAAGGGCCAGGCCCCGCCCGGGTCGCTGAGCCCGTCGAAGGGCCGGAGCGCACCCGAGGCCGGAAGTTCTCCACACCCCGTCATCCAGCACCATCCTCGATGCAGACTCGTCCGATGGCCTGGACATACATCCTCCACTGCGCTGACGGCAGCTTCTATACGGGGAGCACGAACGGAGACCTGGAAGCCCGCGTCTGGGAGCACAACCACGACGATGTGTTCGCCGCGAACTTCACGCGCAAACGGAGACCGGTGCGACTCGTGTACGCCGAGCAATACGACACGGTCGACGCGGCCTTCTTCCGCGAGAAGCAGATCCAGGGATGGAGCAGGGCGAAGAAGATCGCACTGATCGAGTTGCGTGGATCCGAGCTTCCGGCGCTGTCGAGGTCGCGAGGTCGGTACGCTTCGACAGGCTTAGCGACCCCAGACGAGACAAGCTCAGCGGCCCAGAACGCGGGCGACGCTTCGACAAGCTCAGCGACCCAACAAGAGTCAGGCTCAGGGACCTAAACGGACCGCGACGCTTCGACAGGCTCGGCGACCCAAGACGAGACAAGCTCAACGACCCAGAACGCGGGCGACGCTTCGACAAGCTCAGCGACCCAACAAGAGTCAGGCTCAGCGACCCAAACGGACCGCGATGCTTCGACAAGCTCAGCGACCCACTAAGGGTCAGCCACCCAAAGGAGTCAGGCTGAGCGGGCGATCTCATCCTCGACGGCGCGGATGTAGCCTCGGAACACGGAGCGCTGCATCGCACGGAGCACCGGCGTCAGCATCCGCCATCCCCACGTCGACGGACGCGAGACCGACCTCGCAGTGAAGACGCCGCCTTCGAGTACGAACGACTCCTCGCCGTAGATCGGGTGACCCGGCCTCGTCTCGTACCCGAAGCCGTGCTCATCCGCCCAGACCACCCGGATCGGCTCCGCGAAACGCACCCCGAGCACGGTCGTGGCGAGCACGCCCTCCTGCCCCTCCACCGGCCGTTCGGCAGGAGCCTCGAAGCCCACGCGTCGCTTGAAATCCCACGACGTGATGAGCGCGGCGACGGCCGCGACAGCGTGCTCTGGCACGACGGTGGACGTCTCGGCTCCGCGCATCCCCGCGGGGACGTCGGCGAGCGGATGCCGCGTGAGACCCCTCTCGTACCGCGGCAGCCTCACGCTACTTCTTGTCCTTGCCCTCGACGTCGCCGGAGAGCGCGGCGATGAACGCCTCCTGGGGGACCTCGACGCGGCCGACCATCTTCATGCGCTTCTTGCCCTCCTTCTGCTTCTCGAGGAGCTTGCGCTTGCGGCTGATGTCACCGCCGTAGCACTTCGCGAGGACATCCTTCCGGAGTGCCCTGATGGTCTCACGGGCGATGATCCTGGCACCGATGGCGGCCTGGATCGGCACCTCGAAGTTCTGACGAGGGATGAGCTTGCGCAGCCGCTCGGTCATGAGCGTGCCGTAGGCGTACGCCTTGTCGCGGTGCACGATCGAGCTGAAGGCGTCGACCTTGTCGCCCTGCAGGAGGATGTCGACCTTCACGAGGTCCGCCTCCTGCTGCCCGGCGGGCTCGTAGTCGAGCGAGGCGTAGCCCTGCGTCTTCGACTTGAGCTGGTCGAAGAAGTCGAACACGATCTCGCCGAGCGGCATCGTGTAGCGCAGCTCGACCCGCTCCTCGGAGAAGTACTCCATGCCGAGGAGCGTCCCTCGACGCGACTGGCACAGCTCCATCACGGTGCCCACGTAGTCCTTCGGCAGCAGGATGGCCGTGTTGACCATGGGCTCCGAGACCGAGCCGATGCGGCCGTCCGGGTACTCGCTCGGGTTGGTGACCGTGACGGTCTCCCCCGTGTCGGACGTCAGCACCTCGTAGATCACGCTCGGCGCGGTCGTGATGAGGTCGAGCCCGAACTCGCGCTCGAGACGCTCCGTGATGATCTCGAGGTGCAGCAGGCCGAGGAATCCGCAGCGGAATCCGAAGCCGAGTGCGACCGAGGTCTCGGGCTCGTACTGCAGCGACGCGTCAGAGAGCTTGAGCTTGTCGAGCGCCTCGCGGAGCTCCGCATAGTCGCTGCCGTCGATCGGATAGATGCCGGAGAAGACCATGGGCTTCGGGTCCGTGTAGCCGGGCAGGGCTTCGGTCGCGGGTTTGCGAGCGCTCGTGACGGTGTCGCCGACCTTCGACAGGCGCACGTCCTTCACGCCGGTGATCAGGTAGCCCACCTCGCCGATCCCGAGTCCCTTCGAGGGAACCGGCTCGGGGCTGGAGACACCGACCTCGAGCGCCTCGTGGTTCGCTCCGGTCGACATCATCTGGATGCGCTCGCGCGGCGACAGGGTGCCGTCGATCATGCGCACGTAGGTGACCACGCCGCGGTAGGCGTCATAGACCGAGTCGAAGATCATCGCTCGCGCGGGAGCATCCGCATCTCCGACCGGCGCGGGGATGTCCTGCACGAGGCGATCGAGCAGCTCCTCGACACCGGCACCTGTCTTGCCCGACACGCGCAGCACGTCCTCGGGCTTGCCGCCGATGAGCGAGGCGAGCTCCTTGGCGTACTTCTCGGGATCGGCCGCCGGCAGGTCGATCTTGTTCAGCACCGGGATGATGTGGAGGTCGTTCTCGAGCGCCAGGTAGAGGTTCGCGAGCGTCTGCGCCTCGATTCCCTGGGCCGCATCGACGAGCAGGATCGCACCTTCGCAGGCGGCCAGCGACCGGGACACCTCGTAGGTGAAGTCGACGTGGCCGGGGGTGTCGATCATGTTCAGCGCGAAAGTCTCGCCCTCGAGCTCCCACGGCATCCGCACCGCCTGGCTCTTGATCGTGATGCCGCGCTCACGCTCGATGTCCATGCGGTCGAGGTACTGCGCGCGCATGTCGCGATCCGAGACCACGCCCGTGATCTGGAGCATGCGGTCGGCGAGGGTCGACTTGCCGTGGTCGATGTGCGCGATGATGCAGAAGTTCCTGATCTGCTTCACAGGCGTCGCGGCAGGCTGAAGAGGGGTGAGGGCGCGTGGTGACATGTCCCCTCGATTCTACGGTGAGGGCGGACTAATGCCCGATTCGGCCGATCCGATGATATTCTCGCGAAGTTGCCCGGGAGCAATCCGTGACACCGGATCCCGTGAGCGATAAGACTCCGTCACAGACCAAGTGCAGGCGTCGTGTCGCGCAGATCGGCGGATGGTGATTGACTGTCTTCCCGGCTCAGCGTTGCGTCGGCAGATCCCGCGCGCGTCTGTAGAAGAGAAAGAATCAACACCTTGATCAAGTATCTGTTGCGCCGCCTGCTGGGATGGGGGCTGATGATCGTCGTCGCGACGAACATCACGTACTTCCTCGCGTGGCTCTACCTCGACCCGGCGACCAACTACTTCGGGCGGCGCCCTCCGCTCTCCTCGGAGCAGATCGACGCCCTGCTGGTCCCCCGCGGCCTGAGCACGAGCGTCCCTCTGCTCGAGCGCTGGTGGAATTGGTTCTCCAGCATCATCTTCCGCTGGGACTGGGGCATGGGCCCGACCGGTGAATCCGTCAACGAGCAGGTCGCCTACCGGATCTGGGTCAGCGCCGAGCTGGTTCTGGGCGCGACCATCCTGACGACGATCCTCGGCATCGCACTCGGCGTCTACACGGCGTCCCGCCAGTACAAGCTGGCCGACCGCATCGGTCAGGCTTCCAGCATCATCACGCTGAACATCCCGATCGTCGTCGCCGGGTTCGCGCTCGTGCTGCTCGCGATCGGGCTGAACGACGCTGTGGGCACCCGGATCTTCTTCGTGACGGGCTCGTCCAGTCAGGGGGTCGAAGGGTTCTTCCCCGTCCTCATAGACGTGCTGCAGCACCTGACATTGCCGACCCTGGCGCTCGTGATCACGGGGTACGCGCAGATCCACTTCCTGCAGCGCTCGCTGCTCCTGGACAACATCAAGGCCGACTATGTGCGCACGGCTCGTGCGAAGGGCCTCACCAAGCAGCAGGCGATCCGCAAGCACGCTCTGCGCACCTCCCTCATCCCGGTGACGACCCAGGTCGCCTTCACGATCCCGCTGGTGTTCACCGGCGCGGTCCTCACCGAGTCGATCTTCAACTGGAACGGCATGGGCAAGTACTTCATCAGCACGATCAACACCAACGACATCCACGGCGTCGTCGCGGTCGCGGCATTCGGCGCCCTCATGACGGCGATCGGCGCGATCCTCGCTGACGTCACCGTCGTGGTCCTCGATCCGAGAGTGCGGGTGAGCTGATGGCCCTCGAGACGATCGGGGTCTCCCCCGAGATCGGCACGACCAAGCCGCGGGAGCGCAAGCGCTCCTCGATGCTGTCGCTGTACACCCGCCGGTTCATGCGCAACCGCGGCGCCGTCGCCGGCGTCATCGTGCTCATCGCTCTGGTGATCTTCGCGATCATCGGTCCGCTGATCGCTCCGTACAACCACACCGACATGGACTTCCTGGCGCTCCGGACGCCGCCGTCCGGCGACCACTGGTTCGGCACGAACGGCTCGGGCAACGACAACTTCGCCCAGGTCGCGATCGGCCTGCAGCGCTCGATGATGATCGCCGTCCTCGTGGCGGTGGGCACCACTGTCGTGTCCGCGATCGTCGGTGCGACCGCCGCCTACTTCGGCGGGCCTTACGAGCGCATCACGCTCGTGGTCATCCACTTCATGATGGTGATCCCGAACTTCCTGATCCTCGCGATGATCTCGAACGAGGTCGGCGGGAACTGGCTGATCATCTCCCTCGTGATGATCTTCATCGTCGGCTGGTTCTTCCCCGCTCGCATCATCTGGACCCTCTCGCTGTCGATCCGCGAACGCGAGTTCGTCCACGCCGCGCGATATGCCGGTCTCTCGGGCATGCAGATCGTGATCAAGCACATGCTGCCGAACATCGGCTCACTGCTCGTGATCAACTTCACGCTCGGCGTCGTGTCGGCCGTCCTCACCGAGACGTCGCTGTCGTTCCTCGGCTTCGGCGTGAAGCTGCCCGACGTGTCGCTCGGTGCGCTGATCGGATACGGCGCGAGCACCTTGGTGAGCGCCCCGTGGCTGTTCTACTTCCCCGCGCTCGCCCTCGTCCTGCTGACCGTCTCGATGGCGCTCATCGCCGACGGCCTGCGCGACGCCCTCGACCCGACCTCGGCGGCTGGAGGTCGCGCATGAGTACCATCCTGTCCGTCCGCGACCTGCGCGTCAGCTTCCCGTCCGAGGCTGGACGGGTGGATGCCGTCCGCGGCGTCTCGTTCGACCTCGAAGCCGGGAAGACTCTCGGCATCGTCGGCGAGTCGGGTTCCGGCAAGTCCGTGACCTCGCTCGCGATCATGGGCCTTCTCGACGAGAACGCCAAGGTCACCGGCTCCATCGTCTACGACGGTCAGGAGCTGATCGGCAAGACCGACAAGCAGCTGTCCGTGATCCGCGGCAACGGCATGGCCATGGTCTTCCAGGACCCGCTGACCTCCCTCACCCCGGTGTTCACGATCGGCGACCAGCTGATCGAGGCGCTGACCGTGCATCGCCGCCTGTCGAAGCAGGAGGCGTGGAAGCGCTCGGTCGAGCTGCTCGAGCGCGTCGGCATCCCCGAGGCGGAGCGTCGCATGAAGGCGTTCCCGCACGAGTTCTCGGGCGGAATGCGGCAGCGTGTCGTGATCGCCATCGCGATGGCCAACGACCCCAAGCTGATCATCGCCGACGAGCCGACCACCGCTCTCGACGTCACGATCCAGGCGCAGATCCTCGAGCTCATGGACAAGGCGAAGGCCGAGACCGGTGCCGCGATGATCATGATCACGCACGACATGGGTGTGGTCGCCAAGACCGCCGACGACGTGCTCGTCATGTATGCGGGCAAGCCCGTCGAACATGCCCCCGTGCGGGAGCTCTTCTACCGCACGCGGATGCCGTACTCGATCGGCCTGCTCGGAGCGATCCCTCGCGTCGACAAGACCGAGAAGGTGCCGCTCATCCCGATCAAGGGCAACCCGCCCCTGCTGATCGACCTCCCGGATGCGTGCCCCTTCGCCGCCCGCTGCCCGATCGCGATCGACGCCTGCCTCCACGGCGAGCCCGAGCTGCTGCCGGTCTCCACCGACGGTCACGCCAGCCACAGCGTCGCGTGCATCCGCGCGAACGACATCGACGACGACGGACGCATCGGCGGACTGCCGGTGTTCCCCGTGCCGGAGATCCCCGAGAGCAGCCTGACGAAGATCCCGCGCGAGGATCGTCCGGCCACGCTCGAGGTCGTGAAGCTCAACAAGACCTTCCCGCTCATGAAGGGCGCCCTCTTCAAGCGCAAGGTCGGCGAGGTGCACGCCGTCAAGGACATCAGCTTCGACATCCGCCAGGGCGAGACCCTCGCGATCGTGGGCGAGTCCGGCAGTGGCAAGACCACGACGCTGCTGCAGATCATGGACCTGGTGAAGCAGGAGGACGGCGACATCCGCATCAGCGGCACGAGCGTCGCCGACATCAAGAACCGGAGCGAGGAGCGCAAGCTCCGCCGCGACCTCCAGATCGTGTTCCAGGACCCGATGGGGGCTCTCGACCCGCGCATGACGGTCTGGGACATCATCGCTGAGCCGATGTTCGCGATCGGGATGAGCAAGGACGACGTGTTCGACCGCGTCGAGGAGCTCATGGCGCTCGTGGGTCTCGACCCCGCGCACAGCGACCGGTTCCCGCAGGCGTTCTCCGGCGGTCAGCGTCAGCGCATCGGCATCGCCCGCGCGCTGTCCACGAACCCGAAGATCGTGGTCCTCGACGAGCCGGTCTCCGCGCTCGACGTGTCCATCCAGGCCGGCGTGATCAACCTCCTCGACGAGCTGAAGGCCAAGCTGGGCCTGTCGTACCTCTTCGTGGCGCACGACCTCGCCGTCGTCCGGCACATCGCCGACCGCGTGGCCGTGATGTACAAGGGCTCGTTCGTCGAGCACGGCGACGTCGATCAGGTCTTCGACGACCCCCAGCATCCGTACACGAAGGCGCTGCTCTCGGCGATCCCGATCCCGGATCCGGACATCGAGCGCACGCGCGAGCGGATCATCCTCCCCGTCGAGGGATTCGACGCGGAGACCGTCGCCGCAGTCTGACCCGCCGCTCGCGAGCCGCCCCCGACACAATGTGCACAGTCCGATAACGGTTCCGTGTCACGGAGGTTTCGCCCGCGAGGTGCGGGGTTAGTCTGCCCCTATCCCAAGTAAGGCCGACAGGCACTAAGGAGTACCATGAAACGGCATCAGAAGCTGATGGGCATCGCTGCTCTCGGCGCCGCCTTCGCACTCGTCATGAGCGGTTGTGCGCCGGCAGGCAACGGCGGCGGCACCGGTGGCGAAGAGGGCGAAGGCCCCCAGACCGTCACGGGGGCTGACTACAACCCCCAGCCCCGCGAGAACCTGGCGGAGGGCGGCGAACTCCGCATCCCCGTCTCGAACATCGCGGAGCAGCTCAACTACTTCCACGGTGACGGCGACGCCCGCGTCACCCAGATCGGCACGTGGTTCCGTCCGCAGATCCTGCTGATGGACCCCGACGGCACCGTCAAGAAGAACGACGCCTACCTCGACGACTACTCCTTCGGTGTGGAGGACGGCAAGACCGTCCTGCACTTCAAGGTCAACGAGAAGGCCGTCTGGAACGACGGAACCCCGATCGACGTCACCGCCTTCAAGGCCACCTGGGAAGCTCAGAACGGCGAGAACGAGGAGTACGTCCCGAACGCCACCGACGGCTGGAAGGAGATCGAGTCCGTCGAGGCCGGAGAGAACGACCGCGACGTCATCGTGACCTTCAAGGGCGAGTTCGCCTGGCCCGAGATGGTCTACTCGCAGCTGCTGCACCCGGCCGTCAACACGCCGGAGCTCTTCAACACCGCGTTCCTCGGTGACTGGCACCCCGAGTGGGCAGCCGGTCCCTACACGGTCGAGGACTACGACAAGAACGGCGGCGTCGTCACGCTCGTCCCGAACGAGAAGTGGTGGGGCAACGCTCCGCTCCTCGACAAGGTGACCTTCATCCAGATGGAGCCGACCGCTGCGGTCAACGCTCTGCGCAACGGCGAGGTCGACATGGCCGAGACCGGCAGCGCCGAGCTGCTCGCCCAGGTCGAGGACCTCGACGGCGTCACGACCTACAAGGGTCAGGCGACCGCCAACGCGATCTTCACCCTCAACGCCGCCAACCCGGTGCTCGAGGAGCTCGACGTCCGCAAGGCGATCTTCGAGGCGATCAACATCGAGCAGATCAAGGAGATCATCTTCAACGGTCTGAACTACACCGAGGACCCCGCGGGCTCCCTCACGCTGTTCTCGTTCCAGCCGAACTACTCGAACGCTCTGGAAGAGGCCGGCCGCAAGGACGGTGACACCGAGGGTGCCAACAAGCTCCTCGACGACGCCGGCTGGACCCTCGGTTCCGACGGCATCCGCGAGAAGGACGGCCAGCGCCTGTCGCTCGTCTTCCCCGTGCACTCCGACACCGAGACGGCTCGCGCGCGTTCGCTCGCGGTCCAGGCTCAGCTCAAGGAGGTCGGTGTCGAGGTCCAGATCGACCAGCGCCCGTCGTCGGAGTTCGCCGAGGACTACAACACCCAGAACGGTGACATCTTCTTCCTCAACTTCACGTCGTCCGACCCGTTCGGTGCCGCCTGGTTCTGCCAGCTGTACTGCTCGGACAGCGGCCTGAACCTGTCGGGCACCGGCACCGAGGAGATCGACAAGATGATCCACGAGGAGCTCGAGACGATCTCGGACCCCGAGGAGCAGACCAAGAAGGCCATGGAGATGGAGGCCGAGATCTTCGCGAAGACCTGGGGCATCATCCCGGTCCTCAACGGCCCGGAGATCTGGACCGTCAAGAACGGCCTCGCCAACCTCACGCCCGAGCCCTACGTGGGTCTCGACCTCTTCGGCATCACGCCGGTGGAGAACGTGGGCTACGAGAAGTAATCCCTGAGGACGCTGATCTCGATCGGCTGTCCTGAGCGGGGCCGGTGGTTCGCCACCGGCCCCGCTTTCTCTATGCTGAACGCGTGACCGTCCAGATCGTCCTCGTGCACGGCATCCGCACGTCTGCCACCATGTGGCGGTCGCAGCTCGCGTTCCTGAAGGCGGAGGGCATCCCGGCGACGGCGGTCGACCTGCCGGGGCACGGAACCCGGATGCAGGAGGACTTCACGCTGCACGAGGCCCTGCACACGATCGACGCGGCGGTTCGAGCGGCTGCGGAGCGCGGACCGGTGCTGCTGATCGGCCACTCCATGGGCGGCCTGCTCTGTCTCGCCTACACGGGCGGAGCGCAGAAGCCTCCGGTCGCGGCCCTCATCGCGGCATCCTGCACCGCGCTCCCCCACGGTGCGGGCCTCGCCGCGTACCGGATGATCGCCCGCGCGGTCGATCGGCTGCCCGATCGGGGCATGTGGCTGACGGAGCGCATCCTGGCGGCGACGATCCCGCTCGAGACGCGTCCGGACTTCGCCGCCGGGGGCTATGCGCTCGACACCCAGGACACCGCCCTCGCCCATCTGTCGACGCTCGATCTCGCGACCTCCGTCGCCCGCATCACGGTCCCGCTGTGGTTCGTGAACGGTCAGTACGACCAGCTGCGCGTGAACGAGGCACTCTTCCAGCGGCTCGCGCCGCATGCCGAGCTCATCGTCGTCCCCCGTACGACGCACCTGGTGACAGCCATGCGACCCGCGATCTTCAACGCCGTCGTGAAGCTGGCCGTCGCGACCGTCGAGGCGTCTTCGCCGGATCTCCCACACCCCGAGCCGGCGGACGAGCGAAGCTCGTGAGGATGCCGCCGATGACCGAGAGCACGGCCGCAGCGACGAAGACGAGCCAGAACCCACCGACCAGGGCGACCAGCCCCGCCCCGAGCACGGGTCCGATCAGCTGACCGAGTGCCGCGGTCACGGTGACGATCCCGAGGTCTCGCGCGTGGTCCTTCTCGTCGGGCAGCAGGTCGGCGGCGAAGGCGAGGCCGACGGTCGAGAACGCGCCGTAGCCGAGCCCCATCAGCGCGGCCGCAACCACCGTGGCCTCGAACGTCGGCGCGATCGCGATCACGACACCCGACGTCGCCTGCACGACGGTGGCGGCGATCGTGAGCGTGCGCCTGTCGCCGGTGCGGTCGGAGAGGATGCCGGTGAACACCGCCGCGAGCACCACGAACACCGTGTAGACGACGATCAGGAGGAGCAGATTGTCCTGAGCCTCTGTGCTCCCCTGCCCCAGGCCGTGCAGGAGGAAGAAGAGGAACAGCGCCGTGCCGAGGGCGTTGCCGACGTTCGTCACGAGGCGCCCCGACAGCATCCAGGCGAAGTCGCGGTTCCGAAGGGATGCGAGGGGCGTGTGCGGCCGTGACGTCGAAGGCGTGCCGGTCACGACCTGCGACGCAGGCGCCGGCGGATCCGGGAGCACGAGTGCCGCGGCGCCGCCGACGACGGCGATGATCACGGCGAGCAGCAGATATCCGTCGCGGATGCCGAGGCCGAGCAGCACAACGAGCCCGACGCCGAACACGATGCCGACGGCCTGGCTCGACCCCACAGCGGCCGAGGCGGCTCCTCTCTGCGTCTCAGGCAGCTGGTCGGCGATCAATGCAGTGAACGCGGCCGAAGAGACGGCGACGCCGATCGAGACGCCGACCCAGGCGGCGCCCACCGCCCAGGCACCCTCGGTGAAGCCGGTGATGAGGAGGCACGCGGCCGTGAGCAGAACACCCCCGAGCGCCCACGGGCGTCGCCGTCTGCGGCCGACCCCCGCACGGTCGGAGAGCGAGCCCGCCAGCGGACCCGCGACGATGCCTGCCAGTCCACCGACGCCGAGCACCAGACCCGAGGACACGACACCGCTGATCCAGTCGTCCTCCGGCGTGTTCAGCTGAAGCGGCAGCAGCAGCTGGACCGGTGTCAGCTGCACCGTCCAGATCGCCAACCAGGCGAGCGAGAACAGTGTCATCCACCGGGCGCTCACCCGCGTGAACGCGCTCAACGCATCTCCAGGCGGGATCCGGGCGGAAGGGCAGGGCTCATGTCGCTCCTTTGACGTCGACGTCGGGATACGTTGATTGTGCACCCGGTGCCGCCCGCGGCGCGACCGAGTATCTGCGTCCCATCGTCCGGGACCGCCGTGTAGGGCGAACGGCTCGAGTGCTGGTAGAGTGGGTTCTTGGCTTGCGTGTGGGTTCTTCCCTCACGACCGCCGTGTGGAAGCCCTCTTCTTCTGCCGGCATTCCTAACAACTCCGTACAGAAAGCGTCCACACGTGGCAAACATCAAGTCGCAGATCAAGCGCAACAAGACCAACGAGAAGGCTCACGAGCGCAACAAGGCCGTGAAGAGCGAGCTGAAGACGCACATCCGCGCGACCCGCGCCGCTGTCGTCTCCGGTGACAAGGCTGCAGCCGAGGCTGCTCTGAAGGCCGCCTCCCGCAAGCTCGACAAGGCCGTCAGCAAGGGTGTCATCCACCAGAACCAGGCTGCCAACCGCAAGTCGGCGATCGCCAAGCAGGTCTCCGCTCTCTGAGCATCGACCACAGAGAAAGGGCCCGTCTCCTCGAGACGGGCCCTTTCTCGTACGCCCGGAGCGCTCTGGACGCGGCGATCAGCTCGTGGGTGTCTCCACCGGCTCGCCCGGCTCTCCCACCGGCTCAGCCGGCACGTCGAGAGCCGAGGGGTCTTCGAGGTCCAGGCCGCCGAGCGGTTCCTGCTGCCACGAGACCAGACGCCATCCCGATTCGGGGTTGCCGTCGAGCACACACATACCGGTGTTGTAGAGGCGCCAGTGCACGGCGTCGTCGAGGTCGATGTCCTCGAGACGCGCGGCGGCCCAGACACGGATCGCGGCACCGTGACTGACGACCACCGCTGCGCCGTCGATGTGACGCGCGGCGACGTGGGCGATCGCGGCGTCGAACCGAGCGAGGAAGTCCGTGCCGCTCTCGCCGCCCTCGATCGCGAAGTCGAGTTCTCCCGTGAGCCACCTCCGGGCGGCACCCACATAGGCCTCGATCGCCTCTCGGTCGCTGTGCATCTCCCAGCGGCCGGCCGAGATCTCCTCAAGGCCCTCGACGACCTCGATCCGGAGCCCACGGCTTTCGGCCAGCGGAGTCGCGGTGAGCTGTGTCCGCACGAGTGGCGAGGCGTAGACGGCATCGATACGCTCGTCGGCCAGGGCGGCGGGGATCGCCGATGCCTGGGCATGACCGAGCGGTGTGAGTCCGGGCCCAGGGCGTCCGGTGTCGAGTGCCCCGATGACGTTGCTCGGCGTCTGTCCGTGGCGGATGAGCAGCAGTCTCATGATTCCTCTCCGAAGGGCTGGCGCGTCGCGATGACGGTGAGCATGCGCTCGAGCGCGAAGATCGGGTCACGAGCGGCGCCCTTGACTTCGGCATCCGCCCGAGCGGTCGCCTGTATCGCGAGTCCGAGAGAGCGCTCGTTCCAGCCGGCGAGATCGCGACGGGCGCGGTCGATCTGCCAGTCCTTCATCCCGAGGCGCT
Source organism: Actinomycetota bacterium (assembly GCA_037033365.1). GTDB lineage: Bacteria > Actinomycetota > Actinomycetes > Actinomycetales > Microbacteriaceae > Microbacterium. Next base: position 35,590 of record JAZBLS010000004.1, on the reverse strand, counting down.
GCGCGAGCTGACGGCTCGGCTCGCGATTGCCCGCGACCCGGGCCATGCCGCGCAACTTCATCGCGAACGCCGCGACCATGGGAACAGGATCGGCGCCGGAGGCGAGGGCATGACGGAGTGCGACGAGCGCTTCGCCGTAACGGCCCGCGATCGCAGTGTCGGCGACGACGAACGCCGATACCTCCACACGCCCGCCGTAGTACTTGGTGACCACGTCTTCGGTGATGTCTCCCTCGACATCGCCGATCAGCTGCTGGCAGGCAGCGGCGAGCTCGGTCAGGTCGTCGGCGAAGGCCGAGACGAGAGCACGGAGGGCCGGCGGTGCGATGCGCTTCTTGGCGGCCTTGAACTCGCCGGCGGCGAAGTCGACCCGGTCGCTGTCGCGCTTGATGGCGGGGCAGGCGATCTCGATGCCGTCGCCCGTGCCCGCGCGGACCGCGTCGAGGAGCTTTTTGCCGCGCACACTCGCCCCGCTGTGGCGAAGGATGACCGTGGCGCCCTCCTGGGGGTGGTCGAGGTAGGCCACCGCCTCCTGGAGGAAGGCGTCCGAGCACTTCTCGACGCCGGAGACGCGCACGAGCCGAGGCTCGCCGAACAGCGACGGAGAGGTGAGCGAGAGCAGGGTGCCCGGTGCGTAGTCGTCGGCGCGCACGTCGCTGACCTCGAGGGCCGGATCCTCGGTGCGGAGGTAGTCGCGGACGCCGGCGATCGCTCGCTCGGCGCACACCTCTTCGGGGCCGAACACCAGGACGATCGGAGCCGGACGCGGGTCTCGCCACGAGACCTGGGGAACCTTGGTCGCCTTCGCGCCGCCACGGGCCGGGGTACGCGAAGCTGCCATGCTCCCAGCCTACCGGCGGCCTCGGACACCGCTTCGCGACCTACTCCTCCGTCCAGACCTCCAGGTCCCGATCGCTGCGTCCGATCAGCAGCCGCCCCTGTTGATCCGTGCGGAGGACGTGGGATCCGATCGCCCGCAGAACCGCCAGGATGTCCTCCCTCGGATGTCCGTAGTCGTTCCCGTCCCCGACCGAGATCACAGCCACGATCGGCCTGAGCGTCTCGTAGAGTTCGGGCTCCTGGTCGGCGCTCCCGTGATGCGCGACTTTGACGACGTCGTACCCGCCCCGGAGCCGCGCGCTGCGCATCAGCATCCGTTGCGCCTCCGCGGAGAGATCGCCGAGGAGCAGCGAGCGCGGGACGCCCCCGCCGCTGATCTCCACGACGATGCTCGAGTCGTTGCCGGGTGCGAACGCCACCGATCTCCGCTGTGGCCAGAGCACCCGCCAGGTCGCGGCCCCGAGACGGCCTTCCTCCCCCGCGGCGACCGGGACGACCTGTGCCCCGTCGGACGCCAGCGTGCGCAGCATCCGCTCGTCCGCCTTGTCGCCCGGCGGCCCGTGCATCACGGTGGCGACGCGTCCTTCCACGGCCTCGACGCCGCCCGCATGGTCGCGGTCGAAGTGGGTGAGGATCAGGAGGTCGATCCGGTCGATGCCGAGGGCGCGGAGGCAGTCGCTCAACGGCTCGGGTTCCGGCCCGGTGTCGATCAGTGCGATCTGGCCTCCGGAACGGATCAACATCGCGTCCCCCTGGCCCACATCGCACGCGGAGATCGACCAGCCGTCTGGACTGGTCGAGGCGGCCAACGGGCCGCGAAGGACGATCTGCGCGCAGCCGAGAGCCACGACGACGGCGAGCACCATGCCGGCGGCCGCCCTGAGGACACGGCCTGTACGAGAAGGAAGCAGCAGGATCCCGACGGCGCTGCTGACGCACGCTACGAGCATCGCGCTCCCGATTCCCGGAACCAGCTCGATCTGTGCCAGAGGCAGACTCGCCGTCACCTCGGCGGTGGCGGCGATCCACGCGGCGGGCAGCCACGCGGTCGCGGCGAGCAGGTCGGCGAGCGGTGAGATCGGAGCCGCAAGGCAGGCGAGCATCCCGATGACGGTCCCGAGCGGAGCAGCCGGCGCGGCCAGCAGGTTCGCGGCGAGACCCACCAGAGATTGCTGCTCTGCGAAGAGCGCGATGATCGGTGCACAGACGAGCTGCGCCGCGAGAGGGACGGCGATCGCGAGGGCGAGCGACGCCGGCATCCATCGAGCGAGCCCTCGTGCGATCGGCGGCGCCAGGAGGATCAGCGCCCCCGACGCCGCGACCGAGAGTGCGAAGCCGGCCGTCGACGCGAGCCACGGATCGACGATCAGGATGCCGACGGCACTGAGCGCGAGCATCCCGGCGCCCGCACTCGGACGACCGAGCAGAACCGCCAGCATGCCCACCCCTGCCATGACCGCCGCGCGCACCACGCTCGGTTCGGGCGTCACGAGGACCACGAAGCCTGCGAGAGCGACGGCGGCGAGGAGGACCCGGATGCCGCGTGCCGCCCCGCACAACGCGGAGAGCCAGAACACCGCGCCGACGACGATCGCGCAGTTCGCTCCGCTGACGGCCGTCAGGTGGCTGAGTCCGCTGACGCGCATGTCGTCGCTCAGTTCGGTCGAGATCGCGCGGGTATCTCCGACCGCGAGGCCTGGAAGCAGGCCGGCACCCGGCTCGGGCAGCCCGCGTACTCGCTCGACGAAAGCGGCTCGCAGGTCCGCCGTCAGCGCGAACACTCCCTCGGCTGGTCGCTCGACCGTGGCCCGGCTCGCGAAGACGACCAGAGCCGCCCGCTCCCCCGGATCCGTCGCGTCTGCCTCGCCGATCACGCGGATCACCGCACCGAGATCGAACCCCTCAGCCGGCTCGATGCCCACTCGCACCGGAGCGGATGCCGGTTCAGGGTCTCCCGGCGATCCGATACTCGCCAGCTGCACTTCGATCCACATACGCCCGTCTCTGCCGATGGATGCGGACGAGGCCACCTCTCCCGCCGCCTCGACCACGCGGCCGCTCCAGGATGCCGCGTCGTGGCGTGCTGGTTCCGAAGTCATGACCGAGACCGACACCGCCGCGCCCGCCGCGAGCGCGAGCACCAGTACCCCGCCTCGCGCGGCTCGCGTCGAGCGCCCGCTCGCGGCGAGAAGCACGACGGCCGCTCCACCGCTTATGCCTGCACACCATCCCGCTGCCCCCGACGTGAACACCCCGATCAGAGCCGCGGCCCAGACCGCGGCGCCGACGGGGAGCAGGCGAAGATCGCGCACGCCCGTCGTCGTCCCCCCAGTGATGCGATCCATCTGTGCAACCTAGAGTCACCCGCGAACTCGCTGTGACCTCGAAGGCGGGAGTCGTGCACAACCCGCTCACCGACGCTGCGGTGCAGGGCGCAGCGCGTGCCTACCGTCCTCGAAGGCTGGCGGCAGCCCGCCTCGGGGCGGCCAGCGTGTTCACTCGCCAGGTCGTCGTGAGCGACGCTTTCGAGACCGGCCGCGCATCCACGCGATCCCGGCCGCCGACCGTCACAGCGACGCCGACAACAGTCACGACGAAGTACACATGCCATTCGATGAGAGGTGCCACGATGCTGCGTAGCCTCACTTCCCCGTGTCGAAGGGCGATTCGAGCTCCGACGGGTGAGTGAGCCGCCACCACTCGGTGGGCGGGTCGATGCTCCCTACGATCTTGACGGGAGCCGTGACGGTGTGGGGGCCTGCGGTCCAGGTGATACTCCCCACGACCGAGCCGTCACGGTACTCGGGCGGGGTGTCGATCTCCATCGTCACGTCGATCGGCGTATCCGACCAAGTGAAGATCGACGCGTCCTCGTCGATCACCAGGGTGGCGGACGCTCCCCAGGGCGTCGTGACCGACCCGACTTCCTGTCCAGCGGTGGCGACGGGCACCTGATGGAACCCGGAGCGGATGCTCTCGAGTACCGCGGTCACGGAGGAGTTCACCGATTCGCGCGACGCTCCCCCGAGGACCACGCCCGTGACGACGAGCGGAGCAGCCGCGCCCACGTCGAGCGTCGCCGTGTACAGGAGGTTGTGCGTGCCCTCCCCCAGGTTCCCGGTCTTCAGCCCCGTGATCCCGGAGACACCGAGGAGGCCGTTCGTGTTGTTCAGCCTGCCGGCGCCGGGGATCGAGACCGCCGGGGTCCGCGCTATCTGAGCGATCGCCGGATGCGCAGCGGCGAGCTTCGCGATGGCGAGCAGGTCGGCGGGCGTGCTCGTGTTGTTCGGGCTGAGTCCGGTGGGCTCGGTGACCGTCGTACCGGTGAGGCCGTGGGACGCGAGCCATTCCCGCGTCGCGCCGAGGAACGCGTTCCGCGAGCCGAAGATCCGCGACGACAGCGCGTCGGCGTAGTTGCTCGCCGAGGGGATGAGCATCGCAGCGAGCGCATCATGCAGCGACATCGAGGTGCCCGTGGGCATCGGAGCGATCGTCGCACCCTGTACGTAGTACTGGTCGTACAGATCGTGATCGGCCTTGCTGAACGTGACGGTGGGACCGGGATCATCCGCCGAGGCGAGCGGCACCGCGTCGACGACGACGAGGGCGGTGATGAGCTTGGTGATGCTCGCGATCGGCATCGCCTCGGTCGTGCCCGTCGCCGACCAGGTCCCGCTCGCCTCCGGTCCCAGATAACCATCGCCGCCGGCGACGCTGATCACAGACGCCGTCGCCGCGGGTGTCGCGATGACTGCAGCGGCGCCGACCGGGGCCTGCGGTGTGGTCGTGGTGACAGCCGGTGGATTCAGAGTCGCCGTCAGTGCCCAGCCGATGTATCCTCCGGTCGCGGCCAGCAGCAGGACCATGACGACGGAGACGATGACGAGTGCACGAATCCGTCGCTTCCGACGCACCGCGGGATCGATCGAATCGCCGAACTCCTCTTCGTGCGCCATGAGGTCGGCGAAATCCGACAGCCCGTCCACGGGCTGGGCGGTCGCCGTCATCGAGAGCCCCTCATCGCGCCCCACCCATCGCTAGCCCTACCCAGAAAGGCCATCCTCTCGCATGCGCTGAAGGTCCGGTATCGGCCGTTCGGGGGACACGGGCGTCCAACGCGCCGAGCGATGGGGCGCTAGCTGGTGCGACTTTGTATGGAGGCGGCATCGCAGCTGCTTGACCGCCGGATCACAGGTCGTCGGTGTCGGTAGTCTCAGACGGTGTCCTCCGCTGCAGCCGACTACTCCGCGCGAGCCACTGAATACACCGAGCTTCTCGGATCGATGTCCGCGGTCCACCCGTCCGATCGACAGATCATCGAGTCATGGGCCTCGGGGCTTCAAGGGCCGGTCCTGGACGCGGGTTGCGGCCCCGGGCACTGGACGAATCACCTGCATGGACGGGGCCTCGATGCGCAAGGGATCGATCTGGTCCCCGACTTCATCGCGCACGCTCGCTCGGCGTTCCCCGGCATCCGCTTCCGTGTCGCGAGCATCGACGACATCCCCGAGGAGTCCGGAACCTTCGCGGGCATCCTCTCGTGGTTCTCCACGATCCATCACGATCCGGACGCCATCGCCACGCCGCTCGGCGAGTTCGCTCGCATTCTGCTCCCGGGCGGTCGACTCGCGCTCGGCTTCTTCAGCGGACCGGAGGTCGAGCCGTTCGATCATGCGGTGACGCGCGCATTCCGTTGGCCGCCGAAGGCACTCGGTGACATGCTCGAGGATGCCGGATTCTCGGTCGTCGAGCTGCATCTCCGCGAGACGCGGGGAGAGCGCCCCGTGGGCACCATGATCTGCGAACGTCGGAGTGACGAAGACTGACGGTGCTGAGCCAGGGATCGCCGCACTTCGACGATCGATAGGCGTTCACCGATGCACAGCGTACCAACACTTAAGTACATAGGTGTTGGTATAATCGGACGGTGCCCACAGCTGCATCCGCCATTCGCGTCCCGATAGACGCAACGTCCCGCGAGACGCTCGACTGGGTTCCCCGAGCACCGGAGATGTACTCGCGCGCGGAGATCGCTCGTCAGACCGGACCCTACGATGCAGCCATCACCGCGCCGATCGCTGACTGGAGCCCGCAGGTTTCGAGCGAGGACGCCGCCGACGTCGAGGACGCCACTCGACAACTGGTCGCATTCGATGAACATGCGCGGCAGAGACTCGGCACCGACAACCCTGCGCTCGGTCCTATGACCGCGATCCTGTTGCGTACGGAATCCGCCTCAAGCTCCCAGATCGAAGAGCTGACCACGTCGGCGAAGCAGCTCGCTCTTGCAGAGATCGAGGAAGGAGACAGATCCAATGCCCTGACGGTCATCGGCAACGTCCGCGCTATGGAGGCCGCTCTCTCCCTGGCAACGGATATCTCCGCGGACGCCATATTGCAGATGCACGACGCGCTTCTCCGCCATCAGCCGGGCCTCGAACACGAAGCTGGTCGATATCGGGGGGAGCAGGTCTGGATCGGTCCGGGGACTGCCGGTCCACGCACCGCCGAGTTCGTGGCACCTCGCCATGAGCGCGTCCCTGGCGCGATCGACGACCTCGTCCGTTTCGTGAAGCGCCAGGACGTGTCCGTCCTTGTTCAGGTTGCTGTCGCCCACGCTCAGTTCGAGACCATCCACCCATTCGTCGACGGCAACGGACGCACCGGCCGTGCTCTCGCTCAGTCGATCCTGCGCAACAAGGGTCTCGTAGGCTCGACCGCGGTGCCGATCTCCGCAGGCCTCCTGGTCGACACCAGCCGGTACTTCGATGCTCTCACCACCTTCCGCGATGGGGATGCCGGCCCGATCATCAGGGAGTTCGCGTCCGCGAGTCGGATCGCGGCATCCACGGGCACGCAGCTCGTCGATGACCTCGTCGCTGAGCTGCGCGATTCCCGAGCCAAGATGGAGGGGATCCGCGCGGACGCCACCGCGTGGCGGATCCTGCCGTCGCTGATCGGGCAGCCCGCCGTGAACGTCAGGCATCTGCGACGCACGCTCGACCTCGGGGAAATGGCCGTGCTGCGCGCCCTCGACGCGCTGACAGATCGTGGCGTTCTCGTGGAGACGACCGGGCAGGGGCGCAACCGCGTCTGGCAGCACCGCGGCATGCTCGCCGTGCTCGACGCCTACGCCGAGAAGATCCGCCGCATGACAAGGTCGGCCTGACCCCGGCCGGCCGTGGGACCGACCGCGCCCGCCGGCCGGAATCACACGCGCACCCCGTCGCGAATCCCCTCGAGCAGCTTCTCGCCGATCCCCGGCACGGCGAGGAGGTCGTCGACCGACTGGAAGCGTCCGTTCTCCTCGCGCCAGGAGATGATGCGCTCCGCCAGCGCCGGCCCTATTCTCGGCAGCGTCTCGAGCGCGGCTTGATCTGCCGTGTTCAGGTCGATCAGATCGTCAGCGGGCGCCGCGGGTTCCGGCATCCCGGGCTCCGACACCGCGCCGATGACAGGAACGACGACCTGCTCGCCGTCAGAGAGGACCCTGGCGAGGTTCACCGCCGCGAGGTCGGCCTGCTCGGTGGTGCCACCGGCCGCCGCCAGCGCGTCCACAAGCCGAGCATCGAGATCGAGGACGTAGAGTCCCGGCTTCTCTACGGCGCCCAGCACGTGGACGTACAACTCGCCGGATGACGACATCTCGTCCTCATCCTCGGGTGAGTCGGACTCCACGGAGATCGTCTCGCTGGGCGCCGCCTGTCCTCGCAGCAGACCCAATCCGACGGCCACAGACAGCACGACGAGCCCGAGCACGACCGCGGCACCGATGCTCAATGTCAACCGACGTGGCGGTCGCGGCGCAGGTACGGAGTCGGGCATCCCGCCACGGTACGCCGGAGCACCCACATCTCTCCCCCGCGTGCACGATGCCGGTGCGCAAGACCGCGAACCCGTAGCCGTGCAGAAGAAGAGCCGGTGACCGCGTCTCAGACGCGGCCACCGGCTCGACGATACGTTCAGCCCTTGACGACGATGCTGACGATCTTGGGCGCTCGCACGACGACCTTGACGATCTCCTTGTCGCCGATCGAGCGGATGACGCGCTCGTCCGCTCGCGCCATCGCCTCGAGCTCGGCCTCGCCGATGCGGGCGGAGACCTCGAGCTGCGCGCGCACCTTGCCGCCGACCTGGACCACAGCGGTGACGGAATCCTCGACCAGCAGCGACGGATCTGCGGAGCGCCACGGCACGAGTCCGACGGACGGCTCGTGTCCGAGGATCTCCCACATCTCCTCCGCGGTGTGCGGGGCGATCAGGTCGAGCATGACCGCGACCGTCTCGGCCGCCTCGCGGACCGCCGGGTCCGAGGCGCCGGCAGCACCGTCGATCGTCTTGCGAGTGATGTTGACGAGCTCCATCAGACGCGCGACGAGCACATTGAACTTCGTGTGCTCGACCAGTCCAGGGGCCTCGGAGAGCAGCTTGTGCGTCGCGCGACGCAGAGCGGCATCGCCGCCGGCGAACACGACGTCGACCGGGCTGGAGACCTCTCCCGCGATGCGCAGGGCACGCGCGAGGAACTTCTGAGCACCCGTCGTCGAGACGTCGGCCCAGTCCTTGTCGTCCTCGACCGGTCCCGCGAAGGCGAGTCCGACCCGGAGCGCGTCGGCGCCGTGGGCGTCGAGCTCCTCCTGGAACAGCACGAGGTTGCCCTTGCTCTTCGACATCTTCGTGCCGTTGAGGATGACCATGCCCTGGTTGATGAGGTTCGAGAACGGCTCTGTGAAGTCGATGAGCCCCATGTCGAACAGCACCTTGGTGATGAAGCGCGCGTACAGCAGGTGCAGGATCGCGTGCTCGACACCTCCGATGTACGAGTCGACGGGAGCCCAGCGAGCAGCCTGTGCCGGGTCGAACGCCACCGTGTCGCTGTTCGGTGACAGGAACCGCAGGAAGTACCAGGAGCTGTCCACGAACGTGTCCATGGTGTCGGGGTCTCGAAGCACGGGGTCGCCCGTCTCGGGGTCGACCGTCCGCACCCAGCTCTCCGCGCCGCCGAGCGGCGACGTGCCCTTCGGTGACAAGTCGAGGCCCTCGATGCTGGGCAGCTTGACAGGCAGCTGCTCCTCGGGCACCGGGATGATCCGGCCGTCCTCCGCGTGCAGCATCGGGATCGGCGTGCCCCAGAAGCGCTGACGCGAGATGAGCCAGTCGCGCAGGCGATAGTTCTTCGCGGCTCGTCCTGTGCCCGACGCCTCCAGCTGCTCGATCGCGCGAGCGATCGCGTTGCGCTTGGACAGGCCGTTGAGGGCACCGGAGTTGATCATGCGGCCCTCGCCCGTCAGGGCGATGCCGGTGGACGCCGGATTCTCGTCGTCCAGGAGCGCACCCGTGTCGATCGGCACACCCTCGTCGTCGACCTCGATGACGGGCATCGCGCCGGTGACGGGGGCAGTCGTGTCGACGACGACCTTGACGGGCAGATCGAAGGCGCGCGCGAAGTCGAGGTCGCGCTGGTCGTGCGCGGGAACCGCCATGACGGCACCGTGTCCGTAGTCCGCCAGCACGTAGTCGGCGGCCCAGACCGGCAGCTTCTCACCGTTGACCGGGTTGATGGCATAGCGCTCGAGGAAGACACCGGTCTTGGGGCGGTCCGTGGACTGCCGATCGATGTCGGTCTCCTTCTGGACCTGCTCGAGATACGTCTGGAAGCGCTGGCGCACCTCGTCAGGCGCACCGGCTGCCAGCTCGGACGCCAGGTCGGAGTCCGGCGCGACGACGAAGAACGTCGCCCCGTGCAGCGTGTCGGGGCGCGTCGAGAACACGGTGACCGGCTCGTCGCGACCCTCGATGCGGAAGTCGACGTCCGCGCCGATCGAGCGGCCGATCCAGTTGCGCTGCATCTGCAGCACCTTGTGCGGCCAGAAGCCCTCGAGCTGGTTCAGGTCGTCGAGCAGCCGGTCGGCGTAATCCGTGATCTTGAAGTACCACTGAGTCAGCTTCTTCTTCACGACCTCGGCCCCGCAGCGATCGCAGCGGCCGTCGACGACCTGCTCGTTCGCCAGCACGGTCTGGTCGTTCGGGCACCAGTTGACGGCGCTCTTCTTGCGATACGCCAGACCGCGCTCGTGCAGCTTCAGGAACAGCCACTGGTTCCAGCGGTAGTACTCGGGGTCCGACGTGTGCAGCACTCGCGACCAGTCGAACGAGACGCCGTAGTTCTGGAAGGCCTGCTTCTGCTGAGCGATGTTCTGATAGGTCCACTCGCGCGGATCCGCACCCTGGCGGATGGCCGCGTTCTCAGCAGGAAGACCGAAGGAGTCCCAGCCGATCGGGTTGAGCACGTTGTGCCCGCGGTGGCGCCAGAACCGGGCCACGATGTCTGAGTACAGATAGTTCTCGGCGTGCCCCATGTGCAGGTCGCCGGAGGGGTAGGGGAACATCGCCAGCACGTAGCGGCGCGGCCGCTTGTCGTCGTCGCCGCCGGTGAGGAACGTCTCGTTCTCCGCCCAGTACTGCTGCCACTTGGCCTGGATGTCGTGCGCCGAGGGAGCTTCCTCGGTGCCGGGAGAGGTGGACAGGTTCTCAGACAACGAACGCACGACCAATCTGAAGGAAAATAGGGATCAGTTCAGGATATCGGAAGCCCAGGCCGCGGGCATTTCCGCGCCCAGCGCCGCGAGCGATGCCCTCGCCTTGGTCGCCACCTCCGCCACCTCGGATGCCGCGACGGAGCGCCACGTGATCCCACCGCCAGCACCGACCGCGGCCCCGGTCGCGTCGACGGCGATACTGCGGATCACCATCGCCAGGTCCAGGCTGCCGTCCGTGCCGATGTATCCGAAGCATCCGGCATAGATGCCTCGTGGACCGCCTTCGAGCTCATGCAGCTGCGTCATCGCGGAGAGCTTGGGGGCGCCCGTCATGCTGCCCGCCGGGAAAGTCGCGGCCAGTAGCGCTCCCGCGGTCGTCCCCTCGGCGACGGTCCCGCTCACGGTGCTCACCAGCTGATGCACGGTCGGATAGCTCTCGACCGTCCAGAGCGCGTCGACCCGGATGGACCCCGGCACACACACCCGGGAGAGGTCGTTGCGCATGAGGTCGACGATCATGACGTTCTCGGCGCGTTCCTTCTCGTCCGCCGCGAGCTCTGCGGCGAGCGCGGCGTCGCGCACGGGATCGGCGCTCCGAGGTCGAGTCCCCTTGATGGGGCGGGTTCTGACCATGCCACTTTCCACGGCGAGGAACTGCTCGGGGCTCGCACTGAGAAGCGCTCTCCCGCCTATCCTGACGAACCCGCCGTGGTGAGCGGGCGTGGCGGTGCGCAGGCGGCGGTAGACCGCCACGGCGTCGTGCTCGCCCGGCACAGCGAAGCGCGTCGTGAGGCACAGCTGGTACGCGATACCCGCACGGATCAGCTCACGGCACCGGGCGATCAGGTCCGCGTACTCCTCTGGGCTGTGACGCGCCAGCGCGGTCGAACGATCCGGCGCACCAGGCATCGGCACCTCGGCCCCCACGCCTGCCACCCATGCAGACCAGTCGTCGAGGTGCTCGGCATCCGCCATCGCCCACACCCGGCCGCTCGCATGATCGAAAGCGACCAACCGAGTGATCCGCAACCAGGCTCCGCCCTCGGGTCCTCCCTCTCCCGATACCGGGGCGCCCGCCGCACGCGCGCCGGACTCGTAGTCGTACCAGCCGACCCAGCCGCCCGAGAGCGGCGGAGCCGCGGGGTCGCGCGGGGCGCCCCGGTCGACACGGACGTGCTCCGGGAAGGCGGCAGGTTCTCCCGTGCCGATGAAGCTCCATCCCTCGGTCGCGTCGGATCCGGCATCCAGCCAGAAAAGGTCCGCGGTCGTCCGATCGAGCGCGAGGAACAGCGCTTCGGGGTCTACTCGCTCGGGCAGCACGCGCGAGAGCAACGGGACGGGCACGTTCTCAGCCTAGGCCGCACCCACTCCCGTATTCTCGAGGAGTGGACGACCTCCTCCTGTGGCTGTTCGACGCGATCCAGTCGATCGACCCGGTCACCCGCACGATCATCGCGGGTCTCGCCGTCATGCTCGAGACGAGCATCCTCATCGGCCTTGTCGTCCCGGGCGACACGATCGTCATCATCGCATCCATGGGCGTCGACGGTCTCGTCGAGGCCATCGCGATGGTGGTGTCCGTGGTCATCGGCGCCCTGATCGGCGAGAGCATCGGATTCTGGCTGGGGCGCTGGCTCGGGCCGCACATCCGCCATTCGTGGGTCGGCAAGCGTGTCGGAGAGACGAACTGGGTACGGGCGGAGAACTACCTCGCCCGCCGCGGCGGCATCGCGATCTTTCTCTCGCGGTTCCTCCCGGTGCTGCACTCCCTCGTTCCCCTGACCGTGGGTATGAGCCACTATTCCTACCGTCGCTTCATCGCATGGACGACACCCGCCTGCATCCTGTGGGCGACCGCGTACGTGAGCATCACGTCCCTCGCAGCCGGCAGCTTCCGCGAGCTCGTCGACCAGGTGCACTACGCCGGCTACATCTTCGTCGGCGTCATCGCCGCCTTCCTGCTTCTCATCTTCCTCGGCAAGCGACTCCTGGGGCGCCTCGAGGCCCGCCACCTGAACTCGGAGGAGACGGACGCGCAGAGCGGTGCGGACGTGAAAGACTGAAGCAATGGCTTCCGCACCCCCGGCGCCCCGGATCCACTGGTTCGCGCGTCTCGAGCACCGCTTCCACGTGTGGCGGGAAGGCCGCGCGCGCCGCAAGGGGCGGACGGCGACAGTCCTCCCCTTCCCCGGCTACGGCGGACCCGGCTGGGTCCGCGTCGTCGGCCGCGTGCTGATCGTCCCGCCGCTCCGCAAGACCAAGGACGGCGAGCTCGCGAGCGTGCGCGGCTGGCGCAGCTTCGTCGGGATCCCCGTGAGCTTCGCGAAGGTGCGGGTGCAGATCGGCGACACCGTTCACCATGTCGTCGCCGATCGGGGTGGCGTGATCGACTCCATGGTCGAGGCGGAGCTCGAACCGGGATGGCAGACCTTCACGTTCTCGGTCGAAGGCCAGGAGCCCGTCGAGACCACCGCCTTCATCGTCTCCGAGTCCACGAAGTTCGGCGTGGTGTCCGATGTCGACGACACCGTCATGGTCACTGCTCTCCCCCGCCCCTTCATCGCGGCGTGGAACTCCTTCGTCGTCGACGAGCATGCGCGCATCCCCGTGCCCGGCATGGCCGTCCTTCTCGATCAGGTGCTCCGCGAGCACCCCGGCGCCCCGATGATCTACCTTTCGACGGGTGCCTGGAACGTTGCCCCGACGCTGCGCCGCTTCCTCGGACGTCATCTGTTCCCCGCAGGCTCCATGCTCCTCACGGACTGGGGGCCCACGCACGATCGCTGGTTCCGCAGCGGCAAAGAGCACAAGCTCACCAATCTCCGCCGCCTCGCGACCGAGTTCCCGCACATGAAGTGGCTGCTGATCGGCGACGACGGCCAGCACGACGAGGCCATCTACTCCGAGTTCATGGACGAGCACCCGAACTCCGTCGCGGGTGTCGCCATCCGCCGACTGCTCCCTGCGGAGGCCGTGCTCGCCGGAGGCCGCGCCGGCGGCGAGCCGCACGCGAAGGGCGTCGCCCCCTGGGTGAGCGCCGAGGACGGCGCGGGCCTCCGCGACCTGCTCGGCGAAGCCGGCATCCTGAGCTGACATGATCCTCTCCCGGGCGGACTGGACGGCACGCGAGCGCGCGCATCAGGAGAGAGCGGATGCTCTGACCGCCGATCACCGCGAGCGAGCCGCCGGTCGAGAGAAGCACCCGGTCTGGGACTTCCTCTTCACCTACTACTCCTACAAGCCCGCGCAGCTGCGGCGCTGGCACCCCGGGGCCGGCGTCGAGCTCGAGGATGCGCCCGAGCGACAGGACTGGCGCTGGTACTCCCCCGGGTCCGTCGACGGGGGCGTCGCCCCCGATGCCGCGCGCTTCGCACGGGAGAAACCCGAGCTCGCGGGACTCGTCGAGCGGATGCTCCGGCGCACCGCTTCGCGCCCCGGCCAGTTCGGCTGCTTCGGACTCCACGAGTGGGCGATGGTCTATCAGGCCGATGAGCACCGGCATCCGGTTCCCCTGCGTCTCGGGCAGTCGGGTACCGACCTCGTCGTCGAGAGCAACGACCTCCGCTGCACGCATTTCGACGCCTTCCGTTTCTTCACGCCCGAGGCGGTGCCGCGCAACCGCCTGCCGCTCACGCGGGACGATCAGCCGGAGCGCGAACAGCCGGGCTGCCTCCACGCCGGCATGGACCTGTACAAGTGGGCACTGAAGCTCGGGCCGCTGATCCCCGGCGAGCTCCTGCTCGACTGCTTCGAGCTCGCGCGCGACATCCGGCTGCTCGACATGCAGGCCGCCCCCTACGACCTCGCCGACTGGGATGTCATTCCGGTTCGCATCGAGACGCCGGAAGGCAAGGCGGAGTACGTCCGTCGGCAGCGTGACTTCGCGGAACGCGGCGCGGTGCTGCGGACAGCACTGCTCGAGGCATGGATGCCTGAAGCCATGCCCGTCAGCGTCTGACCATCACTCCGCGGGAGCGCACTCCGGGCAGAGCTGCCATGTCGCCGTGGCGGCGGTCGCCGCGAGACGCAGCGCCATGACCCGGGTGGCCGCGTCGGCGAGCCGTTCGGCGGGCAGCGCGCCCGCGTCGACGGCGTTCGCGATGCCCTGAGCCATCTGCATGGCCGTGTCCGGCGTCGATCCCGCGATCATGAGCAGCAGGTCGCTCCCCGCGCCGATCGCCGTCACGGCGTTGGCCACGGGGTCGGCGTACTCCGGGATGCCCGACGACTGCAGCATCCCGAGGTCGTCCGTGACGATCACGCCGTCGAAGCCCAGCTCGTCGCGGGCGATCTCGTGCCAGCGGGGCGAGAGCGACGCGGGGGCGGTGTCGACCGCCGTGTAGGCGAGGTGCCCGAACATGAGCAGCGACGCCCCGGCGTCCGTCCCCGCGATGAAGGGGACGGCATCCGACGCTCGCCACTCGTCGAGGCTCTTCGACGTCGAGGGGATCGCGTGATGAGAATCGCCCGGGGCTGCGCCATGACCGGGGAAATGCTTGAGCGTCGTGGCCAGCACCTGCTCCTGCGCGCGGGTCGCCGCCGCGACGCGCTCCGCCGACGACTGCGGATCGGGGCCGAGAGCGCGCCCGTAGATGAAGGATCCGGGGTCTGCTGTGACGTCCGCGACCGTCCCGAAGTTCACATCTATCCCCATCCGGGCGACGAGCGCGCCCCGCGCGGCGAAGGCCGCGGAGGTCTGGTCGGCGGGCAGCGCCTTGAGCGTCGTCGATGATGCGTAGCCGTCTTCGGTGAGGCGGGAGACGATGCCGCCCTCCTGATCGATCGCGACGAGCGGCGGGCGTGCCGGGTCGACCGTGAGAGCGTCCACGAAGGACGCGAGCTCCCCCTCGGTCGCGGGGATGTTCGCCCCCATGAGGATGAAGCCGCCGAGACCCTGAGCCATGTACTCGTGCGCCAGAGCGGTATCCGTCGTCGGGATGTGCCCCATCACGACGCTGGCGGCCTGCTCGGCCGTCGTCATCTCGGCGACCAGCGCCTCGGCATGCGTCTCGGGTCCGGCCTTCGCGGTTGCCGAGATCCTTTCGACCTCAGCGGTGGCCGCAGGGCCGGTCAGCGCGAGAACCGCCACAGCACCTGCTGCAGCGGCCGCGCATGCCCGACGCCAGCGCATGCGCTCAGGCCGAGAGAGCGTCCGCGATCGGCACAGCGGTGTCGGCGTCGCCGTTGCCGAATCGGATCGTGCGACCGAACGTCGACGGCGCTCCGATCGTCTCGGCGATCACCGCTGCGACATCCGCGCGGGAGACCTCCGCCTTCCCCTCGGCGTCGATGAGGATGCGGCCGGTGGGGTCGTCGAACGTCAGAGTGCCGGGGCCGAGGACCGTCGCGTCGAGGTCGACGCCGCGCAGGTGCTCGTCGGCCGCCCACTTCGCGTCCGCGTAGGGGAAGAAGTCGGAATCCTCGGGGACACCGTGATCCGCGGTGGAGCCGATCCACGAGACCATCACGTAGCGACGGACCCCCGCCTCGACGGCTGCGTCCATCGTGCGGATCGCGGCGTCGCGGTCGACGGCGTAGGTGCGCTCGCGCGAGCCCCCACCCGCGCCGGCCGACCACACCACGGCGTCGTGTCCGCGGATGATGTCAGCGATTGCGTGCGTGTCGAGGCCCTCGACGTCTGCAACGAGGGCGGATGCGCCGGTCTGCTCCACCTCGGAGACGTGATCGGGGTTGCGGATGACCGCCGTGACCTCGTCGCCACGGGCGACGAGCAGCGGCGCGAGCAGGAGAGCGATGCGGCCGTGACCGCCGAAGACGATGATTCGCGACATGCCTTTCACCCTACGCTCCTCCGCAGACGTCGGCCTGGGGGTGGTCATCGCGGGCGCGGTGTGCTCTCGATCACGAACGCCTGCGGATGGTCGGGGAGGTACCGGACGACGAGCGCCTCGTCCGTCCGGAGGTACGCGTCGCGGTCGGGGTAGACAGCGGGCGTGAAGAAGTTGCTCTCCAGCGTGTACTCCACACCCTCCGCCGTGGTGAACGTGACCCAGTCGCCGTCCATCCTCGCGGTCGTCGAAGTCCCGTGCTCGTGGATGTAGGCCCTCGTGACGGCGACACCGGTGAGGCTCAGAATGCCGATGACGAGGTTCGCGAGCATGACGAAGGCGAGGATGCGGAAGCCGATGCGCACGATGCGCTGCCGCACCTGACCGCGAGGTGCTGCCTGCGTACGCAGCACACCCTCACGCTCGCGGATGCTCCGCAGCGTGACACCGGGCGCCGACCCGGTCGCGGACATCGCGAACAGTCCGAGGATGGAGAAGCCCGCGATGAAGACCATCGCGTACCCGCGGGAAGCGGGGAAGTTGATCAGCCAGATCAGGGTGTCGAGGAGGTTCATCGGCTCGGCTCCCTCTCGATCGTCACGGCGACGGTATGCGGATCCTCCCGGCGGTAGAACGCCCAGAGCGGCGCGCCGACCTGGAACCGCGAGATCGCGTCGGGGTAGGCGAACACGCGGGTATCGGCCTCCCAGGTCGCCGCGCCCTCCGGCGCCATGAGCACCGTGAGCTGGAGCTCACTCTGTCCCTCCAGACGGCGACCGGTCGGCCGCACCTCGAGGACGGATGCCGGGACCTGTGTCCCGCTCATCCTGGCTCGGACGAGACTCGGGTCGATGAGTCCCTTCTCGATGCGCCATTGCAGCATGGCCTCGCGCACCGCCGGATCGGTGATGTCCGCGAGTTCGACCGTGTCCTGGTAGGTCAGGCTGTAGCGCACCGGGATGGACTGGCCGACCTGCAGAGCAGAGAGATCGGCGGCGTCCACGAGCATTCGGAGCTGGCCGACGAACTCCTCACCCGACCTCGGCGAGACGCGGACGTAGAGGTCGTACTGGGGGACGTCGTTGATCGTGAGCCCGGTGCGGGAGATCTCGACGATGCGGCCCACCCCGATCTGGGTCTCGCCGCGCACCTTCTTGCGACGGCCGAAGCCCGACATGGTGCCGCCGAAGGTGAGGATGAGTCCCCAGGCCACTCCGATGATGATCGGGCCGCCGAGTGTGTCTTCGCCCGAGAAGGGAAGGATCGAGTCTCGCTGATCGACACCGAACAGGCCCTCCCCGGTCCAGATGACGAGCCAGGCCGACAGCAGCAGCCAGACGATGAGGACGACGACACGCAGCATGATCCCCAGCGTAGCGAGGGCCGGCTTCAGCCGACGCGCGACTCCGACGACTGCAGAGCGCGCGTGACGCCCGTGGCCGCCGCGCGCCCCGCACGGTTGGCGCCGATCGTGCTGGCGGACGGACCGTAGCCGACGAGTTGGATCCGCGGATCGGCAACAGCCGTGGTGCCGCGACCTCGTCGGTCGAGCTGGATCCCGCCCGCCGCGCTGCGCAGATGCAGGGGCGCCAGGTGGCTGATGGCAGGGCGGAAGCCCGTGGCCCAGAGGATGACGTCGACCCGTTCGAACGATCCGTCGGCCCAGCGGACGCCGTCCGGCTCGATGCGCTCGAACATCTCCCGGCGCCGGGCGTCGGCGCCCAGACGCTCTGCCTCACGCTCCTGCTCACGCAGGACGAGGCCCGTCACGCTGACGACGCTCTGCGGCGGGAGACCCTGCGCGACGCGCTGCTCGACCAGTGCGACGGCGGCGGCGCCGGCATCCGGTGTGAAGTCGTCGGTCCGCCAGATCGGTTCGCGTCTGGTGACCCAGAGCGCGTCGGTGAGGGGCGCCAGCGCGCCCAGGAACTGCACGGCCGACGCTCCCCCGCCGACCACGAGCGTCCGCTTGCCGATGAAGTGCTCGGGACCGGGGTAGTCGACCGTGTGCAGCTGCTCGCCGACGAACGTCTCCATGCCCGGATAATGCGGGAGGAACGGATGCGTCCAGGTCCCCGTGGCATTCACGAGTGTCCGCGAGCGCCACTGCCGATCTCCGGCCTCGACGACGAGGATGCCGTCGTCGTCACGCACCCGGTCGACGCGGACCGGACGGAGGACCGGAAGATCGTGCGCCTTCTCGTACGCGGCGAAGTACTCGGGAACCGCCTGGTTCGCCCGACGCCCGTCGCGTGGGGGCGCCGTGTCGCCGGGGAGCTCGGCCACTCCGTGCACGTCCCGCATCGTGAGCGCATCCCAGCGGTGGCGCCACGCTCCGCCCGGCTCGTCGTCGGAATCGAGCACGACGTGATCGATGCCCAGCCGGGTCAGATGGAACGAGGCCGAGAGACCGGCCTGTCCCGCGCCGATCACGACACTGTCGAGGATGCTCACGGTGAGGACAACGCCGAGACGCGGGCGGATGTTCCGCCGGACGACGCGCCCGGGAGACGGCCGCCGATTGGTGCTGCGAGTGATCGGTGTAGTACTCTGTTCAAGTTGCTTCGAGCAGTTCGGAAGCGATTCTGGGCCTGTGGCGCAGCTGGTAGCGCACCTGCATGGCATGCAGGGGGTCAGGGGTTCGAGTCCCCTCAGGTCCACGACGAAACCCGCGAGAGATCGCGGGTTTCTTGTTTTCTCCGGCCGGTTCGACGGCTCCAAGACGTGCAGGAAAAGACGCGCATCCGTCTTGCGCCCTGGTCATTCAGGACCAACCGCTGCTTGTCGCCATCAGGCAGCCCCCTCGCAGAGGGCAGTCATGACGACGACAGACATCGACTTCGTCGCACTCCCGCGAGCACCGTGGCCACCGACGACGTCGACCGCCCCTCTCCCCGTCGTGGTGACAGTGCATCCGATATGGGCGTCACGCCCCGGCGCGATATACAGGAGCGCTGGAGCTTGTTCAGACAATCTGACAATGGCTATGTTTGGCCGGTCGGGATCTCCGACAAGTGAACACGGAAGGCACTTCATGATGAAGAAGAAGTTTGTCGCGGGAGTCATCGCCAGCATGATGGCGCTGGGGTTGACGGCGGTCGTGGCGGCTCCCGCAAGCGCCGGCATCAAGCTGTACCAGCACAACAACTACACCGGCGACTACCTGGGCGACTTCGGGACGGGGACGAGCTACGTCGGAACTGTTGCAGACAACCGCGCTTCCTCTCTCAGAGTCACGTCGCCCGCGAACTACGCGGTGCTGCACCAGTTCCGTGACTTCGGCGGTGCGAGGACCGGAGCGTTCTATACGGGCACGCCGGCACTCGGCGGATGGGGCTTCGACGACATGACGTCCAGCATCAGCTGAACGACCCGAGTTCGAGGGGGTGGGGTCGCCCATCCCCTCGATGTTTCCTGGAGGAACCCTATGACTGACAGACGACGCGTGCCAGTGACGGCGTCCATGCTTCTGGCTCTTGTACTCACGGGGTGCAGCGCCGATGCTGCACCGTCACCTACCGCAGCCGACCCCCTGCCAGAAGTCAGCATCGAAGACTACGGAGACGTCACCGCGAAGCTCGACTACGAGCATGCCGTTGCGGAGACGCCGACTTCAGCACTCAGTCTTTCGAACCCGGACTACGTCGTGCGCGTCCTCCATGCCATCGCTGTCACCGCCGACAGATGCATGGTTGAGAAGGGGTTCGAGGCCACCGCCGACGACAGGGATTGGTCTCCTTTCATCCCCGAGGAAGACCGAACGTACGGGATCTGGAGCGTTGCGTACGCGTCCAGGTACGGCGTCTCGTTGTCCCCGGAAGCAGGGCCGGCGGCAGTGGACGTCATCTCGATGGGAGTCGAGCAGAGCAAAGCGTATGACACGTGCGCGACCGAGGCGAAAGGGTCATTGATGGACGAGCTTCTGTTCTCACAGGACAAGAACATCGACGCTCAAGTCCGCAACCGTGCTTATGAGCTCACCCTCGCGAGCGACGAAGGCAAGGACGCGAAGCTCACCTGGCAGGCCTGCATGGAGCAGAGAGGTATCGTCCTCGACCCAGCGGATGGTCGACCCGTGCAGCAGTACCAGGAGCAAGGCAAGGAGGCCGAGATCGGTGCCATCGTTGTCGAAGCCGAGTGTGCTCGCTCGACCGGGGCAGTGCAGACGTTGTACGACATCCAGGCTCGGTACGAGGCAGCGCTCATCGATTCCCAGTCAGCGCAGGTTGCGTCCTTCGTGGAAGAACGTGACGCAGCCATCAAGGTGTTCGACAAGGCGATCTCCGGATGACGGGCGTCAGACGGCGGCACCAGCTCGCCGCCGCGAGTGAGGACGCCCACACCTCATCGGCAGCGCCGCTTCGCAGGGTGCAGAATCGCGGAAGAATCGTAGCCTTCGGGGTCGTCACGGCGCTGCTGGTGGGCGCAGCATTCATCGTAGGCGGCCTGGTGCAGTCACCTCAGGACCAGGCGCTGGCGAACGTCGATGCGAATGTGGACGTCTTCGTTCCGGTTGAGGAGCGCGTCGTGAGTGAGAGCTTCGCGCTTCCGGCTGTCATCGTTGCAGGTGCGACCACCGATGTGTTCATTTCGGAAGCCCCGCGGGAGGCGTCGCCCGTTGCGCCTCCCGCGGCCACCGCTCCCGGCTCGCCGGACGCTGCCCCACCGCTCAGTCCCGCAGTGCCGGAGACCACACCGTCCGAGCGCGCGGTCGTGTCGCGAATGACAGTGGCTGACGGTGCCAGGGTGACGTACGGAACCCTGCTGGGTGAGGTCTCTGGTCGGCCCGTCTTCGCGTGGCCGTCGTCTGTACCGTTGTTCCGCGACATCGTCGTCGGAGACCGGGGTTCCGACGTGACAGCCGTCCAGCAGTCGTTAGCCGACATGGGATACCGCGTCGCCGTGGATGGCGCGTTCGGGGCAGCGACGCTGGAGACCTTGCAGCTTCACTATCGTGAGTCCGGGTATGAACTGCCATTCGTGGCTGCCGGCGTTCGCGGGCTCTCATGGCGAGAGCTCATCGGGGTGCCGACGGGGGACGGCGTTGTGCAATCGGCAGCGGCGGTCGGTTCTCTGCTGGGGGCCGACGCGCCGTTGCTCAAGCTGCGAACCACGCCGCCCGCCCTGGAAGCTCAGGCGACGGCAGTGGAGGTCGACCAGCTCGGTGCGGGAGCCGAGGTCAGCGTTTCCGTCGCAGCTGCACCACCGGTTACCAGCACCGTGTTGAGCGTCGGCGATTTCGCCACCGACGAGGAGACGGGAATCTCGGGCTACCCCGTCCGAATCGCACTCCCGCCGGATGTCCCTGTGGACGCGAGTACCGCCGTGCAGATCGGACCGGTTGCGAGCTCAGAGGCGTCGCTGGCAGTGCCGACTGTCGCCGTGCGCCAGGAAGGAAGCGCTTCGTTCGTTCTCGTTCCCGCGGACGACGGCGAAGAGGACGACTCACGATATGAGCGCATCGATATCGTCGTGGTCGCTCAGGCAGACGGATGGGTCTCGATCGAGCCGAACGACGCATTGCCGCTCGGCACCGATGTCTTGGTCTCGCAGTGAGCGCTGAGCCTGTCATCGAGCTCGATGACATCAGCCGCGTGTTCGGTTCTGGCCCGACCCGGAACACCGCACTCGACTCCGTGTCGCTGCGGGTGATGCGTGGCGAGTTCGTAGCCATCATCGGCCCATCAGGGTCAGGGAAATCGACTCTGCTCAACGTTCTCGGGCTTCTCGACAGGGGCACGAGCGGACACTACCGACTCCATGGCGTCGACGTGGAGTCGCTGAGCGAGAGTGAGCGCGACCGCCTCCGCAACGAGACGCTCGGCTTCGTCTTCCAGGACTCCCGCATGCTTCTCATGGACACTGCCGCCGGAAACGCGAGTCTCGGCTTGAAAGTCCGCGGGACGCCGTGGCCCTCACGGGCGTCTCGGGTAGGGGCAGCTCTTCAGGAGCTGGGGCTCGAGCATCGGATGAGCGGGCGCGCCATCAATCTCTCGGGAGGCGAGCGGCAGCGAGTCGCGATTGCACGCGCGATTGCGACGGAGCCCGCCGTCATCCTCGCCGATGAGCCGACGGGGGCGCTCGACTCGAAGAACTCGGACAGCATCATCGCGCACCTTCGAGAGCTGAACAGACAGGGCGTGACGATTGTCATCATCACTCACGACAGCACCGTCGCAGCCGCGGCGGACCGTCGCGTGGAAATCGTCGACGGCAGAATCGCCTCCGACTCGGACTCGGACTCGGACCTCGCCCGAGCCGACGAGTCAGAGGGCGCTCGACCGAACCCTGCGGTCGAACGGGAGCTGGGCGCGAGCGCACGGAGGCTGTTCTTCGTGCGCCTGTGGGACGAGTTCTGTGACGCCCTCTCGGTTCACAGCGGCAAACCTGCGAGGGCCCTCCTCCTGCTGACAGCCTTCATGCTCGGAGCCGGTGGCCTCGTATGTTCCATAGGCATCAGCGAAAGCGCAGCCGCACAGGTCACAGAGCGGTTGACGCAGGCAAGCCTTGACGAAGTCGTCGTCCGCTCGGCATCCGCCTCGGCGTACGAGGAGGGCTTCTACGCACCCGAGGGGCAAGCCGCGTCCGCGATTGCCGCGCTCGAAGGAGTGAAACGCACTGGATTCGTTGCGAAGATCACGGCCGCGGAAGCCCGCCTAACACTCCTTCCGAGACGAGCCGTCGCGAATCAGCCCGTGTTCGGCGGACCCATTCTCATCGCCGACGCCGGCTACTTGGACGTCGTCGGAGTCTCCGCGGCTCCGGCTCATGCAGCGGACCTCTTGTCCGCGAGCTGGGCGCCCCGGGTCGCGCTGGTGGGGGTGGACGCTGCTGCGTCGCTTGGCGTCGGCACGACAGGCCAGGGCGCTCAGGTGTGGGTGGACGGCGAACCGGTCGACGTCATCGGCATCATCGCCGATACTGGACGCAACCCTGAGCTTCGCGACTCCATCGTGCTGTCGCAGACGGCCGCGGGCAACCTGACGCCCGACAACGCGTCGCTCGTGGTCCGCACTGCGCCGGGGTACCCAGCCGCGCTCTCCGAGGCCATCCCCTTGGCCGTGAATCCGGGGGACCCGTCGCGGGTGAGAATCGAGACCGTCGCGGACCTGCGCGATCTTCGCTTCGGTGTGGCAACCGACCTCGGCACCCTCGTTGGAATCGTCTCAGCCCTGCTCTTACTGCTCGCGAGCATGAGCTCGGCCATCGCGATGTACCTGTCTGTTCAAGCACGGTCGCCAGAAGTCGCTCTCCGGCGCGCTCTCGGAGCAAGTCGCGGCTCGGTGTGGCGGGTGTTCACGATGGAAGGACTCATCATCGGTGCGGCAGGCGGCATAGCGGGAGCGGCGGTGGGCGTGTGCGCAGTCGTCGTTGTCTGCATCCTGCAGGGCTGGACGCCCACGCTGTCACCCTCGGTGCTCGTCCTCGGATTGTTCGCCGGATGCGTGTCCGGTGTGTGTTCTGCGACCTACCCGGCAATCGTGGCCGCACGGGCGGACCCTGCCATCGCGATTCGAGGTTGACGCAACAATCGACGCGGTCCGGGCGCGTTCGGGTACCGACACGGACCGCCCGGGATACTCCTCGCGGATCCGCGAGTCAAGAGTCTCGCGGGCGCGGTCGGGTCGCCCTACCTTCGTCTCACCAGCACGGAAGGAGACAACAATGTCCAATCCCACTCCCCCGCTCGTCCCGCTTCCCGGCAACGGTGCCGGTGAAGACGTACCCGAACAGGAAGTCGACGGCGAAGAGGTCCTCGACGAAGATGCGAACCCCGATGACGTCGACAGCGCGACGGCCGACCGCATCGCTGCGGAGGGTCCGGATCACGAGGATGCCGGGGCCTGAGGCCCATCGTGCGGCGGGCTCAGTGAGCCTGCCGCACGAATCCGTTCACGCCGTCAGCAGCGGCGGCAGGTGCGGGATGGCGATCGGACGCGTCGCGCGGCTGGGGTCCTGCACGCGGGCGACCGCCTCCAGCACCTCGTAGACGTTCGAGTAGCGCACCGCGAGCGGCAGATCGCGCAACCACACGACCTCCACCTCGGTCTCGGCGTACTCGTACACGCAAGCCACGACATGGCGCGGGTCGTTCGCCGCGTAGCGCTGGTCGTTGATCACCCATTCCGACGGTGTGATGCGATTCAACACATATCGCGGATCTGGATCTCCGGTCATCTGCACAGCCCTCCAAGACTTTCTCCCCAAGGAGATCATCCGTCAGCGTGGCGACCGCGCACAGGGCCTTGACAGGTTTCGATCGATGAGTCAGACCCGAGGTCAGCCCGCGGGGCGGATCGTCAGGTCCGTGAGCGCTGCGTCGTCGGGCAGATCGAGCGCGGTGAGGATGGTCGTCGCGACGGACTCCGCAGTGATGAACCGCTCGGGCGCGTAGTCACGGCCCTCCTGCTGGTGTACGCGCTCCTGCATGGGAGTCGCCGTACGTCCGGGGTAGATCGACGTGACCCGAACGCCGTGCTCGGCCTCCTCCGCGCGCAGCGAGTCCGCGAGCGCCTTGAGTCCGTGCTTCGATGCCGCGTACGCGGACCAGCCGGCGTGGGCGTGCAGCCCGGCACCGGAGTTCACGAAGATCACGCGACCTCTCGAGACTCGCAGCACGGGCAGCACGAGCCGAGTCAGCTCGGCGGGTCCGACCAGGTTCACCGCGAGCTGCTGCTCCCACAGGGATGCCGGAAGGTCGGCGACCGCGCCGAGGTCGACGACGCCCGCCACATGGACGAGCGAGTCGATGCGCTCCGGCAGCGACTGCTTGGACAGAGCCCACGACAGCCGCCCCGGTTGTGCGAGGTCGCCCACGAGGGTGGACGAACCCGGGAACGCCCCCGCGATCTCTCGCGCCCGGCCGGCGTCGCGTGCGAGCAGCACGACCTCGTCGCCGCGATCGAGCAGACGACGGGCGACGACGGCACCGATGCCCGAGCCGGCGCCGGTGACCAGGTGCACCGCCATATCAGCTGCGGTCTGCGGCTGCGGGGTCGGCGAGCTCGAACGGGACCACGGGGCAGTCCTTCCAGAGGCGCTCGAGGCCGTAGTAGACCCGCTCCTCCTGGTGGAAGACATGGACGATGAGGTCGCCGAAGTCGAGAAGGACCCAGCGCGCCTCGGCGCGCCCCTCGCGGCGGACGCGCTTGTGACCGGACTCGATCAGCTTGTCCTCGATCTCGTCGGCGATGGCGGCGACGTTGCGCTCGCTGTTACCGGTGACGAGGAGGAAGATGTCGACGAGCGGAAGGGGCTCGGAGACGTTGAGCGCGACGAGATCCTCCCCGCCCTTGGAGGCGGCGGCGTCCGCTGCGATCTGCAGCATCTCTTCGGCGGTTTCAGGTGACTGCATCAGAACACATTCGTGGTGAAGGCGACGATCAGGGACACGCCCAGCGCGAGCGCGAGACCACCCGCCACGATCGCGAGGATGAGCATGAGTTTGTTGCCCTTTTCGGGGGCGGGCGGGCGGATGACCTCGCCGGCGGGCTTGATGGTGCTGACGGCCGAGCTGGCGGCGATCGGCGTGGGCGAGGATGCCGGAGGCAGCTCGCCGTCGATGAGCACGGCGTCCACATCCTTGCCGTCCGTGGTGCCGTGCGCATGGCCCTGCGAGCCGAGGCCCTTGGGAAGCTCGTAGGAGCCGGTCACGAGGATCTCTCCCGTGGAGGCGACGGGGCCTGACAGCGACCCGTCCCCCGGGGAGGGGTTGAAGATGAGGGTGTTCGGAGCCAGATGCTGGGAACCGGTCGAGTCGCCGACGGTCAGCAGCTCGTCGAACGACGGGGAGAACGGCTTCCGCGTCTCGGCATCGTCGTTCAGAAGTCCCTGCCCGAAGGCGGAGTTGACGGTGGGTCGTTCCCCCTCTGCGAGCTCTTCGTCGTCGGAATCGCCCACGTCGGACAGCACGTCGTCTGCGGCGACCTCGTCGCGCGCATCGACGGTCTCTGCCTCGATGCCGAGCTCCGCAACGGCTGCAGTGGTGTCGGACGTGTCGGGAGTGGCGGGTTCGCCCTCATCAGAAGTGGCATCCAGGCTCGCCTGGGCGCTGACCGGAGCGGGCAGATCTGCCTCAGGCGCGTCGTCCTCGGAGACGACGGGCGCGTCGACCGCGTCATCCTCGACAGGCGGCGCCTGGTCGGTTGTTTCCGCATCCGCATCCGCATCCGCATCCGGCGTCTCGGTCTCCTCGACGTCGCCGACAGGAACGGACCCGGTCATGGAGCGTTCGCGCTCGCGAACCTGTCGACGTGTCAGCCGCGTCGTCCCCGACTCGCTCTCGCCGCCCCCTGCGGGCGCCGACTGCGCAGCAGACGGGGCCTCGACGTCGTCGGCGGCGTCGCGCTCCTCGGGCGGCGCCTGGACGGGTGGGGCCACCACGGCCGCGGCGGCCGCCGCCTCCTCCGCGGAGATTACCGGTGTAGAGCCGGTCAACCGGATCTCACGCAACTGCTTTCGCGTCAGCGGACCCTGACCCTGCTGATCCGATGTACTCATGCCTTGCTCCGATACAGATGATGCTTCGCGATGTATTGAACGACTCCGTCGGGGACGAGGTACCAGACCGGCTCGTCGTCGCGGACCCGCGCCCGGCAGGCCGTCGACGAGATGGACAGCGCCGGCACCTCCAGTTGGCTGACGTTGTCGCTGGGGAGGCCGTCAGTGCTCAGAACGTGTCCTGGACGTGAGACCGCGACGAAGTGGGCCAACTCCCACAGTTCATCATGGTCCCTCCAACTGAGAATTTGCGCTACGGCGTCGGCTCCGGTGATGAAGAAGAGCTCGGCGTCCGGTCGATCCCGCTTCAGGTCGCGAAGCGTGTCGATCGTGTAGGTCGGACCCTCGCGGTCGATGTCGACGCGGCTGACCGTGAACTGCGGGTTGGATGCCGTCGCGATGACGGTCATGAGGTAGCGGTGCTCGCTCGCCGTCACGTCCGACTTCTGCCAGGGGTGGCCCGTCGGCACGAAGACGACCTCGTCCAGCCCGAAGGAGTGCGCGACCTCGCTGGCGGCGACCAGGTGCCCGTGGTGGATGGGGTCGAAGGTACCGCCCATCACACCGATGCGCGCCGGACGCGAGGTCGTGTCGTTCATGCGGGCCTTAGTGGCCGTGCCCCGCCTCGTGACCGTCCTTGCCGTGCTTGGCAGCCCATGCCTCGGCCTTCGCCGAGTGGCGGTTGGCGACGTTCTTGTACGACAGCGTGACCAGAGCCAGGAACGCGAAGACGATCGCGGCGATGACCCCGAAGATCAGCGTTTCGCCCGCGACATTGCCGTGGTGTTCGGTTTCCGCTGCGGCCATCGCGATCTGTGCGACGAGGTTCATCCTGACTCCGTTTCGTGGCTGGCGGTGCGCGACGCCCTGGGCATCACAGCGCCACCTAGTCTAGCCCTCAGCCGCGAGTCTGCCCCGCTCCACGCGCCAGCCACTTCGTGCTGGTCAGCTCGGAAAGCCCCATCGGCCCTCGGGCGTGGAGCTTCTGCGTCGAGATCCCCACCTCGGCGCCGAATCCGAACTCGCCTCCGTCGGTGAATCGCGTCGAGGCGTTGGCCATGACGACGGCGGAATCGACCTCCGACAGGAACCGCTCCGCATTGCGCGAATCGGTCGTCACGATCGACTCGGTGTGGCCCGTGCTGTATCGACGGATGTGCGCGAGAGCGTCGTCGAGGGTGTCGACCACCTTCATCGCGACGTCCAGGCTGCCGTACTCGGTCTCCCAGTCCTCCTCCGTGGCCGGGATCACCTGGGTCACGAGACCCGCGACGATGTCGTCACCGTGGATCGCGACGCCCTCGCTCTGGAGCGCACTCGCGACGAGCGGTACGAGACGGGGTGCCGCCTGACGCAGGACCAGCACGGTCTCGACCGCGTTGCACACGCTGGGTCGCTGCACCTTGGCATTCACCACGATGTCCCTGGCCCAGTCGTCGGGCGCCGACTCGTCGAGCACGATGTGCACGTTGCCGGCGCCGGTCTCGATCACGGGCACCGTCGACTCGGTCACGACGGTCTCGATGAGCCCGGCGCTGCCTCGCGGCACGAGCACGTCGACGAAACCCCGCCCGTGCATCAGCGCCTTGGCACCGTCGCGGCCGAAGTCGTCGACGGTCTGGATCGCCTCGGCGGTCACGCCTGCGCTCTCGAGCGCCTCGCGCATGATCTCCACGAGCACGGTGTTCGAGTCCTTCGCGGCGCTGCCGCCACGCAGCACGGCGGAGTTGCCCGAGCGCAGCGCGAGGGTCGCGATGTCGACCGTGACGTTCGGGCGCGCCTCGTAGATCGCGCCGACGACCCCGAAGGGCACGCGGACCTGCTCGAGGGCGACGCCGTTCGGCATCCGATGTCCGCCGACGACGCGTCCGACGGGATCCGGCAGTGCCGCGACATCGCGCACTGCTGATGCCAGGGCGGCGACGCGCTTCTCGTCGAGACGGAGCCGATCGATCAGTCCGTCGCCGATCCCGTCGGCCTGCCCCCGGGCGATGTCCAGCGCATTGGCCTCGATGATGCGAGCGGAGTTCTGCTCGAGCGCGACGGCGATGGCTTCGAGTGCACGCGCCTTGTCGTCGCTGGTGAGGGCGGCGGTGGCGCGAGACGCCTCCTTGGCGCGCTCCAGGCGCACCTGCGGGGTCTGGTCGGTCATCCGCCCAGTCTAGGAGAGCGCCGGCTCGAACCAGGTTCCTATTTCGGCGCCGGTCAGGGCCTTGCCCACGAGGTCTGCACTGGTCACCAGAACGCCGATCCCGGATGCCGCGGCCAGCCGTGCCGCGGAGACCTTGGTCGCCGCTCCCCCGGTGCCGACGCTGTTGACGACCGTGGACCCGAACTCGAGCCCGGAGAGGTCGGCATCCGGTGCGACGACCTCGATCGGCTCGGCGCGCGGGTCGGAGGGCGGGCGCGTGTACAGCGACTCGATGTCGCTGAGCAGCACGAGCGCGTCGGCCTGGGTGAGCTGAGCCACCAGCGCGCCGAGGCGGTCGTTGTCACCGAAGCGGATCTCCTGAGTCGCCACCGTGTCGTTCTCGTTCACGATCGGGAGGACCCGCAGACCCAGCAGCCGCTCCATCGCCCGACGCGCGTTGCTCCGCGACGTCGGGTTCTCGAGGTCACCTGTCGTGAGGAGCACCTGCCCCGCGACGATGTCGAACGGGCGCAGCGCCTCCTGGTAGCGGTACACCAGGATGTTCTGCCCGACCGCGGCAGCCGCCTGCTGGGTGGCGAGGTCGGTGGGGCGGGCATCGAGTCGCAGGAACGGGATGCCGGACGCAATGGCTCCGGACGATACGAGGATCACCTCGGCGCCCCGTGCGTGCGCGGCCGCGAGGGCTTCCACGATCACGGGGATTCGCCACGACGCGTCGCCGCTGATCGACGACGAGCCGACCTTCACCACGATGCGGGACGCGGTGGCGAGGTCAGCGCGCGTGCGAGCGGTCACTCGTCGCCCTCACGGGTAGCGAGACGGCGCTGCTCGGCCTCCGCCCGCGCCTCGGCCTTGGCGTCCATGCGCTCGTAGTACTGCTCGCGGCGCTCGGACGTCGTGCGGCGCGCGTTCGGCGCGAGACGCGGGTCCGTGCCTCGCGGCGCGGTCATCAGCTCGGCGGCCGACGTCATGGTGGGCTCCCAGTCGAAGACGATGCTGTCGCCCTCGCCGATCACGACCGTCGATCCCTGCACGGCACCGAGACGGAACAGCTCGTCCTCGACGCCCAGCTTCTCGAGACGGTCGGCGAGGAAGCCGACGGCCTCCTCGTTCTGGAAGTCGGTCTGCTGCACCCAGCGCACCGGCTTCTCGCCGAGGATGCGGTAGATGTTGCCGTACGTGCCGCCTTCGACGCGGATCTCGAAGTCCTTCTTCGACCCGCGAGGACGGATGACCACGCGCTCGCGCACCGGCTCGGCCGCAGCCTGCTCCGCGCGATGGGCGTCGACGATCTCGCCGAGGGCGAAGGTCAGGGGACGGAGGCCCTCGTGGGACACCGTGGAGATGTCGAACACTCGGAAGCCACGCGCCTCGAGGTCAGGACGGACGAGTTCTGCGAGGTCGCGTGCCTCGGGGACATCGATCTTATTGAGCGCGACGAGCTGCGGACGCTCCAGCAGCGGGGTCTGCCCTTCGGGCACCTCGTAGGCCGCGAGCTCGGCGAGGATCACGTCGAGGTCCGAGATCGGATCGCGACCCGGCTCCAGCGTCGCGCAGTCCAGCACGTGCAGCAGCGCCGAGCAGCGCTCGACGTGGCGCAGGAACTCGAGGCCGAGGCCGCGACCTTCGCTCGCGCCCTCGATCAGACCGGGCACGTCGGCGACGGTGTAGCGGAATTCGCCCTGCTGCACGACGCCCAGGTTCGGGTGCAGCGTCGTGAACGGGTAGTCGGCGATCTTGGGGCGGGCCGCGGAGATCGCTCCGATCAGGCTGGACTTGCCCGCGGACGGGTAGCCGACGAGTGCGACGTCTGCGACGGTCTTCAGCTCGAGGACGACGTCGCCTTCGACTCCGGGGGTGCCGAGCAGCGCGAAGCCGGGCGCCTTGCGCTTGGGCGTCGCGAGAGCCGCATTGCCGAGTCCGCCCATGCCGCCCTTGGCGACGACGAAGCGCTCTCCCGGGACGATCATGTCGATCAGCACGTCGCCGGCGGGGTTCTTGACGACCGTCCCCACGGGGACGGGCAGCTCTAGCGTCTCGCCGTTGAAGCCCGCACGGTGGTCGCCCATGCCGGGGCCGCCGTTGCCGGAGGAACGGTGCGGCGAGTGGTGGTACGTCAGCAGCGTGCCGGTCTGGGTGTCGGCGACGAGCACGATGTCGCCGCCGTCGCCGCCGTTGCCGCCGTCAGGGCCACCCAGGGGCTTGAACTTCTCGCGGTGCACCGAGACACAGCCGTTTCCGCCCTTTCCCGCGCGCAGATGAAGCGTCACGGTGTCGACGAAGGTGACCATGTCTTTCTCTCCTCATAAAGAAATTCGGGGCGGGCCGAAGCCCGCCCCGAATCGGATGTCTACTGTCGCGCTGTGATCACTCAGCAGCGGCGACGATGTTGACGACCTTGCGGCCGCCCTTCGCGCCGAACTGGACCGCGCCGGCAGCCAGAGCGAACAGCGTGTCGTCGCCACCACGGCCGACGTTCACGCCGGGGTGGAAGTGCGTGCCGCGCTGGCGGACGATGATCTCGCCGGCGAGAACCTGCTGTCCACCGAAGCGCTTGACGCCAAGTCGCTGAGCGTTGGAGTCACGACCGTTACGGGTGGAGCTTGCGCCCTTTTTATGTGCCATGTCCTGGTCTCCTCGGTCTTACTTGATGCCGGTGATCTTGACGCGCGTGAGCTCCTGGCGGTGGCCCTGACGCTTCTTGTAGCCGGTCTTGTTCTTGTACTTCTGGATGATGATCTTCGGGCCGCGGAGGTTGCCGATGACCTCTGCCGTGACCTTGACCTTCGCCAGCGAATCAGCGTCGGTGGTCACCGAGGCGCCGTCGACGAGCAGCACTGCGGCCAGCTCGATCTTCTCGCCCTGGGCAGCCTTGACACGGTCGAGCTGAACGATCGTGCCGACCTCGACCTTCTCCTGCCGCCCACCGGCGCGCACTACTGCGTAAACCACTTCATACCTGTTTCGTTGGGGAGCTCGCGGCTCCGAGATCTCACGGGAAGACTGTTGCTTGCATGCGTCGCGGTGCGACGGGCGCGAATGCAAGACTCTCCGCATCGACCGTCGGGGAAGACGCGGCATACGCACCAAGGGACTACTTTACCGGATGCGGGACACTGTGGCAAAACGTGCCCGCTGGTGTGTCCCGCCATAGGCTGACGGGATGACCGTTCTCGTCGACGACCCCCGCTGGCCCGCTCACGGGCGACTGTGGGCGCACCTCGTGAGCGATGAGAGCCTGGACGAGCTCCACAGCTTCGCGCGACGGCTGAACGTCCCGCAGCGCGCCTTCGACCTCGACCACTACGACGTGCCGGAGGACATGGTCCCCCGGCTCATCGCAGCGGGTGCTCAGCATGTCGACGGCAAGGAACTCGTCCGTCGACTGATCGACTCAGGACTCAGAGTCCCCGCCCGCGACAGGCGCTGACGGCTCGGAGTTGACGCTGACGGGCGTTCCGGTGAGCGCCGCGGTCGTGACGCGACGGCGTCCGCGCCCCTGACCGGGGGCCTTGGGCTCGGGAAGGGCGTCGAGAACCGAATCGAGCAGCTGCTCGGCCGGCGACTTCGGACCCTTGCTGCGGTCGGAGTTGCGCTTCTTGCGCGGCTTCTTGCCGCGTTCGGGGGCATCGACGGCGGCCGGGGCGGGCGTCTCAGAGGCCTCGGGCGCAGCATCCGTCGCTCCGTCGGCGTTCACGGGACGCGTGGATGCGGCGATCTGCGCGAGAGCGGACTTCGCCCCCTCGGGGATGCTGTGGGTCGAGCCCGGAGCAGGAGCCTGGTTCTGGTTCTGCCCGTTGCCGCCGCGCTGACGGCGGTTGGACTGCGAGTTCCCGTTGCCCCCGTTGCCGTTGCCGTTCGAGCTCGACCGGTGCTTGACGACGGGGTCGTGGTGCACGATGACTCCACGCCCTGCGCACACCTCGCAGGCCTCGCTGAAGGTCTCCAGCAGGCCGAGGCCGAGCTTCTTTCGGGTCATCTGCACGAGGCCGAGCGAGGTGACCTCGGCGACCTGGTGCTTCGTGCGGTCGCGGCTCAGGCACTCGATCAGACGACGGAGGACGAGGTCGCGGTTGGACTCGAGCACCATGTCGATGAAGTCGACGACGATGATGCCGCCGATGTCGCGCAGACGCAGCTGGCGCACGATCTCCTCCGCGGCCTCGAGGTTGTTCTTCGTGACCGTCTCCTCGAGGTTTCCGCCGGAGCCGACGAACTTCCCGGTGTTGACGTCGACCACGGTCATGGCCTCGGTGCGGTCGATCACGAGCGATCCGCCGGAGGGCAGCCAGACCTTGCGGTCGAGGGCCTTCTCGATCTGCTCCGTGATGCGGAACGCATCGAACGGATCCGTCTCGTCCTCGTAGGACTCGACACGCTCGAGCAGGTCAGGGGCGACACTCTCAAGGTAGGCGCGGATCGTGCGCTGCGCGTCCTCGCCCTGGATCAACATCTTCGTGAAGTCCTCGTTGAAGACGTCACGGACGATCTTGACGAGCAGGTCCGGCTCGGCGTGCAGGAGCGCAGGGGCCTGCTGGTTCTCGACCTGGGTGCGGATGTGCTCCCACTGCGTGGTCAGGCGCTGCACGTCGCGGGTCAGCTGATCCTCGGTCGCGCCCTCGGCCGCCGTGCGGACGATCACGCCGGAGGACTCGGGAAGGACCTCCTTGAGGATGCGCTTCAGTCGAGCGCGCTCGTTGTCGGGGAGCTTGCGGCTGATGCCGTTCATCGATCCGCCGGGCACGTACACGAGGTAGCGGCCGGGCAGCGAGATCTGGCTCGTCAGACGGGCGCCCTTGTGGCCGACCGGGTCCTTCGTGACCTGGACCAGCACGCGGTCGCCGGCCTTGAGAGCGAGCTCGATGCGGCGGGGCTGGTTGCCGGTCTCGACACCGTCCCAGTCGACCTCGCCGGAGTACAGCACGGCGTTGCGGCCGCGTCCGATGTCGACGAAGGCCGCCTCCATGCTCGGAAGGACGTTCTGCACACGACCCAGGTAGACGTTGCCGATCAGCGACGCGTCCTGGTTGCGGGCGACGTAGTGCTCCACCAGCACGCCGTCCTCGAGGACGCCGATCTGGGTGCGACCGTTCTTGGAGCGGACGACCATCTTGCGATCGACCGACTCGCGACGCGCGAGGAACTCGGCCTCGGTGACGACCGGACGACGACGACCGGCGTCACGCCCGTCGCGACGGCGCTGCTTCTTGGCCTCCAGGCGCGTGGAGCCCTTGATCGCCTTCGGCTCGGTGATGTACTCGACGACGCGCTGACGCTGACGCGGCTCGTCGCGCTGCTCGCGAGGCTCTCGCGGCTCGCGCTGGTCGCCGTCATCGGAACCGCCACGACGGCGCCCGCGGCCACGACGACCGGAGGTGCTGTCGTCCTGATCGCGCTCGGCGATGCGGTCGAAGATCCGCTCGCGCCCGGGGAGCGCCGGGAGCGGCACGACCTCCGGGGCGTAGAAGTGCAGCTGCGTCGAGACCTGCGAGACGAAGACCTCGGGAAGCAGGCCCAGCGACACGGCGGTCACGGGCTTCGGCTCCTCGACGACCGGCTCAGCGGGGGTCTCGGGCTCGGCCGGAGCCTCGGGTTCGGCGGGCGTCTCGGGTTCTGCGGGAGCCTCCGGCTCAGCGGGCGTCTCGGGCTCAGCGGGCGTCTCGGGCTCAGCCGGAGCCTCGGGCTCAGCCGGAGCCTCGGGCTCTGCCGGAGTCTCAGCCTCGGGCTCAGCAGCAGCCTCGGGCTCGGCAGCAGCCTCGGGCTCTGCGGGAACCTCGGGCTCGGCAGCAGCCTCGAGCTGCGCGGGAGCCTCGGGCCCGGCCTCAGCCGCAGGCTCAGCCTCAGCAGCAGCAGCCTCAGGCTCGGGAGCCTGCTCCTCCGCCGATTCGACAGCCGGAGCCGTCTCCTCCGCGGCGTCGTCGACTACCGGGTCGGGTGCGTCAGCATCCGCAGGGAAGTCGAGGGTAGGGGCGTCGTAGTCATTGTTCTCATCGGCCATCTCTGGCGTGCTCCTCGCGCGGACACTGCGTGTTCCGCGAATTCTCGTGCGGCACCCGCGGGTGCCGCGAACTCAATCGGCGTGTGACCGGCTCATGGCTCTGGTCACGAGGGGCATACGGCCCCGAAGTCTGCGTCGATGCGTGCCACGACGAGGTCGAGCGGTGCATCACAGGCCATTATCGCACCAAAGGACGCCGATCACGGCATCCGCCGTTTCCGCCGCGTCTTTTTCTCCGGTGCGCTGTCGCCAGATCCATAGCAGTCGCTGTGATAATCCACATATGACCGAGCAGCGCACCCGCCCCGTCGTCTTCGCCGTATGGCTGATCATCGCGAGCGTCGTCGGCTGGTTCGCCGCCTTCCAGCTCACGGTCGAGAAGTTCGCACTGCTCGAGAACCCGACCGATCCACTCGCGTGCGACCTGAGTCCGTTCATCCAGTGCAGCACGAACCTCGAGTCGTGGCAGGGCGAGGTCTTCGGCTTCCCGAACCCTCTCCTCGGCCTCACCGGGTGGATGGCGCCGCTGGTCGTCGGCGTCGCGATCCTCGCCGGAGCGCGCTTCCCCCGCTGGTTCTGGGCGCTCTTCGGCGTGGGCGTCACGTTCGCGTTCGGTCTCGTCTGCTGGCTGATCGGGCAGAGCCTCTACGACCTGTTCGTGCTCTGCCCGTGGTGCATGGTCACGTGGGCTGTCACGATCCCGACGTTCTTCGCGACGATGGTGCACCTCACCAGGAACGGCACGTTCACACGCAACGAGAAGGTGCGCGCC
>JAZBLS010000003.1:57860-65818 GCA_037033365.1 Actinomycetota bacterium | reverse complement strand
ACGCCGAGAAGTCCGCCCAACGGCGCGAGCCCGCCCAGCCCTCAGCTGGCGAGCACGCGGGCGTCGCGCTGCGCGATGATGCTGAGCTCGGCCGCCATGAAGGCGTGCTCCTGCGTCATCGCGTGCTCGGTGCGGTCGAGGCAGTCGCGGATGAGCTGCCCGAAGAAGGGGAACCCCGTCTTCCCCGTCGCGTCGAACCGGAACTGCCCGTCCTGGTTCACGAGGAGCACCTGCCCACCGCCGTTGTCGGTCGTGATGTCGACGTACTTCCGGAGCTCGATGTAGCCGTCGGTGCCGAGCAGCACCGTTCGCCCGTCGCCGAACACGTCGAGCCCGGCCGGCGTGAACCAGTCCACGCGGACATAGCCCGTCGCGCCGTTGTCGAGCACGACATGCGCGTCGCCGAAGTCCTGCAGGCCAGGGGTCTCGGGATGCGCGTAGTTCGCGACCGTGGAGCTCACGATCTCGCCGGCCGTCGCCCCGGTGTAGTGGAGCATCTGCTCGAAGTTGTGGCTGCCGATGTCGCAGATGATCCCGCCGTACTGCTCCGGGTCGTAGAACCAATCGGGCCGCCCCGAGCCGATGCGGTGGGGGCCGAACGACACCACCTGCAGCACCCGGCCGATGGCGCCCTGCTCGATGAGCTGGCCTGCGAGGATCGCCGCCTCCGAGTGCACCCGCTCCCCGTAGTACACCGCGAACTTGCGCCCGGTGCGAGCCACGGCGTCCCGAGCCGCCTGCAGGTCGGCCATGGTCGTGATCGCGGGCTTGTCGGCGAAGAAGTCCTTGCCCGCGTCGAGAACCCGCACACCCAGCGGCGCGCGACGGTTCGCGATCGATGCGCTCGCGACGAGGCGCACCTCGGGGTCGTCGAGCACCTCCTGCTCGCTCGCGGCGGCACGAGCCTGCGGGAACCGCTCGAGGAAGTCGGCGACCTTCGCGGGGTCGGGGTCGTGCACGAGCGTCAGGGTCGCGCCGGCATCGACGAGGAGCTCCACCATGCCGTGGATGTGCCCGTGGTCGAGGCCAAGCGCGGCGAACACGAACTCCCCCGGCCCGACGACGGGCTCGGGCAACGGTGTGAAGACGTAGTCGCGGGTCATCGGTGGCTCTCCTGTCGCTGGTGGTCGCTCGTCTCGTGGTCGACCACGTCGTAGGTGCGCAGCCTGCCGCACATGCCGAAGCCGCGCTCCCCTGCCGAGGGTACGGCCTCGTGCACGCGCGCGTCGGCGAGGTGCGCGACAGCGCCGTCCGCCACGGCTGCGGCCAGGGCGAGTGACTGCTCGGCCTGGGCGAGCGGACGCTCCCGGATCAGGTCTCCCCACACCGCCGCCCGCTCGCGGACGAGAACCCCTGCCGCCTCCTGGAACGCGGTGAGCGGAGCACGGTCACCGCTCTCGACGGCATCCCGCAACGCCGCGAACCCGGCGACCGCGAGGTCACGGCGGCGACGCGCCCGCTCGGCCCGCCCGTCCTCGTCGCCGAGTGAGGCGGCGTCGGCGTAGGCCCCGGCATCCGCGACGATCTCCGCGGGAAACGTCATGACGGCATCCCCCGCCTCCGGCAGACCCGCATTGCTCATGAGCACGATCACTCTCAGGTTCCCGTGGTTCACCGCGCGGTGGATCGTGCCGGGCGTGAACCAGACGACCGAGCCCGCGCGCAGCGGCGTCTCGCGGAAGCCGTCGGCGTCGATCGTCTGGAGCGACCCTTCTCCGGACACCACGACGTAGGCCTCGGTCGACACGAGGTGCATGTGCGGACTCCCGCCGCAGATGCGGTCAGGCGCCTCGGTGTCGTAGACGTCCAGGTGCGACAGCGACGTGCCGCCGGGAAAGGAGGAGGCGGTCACGACGCGGCCTCGATCAGAGACGCGGACTTCTCGAAGAAATGCGGCGCCTCGGCGACCAGCTGACCTGCGCGGTAGAAGGGATCGGATGCCGACAGCGGAAGCTGCACGAACTGCCGCTCGAAGCCCGCCTTGTAGATCGCGGTGACGATCTCGACGGCGTTGCGGCCGTCCCGACCGTCGGCGATCGGCGCACGTCCGTCGCGGAGGGCCCCGAGCAGGTCGTGGATCTGCCCCTCGTGCCCCAGATGCGCGAGCGGTGCGCGCTCTGCGAGGAGCCGCTGGATGCGCGCGACGGCTTCAGGGTCGCCGCCGGGCTCGGGGAAGCCAGCGGGGTTCGACCGCTCGGCGACGACCGCGAAGGGCTGCAAGACCGCGGCATCCGCTCCCTGGATCACGATCGCCTGCTCCTCGCCATGGTGGACGACGGAACTGGTGAGCTGGGCGAGACCCCGGTCGTAGCGGAAGATCGCGACAGAGAGGTCCTCGACCTCGGCGTTGTCGTGCTGCGCGTTCGTGAGCATCGCCGTGACCTCGGCCGGACGCCCCCGCAGCCACAGGAGCAGATCGATGTGGTGGATGGCGTGGTTCAGTGTGCAGCCGCCGCCCTCCTTCTCCCACGTGCCCCTCCACCAAAGGTCGTAGTACGGCAGTCCTCGCCACCAGGCCGAGTCGATCCGCACATGCGAGATCGAGCCGAGCAGGCCGGAGTCGACGATCTCCTTCAGGGCCGCGTGATCGTCGCGGAAGCGATTCTGCGCGACGACCGAGAGCACGCGACCGGAGCGCTCCTGCGCCGCGAGCATCGCGTCGCACTCCTCGAGCGACGGTGCCATGGGCTTCTCGACGAGCACGTCGATGCCGGCGTCCAATGCGGCGATCGCGAGCGCCGCGTGCGTCGACGGAGGCGTCGCGATGCTGACGAGGTCGACCGTGCCGGAGGCGATCAAGGCGAGCGGGTCATCGAAGGACGAAGCCGATGCCAGGTCGAACGCGGCAGCCTTCTCAGAAGCCTTGCCCGGGATCACGTCGGCGAGCGCGGTGATCTCGCACTCCTCCGGGAACGCGAGGTATCCGCGGATGTGCGCCTCCGCGATCCCTCCGGTGCCGATGATGCCGATCCGTCGCATGCACTTCCTCCTTGAAGGTACTACTACGTATTACTAAGACGTAATAGCTACTATCGAGGAGAACCAGCCGCACGTCAACCCGGGAGGACGAGATCGACAGACGCCCCACGAGCCATGACGTCGCCAACCTCGCGGGCGTCTCGCAGTCGACGGTCTCGTTCGTGTTCACCGGGCGCGCAGGCATCTCGGCGGCGACGAGGGACAAGGTGCTCGCCGCGGCATCCGAACTCGGCTACCGGCCGAACCTCGCCGCCCGCTCGATGCGGACTCAGCGCACCGGACGCCTCGCGGTCGTGGTTCCGATCGCGACGGTCAACCCGATGACCCTGCTCGCCGGAGCGATCGCCGCCGCGCGGGAGGACGGCTACGTGGTCGAGGTCGTGAGCCTGCCCCAGGAGACGACCGAGCGCGACGAGCGCTTGGCCGAGATCGTCGACTCGGGGCAGTACGAGGGCGTGCTGTCGTTCACGCCACTTCCGGACGCCCCCTCCGGCGCCGGGCATCCCGTGGTGCTGTCGGTGGAGGAGTTCGACGAGGCGATGCACGCAGCGGGCGAGTTCGTGGACTCGCGACCGATCTCCGAGATGATCGAGCAGCTCGCCGCACAGGGCCACCGCAGGTTCCTGCACATCGCGGGCCCGCAGGACTTCCCGTCGGCGCGATCCCGGAGAACCGCCTACCTCGAGACGGTCGAGCGGCTGGGCGTCGAGTCGCTCGGGGTGTCCACCGGCGACTGGGACGGCAGCACCGGCGAGGCCGCTGTCGAGGCCCTGCCGCAGGACACTCCCCCGCTCGCGATCATCGCGGCCAACGACCTCATCGCGACCGGGGCCGTCAGAGCCGCGACCCGACGCGGATGGCGGATGCCGGACGAGGTCGCCGTCACGGGCTGGGACGACCACCCGCAGAGCGCCTTCCTCGTGCCGTCGCTGACGACCGTGGCGCACGACCGGGAACGCCTCGGCGCGTATTCGATGCATCGCCTGATCGCCGCGGTCCGCGGCACCGAGCCCCCGGCGAAGCCGGACGGACTGCTGCGGATCGTGTGGCGCGAGTCGTCGGGCGTCGTGCCGCCGACCCCGGTGCCTCCCTCGTGAGTACGGTGGAGGCGGAGGTACGAATGAAGATCCTGATCCCGAACAGCATCGACCTGAACCTGACGACGGATGCCGAGGCGGTCGTCTACGACGTCAAGGAGAGCATTCCGGAAGAGCATCGGGATGCCGAGGTCCTCGTCGTCTGGCACAACTCCGCTGAGCAGCTGCGCGAGGCCGCGCAGGCCCTTCCCCGGCTCAGACTCGTGCAGGCTCTCGCCTCTGGTGCCGACGTGGTGCTCGGTGCCGGCTTCGATTCCGAGGTCCGCATCTGCTCCGGCCGCTCGCTGCACGACGGCCCCGTCGCCGAGCACGCGCTCGCCCTGATCCTCAGCGCCGTCCGCAGACTCGACCGCCTCCGTGACGCGCAGCGCGACCACGAATGGGATGAGGGCTTCATCGAGTCCCAGAGCGCGACTGCCACCCGCGCGCGACACACGCTCGCAGGCTCTCGCGTGACGATCTGGGGCTTCGGCTCAATCGCGGCGACCCTCGCGCCGATCCTCCGCCAGCTCGGCGCCGAGGTCCGTGGGATCGCCCGCACCGCCGGCGTCCGCTCCGGTTTCGAGGTGCACGCGGATGCCGACGCCGATTCCCTGCTCGCAGAGACCGACGTCCTCGTCTCGCTGCTGCCGGCCTCCGACGACACCCGCGATCTGTTCGACGGTGCGGTGTTCGGGGCGCTGAAGCCCGGAGCCGTGTTCGTGAACGTGGGCCGCGGTGCGACGGTCGACGAGGCCGCGCTGGTCGGGGCACTCGAGTCGGGGCAGCTCCGCGCCGCGGCGGTCGATGTCACGAAGACGGAGCCGCTCCCGGCATCCGATCCGCTGTGGGACGCCCCGAACCTGCTGATCACGCCGCACGTCGCCGGCAACCGCCCGGTCGGCGCGAGTGCGCTGGTCGACGCGAACCTCGAACGGCTGCTCGCGGGCGACGAGCTCGTGAACCAGGTGCGGCCGTAGGGCGGTCTCGCGCCGCCCTTCTGCTCGCTTTCTGCGGCCGGCCGCATGTTCTGCGGCCCCGGGTCCGCACTCGGGGCCGCAGAAGTTGCTTGTAGCCGCAGAAGTTGCTCGAGGGCAGAACCTCCGCCCGGAGGTTTTCTCGCGAGAATCTCGGTATCATCGGGACATGACCGCTTCTCCGACCGACTCCCCCCGCCCGGCGGGCCGGTATCCGAAGGGCATCGCCCGACGGCAGGAGATCCTCGACAAGACGATCGAGGTGTTCGCCAAGCGCGGGTCGAGGAAGACGAGCCTCCGGGCGATCGCGGAGGAGGTCGGCGTGACGCATGCCGCCCTCTCGCACTACTTCGGCTCGCTCGAGGAGCTGCTCGTCGCGGTGTACCGCGAGTCCGAGCGGCGGTCGAACCACACCGAGCCCGTCACGCCCGACATGAGTCCCGCCATGATGATGCGCGTCTCGGCGGAGGAGAACCGCAGCATCCCCGGGCTCGTCCAGCTGTACTCGACGCTCGTCGCGACCGCACTCGAGGAGAACCACCCCGCAGCGAACGAGTTCGCGACGCAGCGCTTCACGCGCCTCCGAGCCGAGATGGCCGAGCGCGTCCGCGACCTGCAGGCGTCAGGGCGTCTCCGCACGGATCTCGACCCCGAGCTGGTGTCGGCGCTCGTGATCGCGGCATCCGACGGCCTGCAGACGCAGTGGCTCCTCGACGAGTCCGTCGACCACGGCGCCGCGCTCGAACTGCTCGACCGCCTGCTCGCGGGCGACGCCCGCGCCTGAGCCGCGGGGCCCTGGATCTCTGGATCTGGCCACTTTGGGTCCCTGAGCCCCCTGGGTCCCTGAGCCTGTCGAAGGGTGCTTCGACGAGCTCAGCAACCATCACCCGATGACGGGAACGGGCCCGCCGGCCGGATGGCCGACGGACCCGTGTCCTGTCATCTGCTCGACGTCAGAGCGTCGCCTCGAACGGGTCAAAGCCCTCGGGCAGCAGCGGGACGGGAGCGACCGAGCTCTGGACCTTGACCGTCTGACCGGTCGTGGCCGACTCCTGCGCGGACAGCAGGATGTCGAGGACGTGGAAGCCGAGCTCTCCGGATGCCACGTGCGGACGATCCGCGGCGATCGAGCGGACCATGTCGAGGGCGCCGAGTCCGCGGCCGACCTGCAGGTCGGCGTGCTCGATCTCGATCCACTCCTGCGTGAACGACATGCCGTCGCGGATGACCCCGAGCGGCTTGACGTACGCGATGCGCCCGGCGAACTGGTTCGGGTCCGGGATCACGATCGTGCCCTCGGTGCCGTGGATCTCAACGATCCCGTGACGCTCGAGCGCCGAGTCGAAGCTGAGCAGGCTCTGCGCCTGAGCACCGGCCTCGAACGCGGTCACGATCTGGATCGTCGACGGGACCTCGACGGGGAAGGTCGTCCCCGCGTTCGGCCCCGTGTGGATCTCGCGCTCCTCGCGGGACTTCGACCCCACAGCGGCGACGCGGTCGACCGATCCGAACAGGCTCACGAGCGCGGAGAAGTAGTACGGCCCCATGTCGAGCAGCGGACCGGCGCCCTCCGCGAAGAGGAACGCGGGGCTCGGGTGCCAGTGGTCGGGGCCCTGCGTCTGGAACACTGTCTGCGCGAACAGCGGACGACCGATGACTCCGCCCTCGATGGCACGACGCGCGGCCTGGAAGCCCGGGCCGAGCAGCGTGTCGGGGGCCGAGCCGACGCGGAGCCCCGCAGCTTCGGCCTCACGGAGCAGCAGTGCTGCGCCGTCGCGGTCGAGCCCCAGGGGCTTCTCGGTCCAGACGTGCTTGCCCGCGGCGATCGCGGCGCGCGAGACCTCGATGTGCACGGCGGGAATGGTCAGGTTCACGACGAGGTCGACGCCCGGGTGTGCCAGCACGTCCTCCGCGCTGCCGAATGCCGGAACTCCGTACTTCTCGGCCTGCGCCTGCGCGCGGTCGAGCAGCAGGTCGCCCACGATGAGGACCTCGACGTCGGGGAACGACGACAGGTTCTCGAGGTAGGTGTCGCTGATGACGCCGACGCCGATGATGCCGATGCCGACCGCGCTCATCGGGCGAACCCGCCCTCGATGAGGAAGGAGTAGCTCGCGGCGATGTCCTCGAAGACGTCGCCGGGAGCGTTGTCGTACTCGATGATCGCGTACTTGAGGTCGGTCGCTGCCCGTAGCGCGTCGACGAGAGGCACATCGCCGGTACCGGCGTGACGCTGGTCGAGGCTGGTGGAGCCGAAGTCACCGGCGCCCGGAGCGAAGGGGTTGCTCTCAGGGGCGATGCCGTCCTTCACGTGAGCCGCGACGAGGCGGTCGCCGAGCCGCGAGACGAGGGCTGTCACATCCTGGCCGCCGACGAGCGCCCAGTACAGGTCGAGCTCGATCGCGACGCGGTCGTCGGTCAGCTCGACGAAGCGCTCGTACGCCGTCT
This sequence comes from Actinomycetota bacterium, assembly GCA_037033365.1. Classification (GTDB taxonomy): domain Bacteria; phylum Actinomycetota; class Actinomycetes; order Actinomycetales; family Microbacteriaceae; genus Microbacterium. The sequence goes on along the minus strand of JAZBLS010000003.1, from coordinate 58,338 downwards.
GGCCGTCGAAGCTCTCCACGAACTCCTGCGCGTGGTTGTGGTATCCGACCTGCAGGCCGAAGCTCGCGGCCGTCTCGGTGAGAGCGTTCAGGCGGTCGGCGATGTCGGTGACGCCGTCGAGCGTGAACCAGCGCTCGGGCGCGACGAACGGGTCGATGACGGTGGTGATCCCGACCTTCGCAGCGGCCTCGAAGACGACCTCGGGCGCGGGCGTGGGGATCGAGCCGTCCGGGGTCCACAGCTCGTCCGAGAGCAGGGGCGCGTGGCCGGTCGGCGAGACGAGACCGGAGGCGTCGAGCGCGGCGCGGATCTCGTCCGGGCGACGAACGAAGTCGAACGCCTCGACATTGCGGAGTCCGATCGCGGCGAGCTTGTCGAGCGAGCCGCCCATGTCGGCGGAGAACTCCGCTGCGAGTGTGTACAGCTGGACAGAGGCTTCTGGCAGGGCCACGTTGACCTTCCTTCGTAGTGCGGTTGC
>JAZBLS010000003.1:0-57850 GCA_037033365.1 Actinomycetota bacterium | reverse complement strand
CCTCCACGTGGAAGTTATGGCTTTCCGCAATCGCTGGACACGACTTCCGGACCGGCGGATCATGAAGCCATGACCGCCTTCCAGAGCACCCACGCCTTCAGCGGATTCAGCGTCGACGACGTCGACTCCGCCCTGTCGTTCTACCGCGACATCCTCGGCCTCCAGGTCACGCGCAATGCCATGGGGTTCCTCGACATCCACCTCGAGGACGGCGGCACGATCCTCGTCTACGGCAAGCCGGACCACGAGCCGGCGAGCTTCACGATCCTCAACTTCCCGGTCGACGACGTGGATGCCGCGGTCGACGAGCTGAACTCCCGGGGCGTCGTGACGAAGATCTACACGGACCCGGATCTCGGCACCGATGCCAAGGGCATCTCGCACGGCGAACCCGGTCGCGGACCCGACATCGCCTGGTTCCGCGACCCGGCCGGCAACGTGCTCTCGGTTCTCTCAGCCGTCTGAGCGGGCCGCGGGCACGGCGAGCTCGCCGGTGACGTACTGGGCCTTTCCGAAGCCGAACGACCAATCCTGCGGGCCGTTCTCGACGTAGCCGATGAACACGTCCTCCCCCGCCACGCCGACCTCGGCGAGACGACGGGCGATCTCGGCGTACAGAGCCTGCTTGGCCTGCTCGCTGCGACCCCGCTGGGTGAAGATCTGAATGACGACGGGATCGGTCCGCTCGAACCCGAGTCCGGCATCCTCGGCGACGATCGTCGCGCCGGGGCGCGAGGTGATGACCTGGAAGCGGTCGCGCTCCGGGATGCCGTAGACGGCCACGATCGCGTCGTGGATCGCGCCGGCGATCTCGGGGGAGTTGGTGCGGGCGTCGCTGTGGTCGATGCGTACGAGGGGCATGTCGTTCTCCTTGATCTTATTTGTCCTGACATTCTTACATGACCGAACGATATTCGCATCTTGTCCCTCTCGGCGCGATATGCCAGAATGTCATTACATGGAATCGGCAACGTGACCATCCCACCCCTTCTGCCCCCGCTTCGGCGTCGGCAACCCACGCAAAGGAGCGTCCTCGTGTCGAACACCCGAATCACGAGACCATCACCGGTACAGGGCACGAAGTCAGGATCCCGAGGATTCCTCGCCCGATTGACCGTCATCTCCACCCTCGGCGGCCTGCTCTTCGGCTACGACACCGGAGTCATCTCCGGCGCGCTGCTCTACATGCGCGACGATCTGGCGATGTCCACGGGTGAAGAGGCCTGGGTCGTCAGCTCCCTGCTCTTCCCCGGTGCCGCGTTCGGCGCGCTCCTCGGCGGACGCATCGCCGACGCGCTCGGCCGCAAGCGCAGCCTGCTGGTGTGCGCCCTGATCTTCCTCGTCGGTGCGATCGCCTGCGCGATCGCCCCCAATGTCACGTTGATGGTGCTCGCCCGCATCCTGCTCGGCTTCGGCGTCGGCGCGGCCGCCGTCGCCTGCCCGCTCTACCTCGCCGAGATGGCACCCGCCGACAAGCGTGGCCGCATGGTGACCATCAACGAGCTCATGATCGTCACCGGTCAGCTGCTCGCGTTCGCGATCAACGCACTCCTTGCCGTGCTGATCAGTGACACGCACGTCTGGCGGATCATGCTCGCGGTGGCCTCGATCCCGGCGATCATCCTGCTCGTGGGCATGCTCGTCCTTCCGGAGTCGCCCCGCTGGTTCGGCGCCCGCGGCCGCATCGAGGAGGCACGAAAGGTGCTGAGCCGCAGCCGCACGCCCGAGGAGGCCGAGGCCGAGCTCGCCGAGATCGTCCAGAACAGCAACGCCGAGGGCGACCAGCGGCGTCACGCCTGGCGTGCGCTGCGCGACAACCGGTGGATGCGCCGACTGCTGTACATCGGGTTCGGTCTCGCGGCCGTCCAGCAGGCGACCGGTATCAACACCGTCAACTACTACGCCCCCAGCATCCTGACTCAGACCGGCCTCGGAGAGCAGGCCGCCTTGATCGCGACGATCGGTGTGGGTCTCACGAGTGTCGTCATGACGCTCGTCGGGATCTGGCTGCTCGGCTTCGTCGGCCGACGCAAGATGCTCACGATCGGGTTCAGCGGAGTCGTCGGCTCGCAGATCGTGCTCGCGCTGGTCTTCCTCGCTCCGCACTCGGATGCTGTCAGCTATCTGATCCTCGCCGCGATGATGCTCTTCGTCGCATTCGTGCAGGGCTTCATCGGCACCGTGGTGTGGCTGCTCCTGAGTGAGATCTTCCCGCTCGCCATCCGCGGCCTCGCGATGGGACTCGCGGTGTTCGTGCTCTGGACCGTGAATGCCTTCATCTCCTTCGTCTTCCCGCAGATCGTCGAGGGCATCGGCTCGACGTGGACATTCGCGCTCTTCGCCGCCGTCAACGCGGTGTCGCTGTGGTTCGTGCTCCGCCAGGTGCCGGAGACGAAGGACCGCTCGCTCGAGACGCTCGAGAACGACTTCCGCACCCAGGCGATCCGCACGATCCCCCGTCGAGAGCGCCTCGCCGGGCGCTGATCCGACCCTGACTGCACCCACGCCCCTCTCGGACCACGGTCCGGGAGGGGCGTTCGCGTCCGCCGGCCCCTGATGTGACTCCGGTCGCAGTCCGTGCCGCTCCTCGAGGTTCCGGTAGCGATTCGTGCCGCTCGCGTGCGGGCCGACCGGCACGAAGTGCGACGGCAAGGTCCTGGTGCACCTCACGCGACTCCGGTCTCAGTCCGTGCCGCTCCTCGAGGTTCCGGTAGCGATTCGTGCCGCTCGCGCACGCCTCGGGCGGCACGAAGTGCGACGGGAAGATCCACGAACGGCCGCCAGGCGGCACGAAGTGCGACGGGAACCTCGATGCAGAACGGATGCCGGAACAGACCCGGATGCCGACACGACGATGCCCCGGCGGGAATCACCCGCCGGGGCATCGGTACGTGCGGCCTGCTCAGCCGATCAGCTCGCGGAGCCTCTCGAGCTGGAAGCGCGACACCTCGTCGGCCCGCTCGTCCTCCGCGAAGACGTTCGAGACGACGAGGGCGTCCGGCCGGTCGAGGTATCCGATCTCGCGGAGCGTCGTGAAGAGCGCAGCCCAGTCCACGTCGCCATCGCCGATCTGCAGGTGCTGGTGCACGCGGGCGCTGTTCCCCGGCGGGTTGGAGATGTAGCGGAGCCCGTGCGAGCGGTGATGGTCGAACGTGTCGGCCGCGTACACCGCGCCGAGGCGGTCGCCGATCTCGGGCAGCAACGTGGTCGCCCGGTCGCCGTAGTGGAACGTGTGCGATGCCACGTAGACGAATCCGACCGCCGAGGTGTTCAGCCCGCGAATGACTCGCCACGCCTCGAGCCCGTCCTCGACGAAGTCGTCGGGGTGCGGATCGATGTTGAGCTGCACGCCCTCGCGCTCGAGGATCGGCAGCAGCTCCTCCATCGAGCGGTAGAACGCGTCTTCGCTCTGCTCCTGGCGCTCGGGGCGGCCCGAGAACTCCGTGTTCAGCACGGGCGCCTCGAGGGCGACGGCGAGCTCGACGATACGACGCATGTTCCGCACCGCGGCGACCCGCTCCGTCTCGTCGGGCGACGAGATGCGCTGCACAGGCAGCAGCGCGGGAATCGCCACCCCGGCGTCGGCCGCCCTCTTCTTCAGAGCGGCGACGAGCGCGTCGTCGGCCTTCGGATGCCGGAAGAACGGCGCGAAGTCGACGTGCGGCGTGAGGTGGAGATGCTCGTAGCCGAGTCGCGCCGCGACGTCGGGGAAGTCGAGCAGCCCGTGGCTGTGGTGGTACGGCGTGGGGTCGAGCGCGATGCGGACCATGACGTCTCCTCCGACTCAGGCGTAGAACGCCGGGCGTTCGGCGGCCTCGACCGGAACGATACCGCCGTCGAGAGCCTTCACCCCGGCCTCGCACGCGAGGGCGACGAGGTAGCCGTCCCACGCGTTGGGGCCGTCGACCAGACGGCCGTCACGCACGGCATCCACCCACCGCTGGATCTGGCGGTCGTAGGCGTCGGCGAAGCGTGTGGTGAAGCTGACGTGCTCGTTCACGAGGAACTGCCCGTCGCGCCACTGCTGCAGACCCGAGGGCTGACCGATGCGGGCGACGCCCTTCTCGAACACGGCCTCGGTGGCGACCTGGTACCCGAACTGCACGCTCACGTTCATCTCGACGTCGACGAGCACGCCGTTCTCGAGCTCCATGATCACCAGGATCGGCTCGCGCAGGTGCTCCGGCGACAACGAGTTGCGCCGCGGGAACTTGACCTCGACCGACTTCACGGAGGAGCCGGCGAGCCACGGAATGACGTCGAACTCGTGCACGACCGAATCGGTGATGAGCATCGACTGCGTGTACGAGTCGGGCACCGACGGGTTGCGGTGCACGCCGCGCACCATCACGAGGTCCCCCGCGTCGCCCGATGCGATCAGGTCGCGCAGCGCCGCGTACTCCGCGTCGAAGCGGCGCATGAACCCGATCTGGATGTGCGGGCGATCGAGCTTCTGCTCGCGCTGGATGATGGCCCACGAGGTCGCGGAATCGGGCGTGAGCGGCTTCTCGCAGAGGATCGGCAGACCCGCCTCGAGTGCCGGAACCAGCACCGGCTCGTGGAACTGACCGGGCGTGGCGATCAGAACGGCGTCGACCGCTCCCGCCTCGATCGCGTCCTCGACGCGGCTGAATGTCGTCGCACCCGGCGCCTTCTCGGCCGCGGCGGCTGCGCGCCCGGCATCCGGCTCGACGATCGCCGAGACGACGGCTCCCGAGATGCGGTGGGTGATGCGGGCGACGTGGTCGGCGCCCATGAGTCCGGCGCCGACGACGCCGATACGGAGGTCAGAGGTCATGAGGGAAGTGCTCCTGGAGAAGGGGTGATCAGTGGACACGGGCGAGGTGCGTGCATCCGAAGATGTGCTCACGCGTGCGCTTCGCGATGGGGAACGGGTAGTCGACGTCGCATCCGTACATGTCCTGCTCGACGATCGCGAAGATGTCGGAGTCGATCCGGGCGACGGCCTCGATGATCGGGGCGAGGTCGGGCACGCCGTGCGGCGGCTCGATCATGATGCCCTGCGTGACGGCATCCGCGAACGGGATGTCGTTCTTGAGGACGTCGAACAGCAGCGACGTGTCGACCTGCTTGAGGTGCAGGTAGCCGATGCGCTCGGGGCGCTCCTCGATGAGCTTCACGTTGTCGCCGCCGTAGTAGGCGAAGTGGCCGGTGTCGAGGCAGAGGTTCGTGTAGCGCTCGTCGGTCTCGTCGAGGAAGCGCACGACTTCGCGCGTCGTGCCGATGTGGCTGTCGGCGTGCGAGTGGAACTGCTGCTTGACCCCGAACTCCTCGAGCAGGGCCTTACCGAGCCGGTCATGGCCCGCCGCGAGCTTGGTCCACTGCTCGTCGCTCAGAGTGCGCGACTCGAGGACCTCGCTGGTGGCGTCGCTGCGCCACAGGTCGGGGATGACGACCAGGTGCTCGGCGCCGAGCTTCGACGCCAGGCCGGCGACCGCGAGGGCCTGGTCCCAGGCCCGCTGCCACTGGTCGTCGCCCTTATGGAATCCCGTGAAGACGGTTCCGGCGGAGAGCTTCAGGCCACGCGACCCGAGCTCGTCCTCCAGCTGGTGCGGGTCGGTGGGGAGGTAGCCGTAGGGGCCGAGCTCGATCCACGAGTATCCGGCCGCGACGACCTCGTCGAGGAAACGCTGCCAGGGCACCTGGTTCGGGTCGTCTGGGAACCACACGCCCCACGAGTCGGGTGCCGTGCCGATGCGCAGTCCGGGGTTGTCGGTGTTGTCCGTCATGAGTCTTTTCTCCATCGAAGAGGGTGGGTCAGCCGAGCAGGGGGCGCTGGTGCGCCTGCTGCTCGAGGTAGTCGGCGCGGGCCCGCTGCGTGCTCTCGAGGGTCGAGACCTCGGGGACGGGCACGTCCCACCAGCCGTCGCCGTCGGGGGCGTAGATGAGCGGGTCGCTGTTGATGTGGATGAACGTCGATCGCGGTGAGGCCTTCGCGGTCGCGATCGCCGAGGACAGGTCGTCGATCGCCGAGGCGCCCGGCTCGATCTCGATGACGTCGAGCCCGTAGCTGCGGGCGTTCGCGGCGAGGTCGACCGGAAGGGTCTGCTCGCCCTGGAAGTTGCGGTTCTCTGCGTCGTACTCGCGGTACCACGTGCCGAACCGCTCGGAGCCGACCGTCTCGGACAGATGGCCGATCGAGGCGTAGCCGTGGTTCTGGATCAGCACGAAGATCACCTTGATGCCCTCGGCCACGGCGGTCACGAGCTCGGTGTTGAGCATCAGGTACGAGCCGTCGCCCACCATGACGATGACGTCGCGCTCGTCGCCGGCAGCCACGAGGCCGCGCTTGGCGCCGATGCCTCCGGCGATCTCGTAGCCCATGCACGAGAACGCGTACTCGACGTGGTACCCGAGCGCATCCCGCACGCGCCACAGCTTGTGCAGGTCGCCCGGCAGCGAGCCTGCGGCCTGGACGATGACGTCCTCCGGCGCTGATGCCGACTGCACGGCGCCGATGATCTCCGGCTGCCCGGGCAGCGCCAGACCGGAGGGCGCGAACGCCTCGTCGACGCTCGCATCCCACGCGGCCTTCTCCCGCGCGATGTGCTCGGCGTACTCGGCGTCGATCCCCCATCCCTCGAGCTCGATCGCCAGCTCCGCGAGAGCCTCGCGGGCATCGGCGATGACGGGCAGCTGCGAGCCGTGCTTGTACGCGTCGAAGGAGGCGATGTTGATGTTCACGAACACCACGTCGGGGTTCTGGAACGCCGTATGGGAGGCCGTCGTGAAGTCGCTGTACCTGGTGCCGATGCCGATCACGACGTCCGCCTCAGCCGCGACGCGGTTCGCCGCCAGAGTGCCGGTCGCCCCGACGCCGCCGAGGTACTGCGGGTGGTCCCAGGCGAGCACTCCGCCGCCGGCCTGCGAAGTGCCGACCGGAATGCCGGTCGCCTCCACGAGGGCGCGCAGATGCTCCTCCGCCGCCGAGTACAGGACTCCGCCTCCCGCGACGATGAACGGGCGCTTCGCGCCGCGGATCGCGGCGACGGCGCGGGCGAGCGCGCCGCGCTCCGGGAGGGGGCGTCGCACGTGCCACTCGCGGTCCTGCAGGAACTCCAGGGGCACCTCGATGCGCTCGGCCTGGACGTCCTCGGGCAGGGCGATCGTCACGGCGCCCGTCTGCACCGGGTCGGTCAGCGCGCGCATCGCGCCCAGGGCGATGGAGTACAGCTGCTCGGGCCGCTGCACGCGGTCGAAGAACGTCGAGAGCGGACGGAAGGCGTCGGTGACCTGGATGCCGGGATCGTGCGGATGCTCGAGCTGCTGCAGCACGGGATCCGCGACCCGCGTCGCGAAGGTGTCGCTCGGCAGCAGCAGAGCGGGCAGGCGGTTCGAGGTCGCGAGCGCTGCCGCCGTGAGCATGTTCGCAGCCCCCGGGCCGACGGACGCCGCGGAGGCGAGCGTGCCGCGACGACGGTGCATGCGCGCGTATCCGACGGCCTGGTGCACCATCGCCTGCTCGTTGCGAGCTTGGTAGTACGGCATCAGGTCGGGCTGCTCGACGTTGGCCTGCTTGAGGGCCTGGCCGATGCCCGCGACGTTGCCGTGACCGAAGATGCCGAACATCCCGGCGACGGTCCGCTCACGGATGTCACCGTCCACGGTCCACTGGTGACCGAGGAACTCGACGAGCGCCTGGCTCACGGTCAGGGTCTTCGTGCGTGCCATCAGCGGTCGCCTTCCTTCGTGGTCTCGCCGCGCGAGGTGTTCTCATAGGGCAGTCGCGCGTCGAACTCCTGCCCCTCCCAGGTGTCGCGGACCCACGCGTGCGCGGGGTCGTCGCTGATCAGCCAGGACCGCTCCGGGTCAGGGCCGGCCATGACGTTGAGGTAGTAGAGGTCGTATCCGGGCGCGGCGACGGCGGGGCCGTGATAGCCGTAGGGCACGAGAGCGATGTCGCCGGTGGTGACCCTGGCGTTGATGTCGATCTCCCCAGCCGGCGAGGAGTAGGTGCTGAACATCCCGAAGGCGGCGTCCGCGGCATCCGCGTTCCCTCCGACGCGCGACGGAGCGCTCTCGAAGTAGTAGATCTCCTCGAGGCGGGTCTCGCTGCCCGCGTGGTGCTCGTCGTGCTTGTGCGGTGGGTACGACGACCAGTTCTCGGCCGGCGTGATGACCTCGCACACGATGAGCCGGGCGGCGTCGAGCGCCTGGGGCGTGCCGAAGTTGTGCACCTGCCGGCTGGACCGCCCGGCCCCGCGTAGCTCGACGGGGGTCTCGGCCGCGGAGATGTACTGCCACGTGCGCTTCTCGGTCGTCGGGGCCACGGTCACGGCGACCCGCCCCTCGCCGGTGATGGTCGCCGTGGTGCCGATCGAGAGGAAGAGCACGTCGGTGGGGCCGTCGAACACCGACGCCCGCCCGTGCAGCCGGGTGTGCCACTCGCCCGGGTGGTGATGGTGGGCGACGTGGAACGAGCCGGCGAGCGGCACGATGATCCGCTCGACGTCGAGCTCCGTGAGCTCGAGGGCGTCTCCGTCGGTCAGCTCGGCGATGCGGATGCCGGTGTGCTCCCAGCCGGGGAGAGTCGCGTCCACGACGCTCTCCCACCCGTCTCGGGTCAGCTCGCCTCGGCGATGGAACCAGCGGTCTTCGATGGTGCTCATTCTCGTGCTCTCGGTGACGAGGATGCCGCCCCTCCCCCGAGGCGGCATCCGGTTCATGTCAGTCGTTCTGGGGGAAGCCCAGGTTGATGCCGCCGTGGGTGGCGGGGTCGAGCCAGCGACTGGTGACGGCCTTCTCCCGCGTGAAGAAGTCGAACCCGTGCACACCGTACGCCTTGGCGTCGCCGAACAGGGACTTCTTCCAGCCGCCGAACGAGTGATACGCGACGGGGACGGGGATCGGGACGTTGATGCCGATCATGCCGACCTCGACCTCGTTCTGGAAACGGCGAGCCGCTCCCCCGTCATTGGTGAAGATCGCGGTCCCGTTGCCGAACTCGCCCGAGTTGATCAGGTTCAGTCCCTCCTCGTACGAGGCGACGCGGACGATCGACAGCACCGGGCCGAAGATCTCCTCGGTGTAGGCGCGGGACGTGGTCGGGATGTCGTCGATGAGTGTCGGGCCGAAGAAGAACCCGTCCTCGTGACCGTCGACCGTGAACCCGCGGCCGTCGACGACGATCCGCGCCCCGTCGGCCTCGGCGATGTCGACGTAGGAGGCGACCTTGTCGCGGTGGACCTCGCTGATCAGCGGCCCCATGTCCGGCTCGACGCCGTCGGTGCCCGCGCCGTTGCCGATCTTCAGCTTCGCGATGCGGTCGGTGATCTTGCCGATCAGCTCGTCGGCGACGGGCTCGACCGCGAGGACGACGGAGATCGCCATGCACCGCTCGCCCGCCGCACCGTATCCGGCGTTGATGGCCTGATCCGCGACGAGATCGAGATCGGCGTCCGGGAGGACCAGCATGTGGTTCTTCGCCCCGCCGAGGGCCTGGACCCGCTTGCCGTTGCGGGACGCGTTTTCGTAGATGTACTGCGCGATCGGCGTCGAGCCGACGAACGAGATCGACTGCACGACCGGGCTGTGCAGCAGACCGTCGACGGCGAGCTTGTCGCCCTGCAGCACCGTGAACACACCGTCCGGGAGGCCGGCCTCCTTCCACAGCTCTGCCATCCAGAGGGCTGCGGACGGGTCCTTCTCACTCGGCTTGAGGATCACGGCGTTGCCGGCGGCGATCGCGATCGGCACGAACCACAACGGCACCATGACGGGGAAGTTGAACGGCGAGATGACGCCGACGACGCCGAGGGGCTGCTTGAGCGAGTACACGTCGATGCCGGTGGAGGCGTTCTCGCTGAACGCGCCCTTGATCAGGTGCGGGAACCCGGTCGCGAGCTCGACGACCTCCTGGCCGCGGAGGATCTCCCCCATCGCGTCGGAGACGACCTTGCCGTGCTCGGCCGTGACGATCTGCGCGAGCTCGGGCTTGCGGGCGTTCAGCAGCTCACGGAACGCGAACAGCACGCTCTGGCGCTTCGCGACCGAATAGCCCCTCCAGACCTGGAAGCCCCGGTCGGCCGATGCGATCGCGGCGTCGATCTCGGCCTGGTCGGCGAGTGCGACGTGCGCGCTCACCGCGCCTGTCGCGGGGTTGTACACGGGCGCGGTGCGTCCGCTCGCCGACGCGCTCTCCGCGCCGTCGATCCAGTGGGAGATGATGCGGGTGTCAGGGGTGCTCATGGGGGTTCCTTCGTGGCGGGATGTTCAGCGAGAAGCGGCGGCAGCGCCGCGGACCAGACCGGCGGCGGCATCGACGGCCGCCGCGACGTCTCCGTCCGGCGGATACAGGAGGGTGCGGCCGACCGTGAGTCCGCGGACCCCGGGCAGCGCGAGCGCGTCCTCCCAGGCGGCGAACGTCTCGTCCGGGTCGGCCCCGGAGTCGCCGCCGAGCAGCAGAGTCGGCATCGTCGTGGCCGCCATGACGCGCTCCATGTCCTCGACCACGGGAAGCTTCATCCACGTGTAGGCGGAGGAGGCACCGAGACCCGCCGCGATGGCGATCGACGTGATGACCGCGTCGGCGGACAGGTCGTTCACGATGCGTCCGTCGGCCCAGCGGCTGAGGAAGGGCTCGAGCATGATCGGCAGCTGTGCCGCGGCGGCTGCCGTCACAGCATCCGCCGTCGCCTGGAGCGTCGGCGCGGTGCCGGCGTCGTCGAGGTTGATGCGCACGAGCGTCTTGGCGAAGTCGGCTCCGATCGCCGCGAGCTCGTCGATCGTGTACGCGCCGTAGCGGTCGTCCATCTCGAAGGTCGCGCCGCGGAGGCCGCCGCGGTTCATCGAGCCCACGACGATCTTGTCGTCGAGCAGCCCGAGCGCCGCGAGATCGTCGATGATGTCCGGGGTGCCGAGCACACCGTCCACGCCGGGACGCGACAGCGCCGTGGCGAGACGATCGAGCAGGTCGTACCGGTCGGCCATCGCCATCGGGTCGGATCCGACCGCCAGCGCTCCTCGGGCCGGATGGTCGGCGGCGACGATGAAGAGCTTTCCGTCGGCGCCGAGGAGGTCGCGGCGGCGGCGCTGACGCAGAGTCGCGCCGATGGTCGCGGGCGTGCTCGCACGCAGATCGCGGAGACGAGCGAAGTCGTCGTCGGTGAGAGTGAGGCCGGTCATCGGCGTGCTCCTTCGAGGAGGGCTTCCACCTCGGCGGTGGTCGGCATCGCGGTGGAGCACTCGAGTCGCGAGGCGACGATCGCGCCGGCGACGTTGGCGAAGCGCAGGATGCGCTCGAGGTCCCATCCGGAGAGGAGGCCGTGGCAGAGGGCTCCGCCGAAGGCATCGCCGGCACCCAGGCCGTTGACGACGTCGACGAAATGCGGCGGCACCTCGACCACCTCGTCGGCGGTCTTCGCGAGCACGCCCTTGGGCCCCTGCTTCACGATCGCGAGGCGCACGCCGCGCTCGAGCAGCGCATCCGCCGCCCGCAGCGGCTCGGTCTCGCCCACGGCGACTTCGCACTCCTCGCGGTTGCCGACCGCGACGGTGACGTTCTCGAGCGCCCGCTCGACCTGGACCGTCGCCTCGGAGGCGTCCGCCCAGAACATCGGACGGTAGTCGAGGTCGAGGACGGTGTGCTCGGCGCGACCGCGCAGCGCCCAGGCGTCGAAGTGCGTCTGCCGGCTCGGCTCCTCAGAGAGCCCCGTGACCGTCGACCAGAGCACGCCCGCGCCGGCGATCGCCCCCGCGTCGAGCTGCGCGGACGCGATGTTGAGATCGGGCGCCTTGGGCTCGCGGTAGAAGTACAGCGGGAAGTCGTCGGGTGGGAAGATCTCGCAGAACGTCACCGGCGTCTTGAGGTCGGGATCGACGGCGACCGCCGAGTCGTCCACCCCCAGGCGGCGCAGCTCGCGATGCAGGTATCGACCGAACGGGTCGTCGCCTGTGCGGGAGACGAGCTGCACGGAACGTCCGTACCGTGCAGCCGCCACCGCGACGTTCGCCGCGCTGCCGCCGAGGTACTTGCCGAACGTCGAGACGTCCTCCAGGCCGACACCGCTGTCGAGCGGATAGATGTCGACGCCGAGGCGCCCCATGACGAGGACTTCGGGAGTGCTTTCTCCGGTCATACTCCTGTGTACAACTTTCCTGATCGGTGCCGAGTAGGTATGTCCTAACAATATCACAATCGGTCGTCCATGCAAGGAGTCGAACCGCGCAGGCGAGGTGACATAGTCGGTCGGAAGTAATATTGTCGGGACAAACGAGGGAGACCACTCCATGGCGACGACCGACGGCGTATGGCCGGATCATCTGTTCCAGGATCTCGACCGCACGGGGCCCATCCCGCTGTACTTCCAGGTCTCCAGCCGGCTCGAGGCGGCGATCCGCTCGGGTGAGATCCCGCCGGGCGCCCGACTCGAGAACGAGATCGCGATCGGCGAGCGCCTGGGCCTCTCCCGACCCACGGTCCGCCGGGCCATCCAGGAGCTCGTGGACCGCGGACTCCTCGTGCGACGACGGGGCATCGGCACGCAGGTCGTCCAGGGTCAGGTGACGCGTCAGGTCGAGCTGACCAGCCTCTTCGACGATCTGCAGGGTGCGCAGCACTCCCCCGGCACCACGGTGCTGCTGCACGAGCTCGTCCCCGCACCCGAGAACGTGGCAGAGCATCTCGGCGTGGCCACGGGCGACGAGGTCCTGCACATCCGTCGCCGCCGCACGTCGGACGCGAACCCCGTCGCCATCCTGGAGAACTGGTTCCCGGCGGACGTGGCCGAGATCACCCGCGAGCAGCTCGAGGAGCAGGGGCTCTACCAGCTCCTCCGCGGTCGCGGCGTGACGATCCGGGTCGCGAAGCAGCGCATCGGCGCACGTCGGGCCCACGACGACGAGGGCAAGCTGCTCGACATCGATCGCGACGGTCCCGTGCTGCAGATGGAGCGTACGTCGTTCGACGGCGCAGGGCGCGCGATCGAGTTCGGCGTCCACATCTACCGCCCCGACCTGTACAGCTTCGAGACGACACTGGTCGCCAAGTAGCAGCCGTCAGGCGCGGGTGAGGCGCTCCAGCACCTCGATCACGTGCTCGTAGGGCCGGTCGGTCGCGCGGCTCATACCGATCTCGCACGTGCGGTTGGCAGAGACGTACGCGTCGAATCCGCCCTCGCTGCTCTCGGCGGCGGCGACCTCCGATGCCTCGACGTCGGTGGCGCTCGCGGTGAGTTCGGGGTGCAGCATCCCGCGATCACCGGCGAAGGCGCAGCATCCCCAGCCCTCCGGCACGAAGACGTCGTCGGCCACGGCGTCCGCGAGGGCCGTCAGAGCACCGTTGGCTCCGAGCGCGGTGGTCGAGCATGTCGGGTGGACGGCAATGCGGTCGAGCTTCGCCGACACCTCCACCTTGGGCAGCACCTCGCGCGCCACGTAGGTCGTCGCGTCCTCGATCACGAGCGATGCGTACTCCGGTCGGGCGGCGGCGGCCTTCGCGAGCATGACGTGGAGCCCCTCGGTGCAGGATGCCGCATCGCACACGACCGGGAGTTCGCCGCCGCTACTGGCGGCCCAGAGCGCGTCGAGCACGCGATCCGTCATGCGGTCGTAGCCCGACAGATGCCCCTTCGACTTCCAGGGGGTGCCGCAGCACAAGCCGCCGGCGTCCTGCGGGACGACGAACGGGATGTCCGCGCGCGACAGCAGCTCGCGCAGCGCGTCCCTCGATCCGACCCCGTGGTCCTCGGGACCGAACATCGTGCCGATGCACGCGCCGAACAGCACGACCTCGGCATCCGCCGGGCTGTCGACCCGCAGGGGCTTCGAGCCGCCGCCCGGGAGGACGGCGTCGTACAGCGGCACCGTGTCGGCGCCGAGCATCGCGCGTCCGACCTTCGTGACGGCGGTCACGAGGGGTGCCGGCATCGCGTCGGCGACCGTGAGCGCCAGTCCGCCGACGCGCGTGACGGCTCCCCACCCCTTCGCCGCAACGTCCCACAGGCCGTCCGCGAGAGGAGACGCCTGCTCGGCGCGCAACCGACGTACGAGGTCGCCCGTGTTGATGTCCACGGGGCACGCGACACCGCACATCCCGTCGACCGCGCACGTCTGCACGCCGTCGTAGTCGTAGTCGGCGCGGAGCTCCTCGACGAGGGCCGTGTCACCCTGCTCCTCCGCCCACGCCATGTCGCGGCGCAGCACGATCCTCTGCCGCGGGGTGAGGGTGATGCTCTTGCTCGGACAGGTCGGTTCGCAGTATCCGCACTCGACGCAGCGGTCGACCTCGCTCTCGACCGTCGGCACGCGCTTGAGGTCCTTGAGGTACGAGTCGGGGTCCTCCGACAGCACGACACCCGGATTCAGGATGCCGGCCGGGTCGAGGAGTCGCTTGATGTCCCACATGAGGTCGGTCAGCTCGTCGCCGTACTGCCGCCGCACGAACGGCGCCATGATGCGACCGGTACCGTGCTCGGCCTTGAGAGACCCCTGCTGGCCGAGCACCAGCTCGACGAGGTCATCCGTAAATCGCCGGTACCGCGCGACGCTGTCGGCATCGTCGAAGCGCTCGTTGAGGAGGAAGTGCACGTTGCCATCCTTCGCGTGCCCGAAGATGACCGAGCCGTCGTAGCCGTGCTCCTCGAACAGCTCGATCAGCCGCTCGCACGTGAAGAGCAGACGCTCGACCGGGACGACGATGTCCTCCAGGAGCGCGGTCGTGCCCGACGGGCGCGCCCCGGCGACCGCGGTGTAGAGCCCCTTGCGGACGTGCCAGAGCGCCGCACGCTCTGCGGCGTCGGTCGTGAGGGCGGCCTCGACCACGAGCGGGAGGGTGCGCACATGCGACAGCGCGATCTCGGACCCTACGGCGAGAGCATCCGCGTCCGCCGCGTGCACCTCGACGAGGAGGGCCGCGTGCTGATCCACGGGGATGTCGGCGATCGCCCTGGGCACGTCGCTGAGCCCCTGGGCGACGCGCAGCGACGCGGCGTCCAGCAGCTCGATCGTCGCGAGCCCCAGGTCGACGAGCCCGGGGAGGGCAGCCATGGCGTCGGACAGGGTCTCGAACACGAGCAGGCCGGTCGCGATCGCCGGTCGCACCTCGATCGTGCGGAACCGCGCCTCGGCGACGAAGGCGAGCGTGCCCTCTGAGCCGATGACCAGGTGCTCGAGGATGCGCACGGGGTCGTCGAAGTCGAGCAGCGCGTTGATGCCGTAGCCCATCGTGTTCTTCATCGAGAACTGCTGCCGGACGAACGCGACCCGCTCCGGAGAGGCGAGCAGACGGTCGCGCAGGGCGAGAAGCCCCTCGGCGATCGCGGGCTCGGCCGCGGTCAGCGTCTCGAGCGCGTCGGGAGCCCCCGTGTCGAGGATCGTGCCGCTCGGCAGCACGAGGAGCAGCGACTCCACGGTCCGGTAGGAGTTCTCGACGATGCCGCACGCCATGCCGCTGGAGTTGTTCGCGATCACGCCGCCGATCGTGCAGGCGATCTCGCTGGCGGGGTCGGGACCGAGCTTGCGCCCGAAGCGCGCCAGGCGCGTGTTGACCTGCCGCACCGTGACGCCGGGCCCCACGCGGACCGTGCGCGCGTCCTCCTCGACGGCGATGTCGCGGAACGCGCTGCGGGTGTCGACGAGGATGTCGCCGCTCACCCCCTGGCCCGAGAGGCTCGTGCCGCCGGAGCGGAAAGTCAGCGAGCGCCCCGCCGCACGCACGGCGTCGAAGACGCCCGCCATGTCCTCTGCCGACGCCGGCGAGAGCACCGCATCCGGGACGAGGAGGTAGTGCGAGGCGTCGTGGGCACGCGCGAAGCGGTCGATCGACCGCTCCTTCACCTCGGTCGAGGGCGACAGGAGCGCGCGATCCAGGGGGAAGGTGAGCGACGTCGGCACGGGGTTCTCCTCGACGGTGAGACGGATTGTCTGACAAGTGTACCGATTGCAAGCCGCGTCGATAGACTCGATGCATGGCTCTGACCCCGGACGCGACGCTCGACGTGGTCGGCGTGGTCGATGCCGTGACCGCGCGACTGCGCATCCGCATCCTCGAGGGCGAGATCCGCTCCGGTGACCCGCTGACCGAGGCGGCAGTGTCGCAGGCGTACGGCGTGGCGCGCCCCAGCGCGAAGGCGGCGATCGAACAGCTCGTCGCCGCGGGGCTCCTCGTGCGCACGGCCCATCGCACGGCCCGCGTCGTGGACATCGATCCTTCGACGGCGCGTGACGTCTATCGCACGCGGGCTCGCCTCGAGAGCGCAGCCCTCCGCGAGCTGGCGGGGGGGCGCTTCGTCCCGGCGGACGCCGTCGCGGCGAACGCCGAGATCCACGCGATGCCCCCGGGCCCCAGCGCCGAGACGGTCGGTCCCGACCTCCGTTTCCACACGGCGCTCATCGACGCGCTCGGCAGCGAGCGCACCGCGCGCATGTATCGCAGCGTCCTCGACGAGGCCCGGCTCTGCATGGCCCAGGTGCAGGAGCGGCGGCTCCTGGAGGCGTCGGTGATCGCGCGACAGCATGCCGAGATCCTGGATGCCGTCGGCGCGGGCGACGCGGATCTCGCCGCCCGCCTGCTCGAGGAGCACCTGCACGCCGCCGAAGAGCGGCTCGTCGCCGCGCTCGACCAGCCCACCTGACCCTCCCCTCCATCCCGCCCGTCTGTTTCTGCCGTATGGCAGAAACGGAGGTCTCATTTCTGCCGTTCGGCATGAATAGACGGGCATGTGGGCCTAGACCACGGACACCAGCCGACCGGCGTCCAGGCGCACGACCAGGTCGGCATCGGCGATGACCTCCTCGTCGTGCGAGACGCACACGACCGCAGCTCCGCGCTCGACCTCCTCGCGCATCACGCAGCGGATCCGCTGACCGCTCGCGGCGTCCAGGCCGGTCGTCGGCTCGTCGAGCAGCAGCAGGTCCGGCTCGCGTGCGATCCCCTGCGCCAGCAGAGTGCGCTGCTGTTGGCCGCCCGAGAGCGCGGAGAACCGTCGACGCTGCAGATCCGCCACGCGAACTCGCTCGAGCGACCGTTCCACGAGATCTCGCGCCTCTCGATCCATCCGCCGCCACCGGCCGAGCCTCCCCCACGTGCCGACGGAAACGACGTCGCGCACCGACACCGGAAGCCGCTCGGGGACGGCGGCACGCTGGGGCACCAGTGCGATGGATGCCGTGACTTCGCGCACTCCCCTCACCGGGACCCGCGTTCCCGCGATCACCTCGAGGAGCGTCGACTTGCCCGCTCCGTTCGGGCCGGCGATGACCGTGAGAGATGCGGGCGGGATCACGAGATCGACACCGTCCAGCGCGGCCCGCCCGTCGTAGGCGACCGCGATTCCGGACAGGCGTACAGGCGCGCCGAGCAGCGCCGAGTGAGGAGGCATGATCTCCATCATACGAGTTTGATAATCATTCTCAACAAGCCCTATGCTCGCTGAACGTGACCCTCCCCCCGATCGCCACCGCCTCCTCGCCCTTCGCTGTCGACTTCCTGCAGCGCGGATTCGTCGGCGGCTCTCTCGTCGCGATCCTGTGCGCGGTCGTCGGCACGTGGGTCGTGATTCGCGGCATGGCCTTCCTCGGCGAAGCGCTCGCCCACGGCATACTCCCGGGCGTCGCACTCGCCACGGTCCTGTCGCTGCCCGTGCTCGTCGGCGGAGCGGTGAGTGCCGTGGCCATGAGCGTCGGCATCGGCATGCTCCAGCGCCGCGCACGCCTGTCGTACGACACGAGCATCGGGCTGCTGTTCGTCTCGATGCTCGCCCTCGGGGTGATCATCATCTCCCACTCGGGCAGCTTCGCGACCGACGCGACCGCGATCCTGTTCGGCGACATCCTCGCGATCGCCTCCACGGATCTGGCCCTCCTGGCCGGAGCCGCAATCGTGGGCGTCGCGGTCGCCATCCTCTTCCACCGCGCCTTCGTCGTGCTCGCCCTCGATGCCCGGATCGCCGCGGTGCTCGGGCTCGGGCCGCGACTCGCGCAGGCCGTCCTCGTCGGTCTCGTCACGCTCGCAGTCGTCGCGTCGTACCAGGCCGTCGGCTCGATGCTCGTGGTCGGCCTCCTCCTCGCTCCGGCGGTCGCCGCCGGGCACTGGACCGACCGCATCCCCACGCGCATGGTCCTGGCCGCCGTGATCGGCGTCGTGGCCGTGGCCGCAGGACTCCTCGCCTCCTGGTACGCCGCCACCGCAGCCGGAGCATCCGTCGCCGCCGCCGCCATCCTGCTCGCCTGCCTGTCCTGGGCAATGCGGGCAGCTGTCGACGCGGCGCGTCAGCGGGCCGCAGCGCCGCGAGACGCAGTCCTCGCCTGACCTCGCTCTCGATCCGTCCCGAAAGGACCCCGTGCACGTCCGCATCCTCCCCCTCGCTCTGACGGGCGCCCTGGCGCTCGGGCTCACCTCGTGCGCACCGACCCCCGCGGTGCCGACGCCCACGTCCGCGACCTCTGACGGCGTAGGACACGGAGCGATCGCCGGAGCCGAAGAGGTCGCCGAGCCGCAGCTCGGCCTGACGTGGATCGACCACGAGGGCACCGTGTCGCACCTCGACCTGCTCGACGAGAGCGTCGCAGAGCTCGGCGCGATGGGCGCCCCCGCCGACATGACCACCGACGGGCGCTACCTCTTCGTCGAGACGGCCGACGGCATCGAGATCGTCGACAGCGGCGTGTGGACGTGGGACCACGTCGACCACTTCCACTACTACCGCGCGGCCCCCGGCCTGCTCGGCTCGGTCGACGGCGGCGGACCCGCGGCAGTCGCCACGACGAACCTGTCGACCACCGGCGGCACGGGCGTCTTCTTCGCCGGCTCCGGCGAGGCGGTGCTGCTCGACACGGCCGCTCTGTCGAAGGGCGAGGTCGCCGAGCTCTTCCGTCTCGACGTCGACCCTCATGACGGCCTCATCGTCCCGGTCGGCTCCTTCGCCCTCGTGACGGACGGGCGAGGCGCGGTCGACGGGTACACCGCCGAGGGCGACCTGACCGGCCTGACGGAGACCTGCGTCGACCCGTCCGGCACGATCACCACACGCGTGGGTGCGGTGATCGGATGCGCGGACGGCGCGCTGCTCGCATCCGTCGTGGATGACGAGCTGTCGGTCGAGCGCATCCCGTATCCGGCTGGCTCCTCTGCCCCTCGGGCACTGAGCTTCGACAACCGCGAGGGACGCCCGACTGTCGCAGGGCTCGCGGGCGAACGGGGGATCTGGCTGCTCGACACCCGTGCCCGCAGCTGGGCGCTTCTCCCCTCTCCCGCACCGCTCGTGAGCGTCACCGCCGTGGACGACGACGACGATCACGTGCTCGCCCTCACGCAGGACGGCCGTGTGCTCGTGCTGAGCGGGGCCGATGGCGCCGTGCTCGCCCAGACCGAGCCCCTCGTCGCCGGCTCCCTCGCCGACGGCGCCTCACCCTCGCTCATCGCCGACCAGCATCGCGCGTACCTGAGCGGCCCCACCGAGAGCCGCCTGTTCGAGATCGACTACGCCGACGACGCACGCGTCGCCCGGACGTTCGACACCGCCACCGAGCCGGCGTTCACTGCCGAGACAGGACGCTGACATGCGCGCCACCCGCCTCCTCGCCGCCTTCGCGGCCGCCGGCATCGCTGCCGCGGGCCTGTCGTCCTGCACGGCAGCCGACGACGCACGCCCGCTGGTCGTGGTGTCGACGAACATCCTCGGCGACGTCGTCGGCGAGCTCGTCGGAGACCAGGCCCGCGTCGTCACCCTCATGAAGCAGAACGCCGACCCGCACTCGTTCGAGATCTCCGCGCAGGAGGCGGCGCTGCTCCGTGACGCCGACCTGCTCGTCTCGAACGGCCTGGGGCTCGAGGAGGGACTGCAGCAGCACCTCGACGCGGCGAGCGCGGCCGAGGTGCCGACCTTCGTGGCCGGCGACGCGATCGACGTCCTCGACTACAGCTCGGGAGACGCAGCCGGGATGCCGGACTCCCACTTCTGGACCGACCCGGGGCGGATGCTCGACGTCATCGACGACCTGTCCCCGGCTCTCGCCGAGATCGACGGCATCGACCACGCCGACCTCACCGAGAGCATCGCGGCATACCGCGGAGAGCTCGAGGAGCTGGATGCCGAGATGACTGCGGCATTCGCCGGCATCCCCGCCGACCGACGCGCCCTCGTCACCAACCACCACGTCTTCGGCTACCTCGCCGACCGCTTCGACTTCGCGATCGTCGGCGCCGTCATCCCCGGCGGGACGACCCTGGCCGCCCCCTCGGCATCCGATCTCGCCGACCTCGTCGACGCCGTCGAGGAGACGGGAGTGCCCGCGATCTTCGCGGAGTCCTCCTCACCCGACCGGCTCGTGAGGGCCCTCGCTGAGGAGGCCGACGTGCACGTCGAGGTCGTCGAGCTGTTCACCGAATCCCTCACCGACGCCGAGGGCGGGGCGCCGGACTACCTGACCATGATGCGCGTCAACACAGAGCGCATCACCACCGGTCTCACCCGCTGAGACCCTCTCCCCTCACAGAAAGAGGCAACCATGCGAAAGCATCCGCTGCACCGCGCCGCGATCGGCGCCCTCGCCATCGGGGCGGTCGTGACGCTCGCGTCCTGCTCCGCAGGAGGCGACTCCCCGGCATCCGCTCCCGAGAGCACGTCCGCGAGCGAGGCCGGCGCCCGCGTCGCGGTCGCGTACGAGGGCGGGATCCTCGTGCTCGACGGCGAGACCCTCGACACCGTGGCCGACTTCGACTCCGAGGAGTTCACGCGGCTCAACGCCGCCGGCGACGGCCGGCACGTCATGGTCACGATGAGCGAGGGCTTCCAGGTGCTCGACACCGCTGCGGGCTCGGCGGATGAGCCCGAGCTCACCGACACGGTGTTCGAGGCGCTCACCCCCGGCCACGTCGTCCGGCACGGCGGCAAGACCATCCTCTACGCCGACGGCACGAGCGACACGACGATCTTCGACACCGCCGACCTCGCGACCGCCGACGGCCTGCCCGAGGTCGAGACCGTCGCGGGTGTCGAGGCGCACCACGGCGTCTCGGTGCTGCTCGAGGACGGGACGTTCCTGACGACGGTCGGCAACGCCGACGGTCGTAACGGGATCACTGTCGCCGACTCCTCCGGGACCGAGATCGCCTCGTCCGACCAGTGCCCCGGCGTGCACGGCGAGGGCACGGCGAAGGACGAGGCCGTCGTGTTCGGCTGCGAGAACGGTGCGCTGCTGTACTCGGACGGCCAGATCGTGAAGCTCGCGGCACCCGACCAGCCCTACGGCCGGATGGGCAATGCGTACGTCAGCGAGACGAGCCCCCTCGTCGTCGGCGACTACAAGACCGACCCGGATGCCGAGGGCTACCTGCTGAGCGCGGTGACTCTGATCGACACCGAGGCGCAGACTCTCGAGGTCGTGGATCTGCCCGAGGGCGTGGAGTACACGTTCCGCGACGTCGCCCGCGGCCCTGAGGACCTGGCCTACATCCTCAGCACGGACGGCTCGGTCCACGTGCTCGACCCCGCATCGGGCGAGATCACCGACAGCTTCCCGGTCATCGACGCGTGGGAGGGTCCGGCCGAGTGGCAGGACGCGCACCCCGCGATCGTCGTCGCCGGTGACATCGCGTACGTGACCGAGCCGGCGGCGAACAGCGTGCACGCGGTCGACCTCACGACCGGGAAGGTCGTGGCCACGGCCGAGCTCGACGTGACGCCGAACGAGATCGCCCCCGCCGCGGGCTGATCCTCGCGCTCTCCCTGTCTTGCCGGCCCTGTATGTCGCCGCCGACCCGGTATCCGGGCTGCGCGCGGTGCATACAGGGTCGGCGGGAACACACCGAGCCGATGATGGGACGAGCCCGAGCAGTCAGCCGAGCAGTCCCCGGTCCCGCAGGATCCCGAGCTGCTCGGCGTCCTCGAACGCCGACCCGATCGCGACCGCCCGGCATCCGGCGTCCAGGAACTCCTCGGCGTTGTGCGCGTTCATCCCGCCCGTCGCCACGAACCGCGCCTCGGGGAAGGGCGCCAGCTGCGCGCGGATCCAGGACGCGCCGAGCTCGGCGGCCGGGAAGGCCTTGAGCCACGTCAGTCCGGCGTTCAGCGCCTGATGGATCTCGGTCGACGTCGCGACGCCGGGCAGATGCGGGACGCCCAGGTCGTTCGAAGCCTCGGCGACCCCCCGGTCGAACCCCGGCGCGACCGTGAACCGCGCGCCGAGGTCGACCACTCGCTGCAGCTGGGCGATCGAGCGGACCGTCCCCGCGCCGACGATGCGCCCACGAGCGCGACCAGCGGCGACCGCCGCCTCCAGGGAGGCGAAGGCCCGGTCGTCCTGCACGGGGATCTCCACCGCGGTCACGCCCGCGTCCCAGGCGGCATGGCAGAGCTCGACCGTCCGCTCGGGTTCGGCTCCGCGGAAGATGCCGAGGATCGGCACCGTCGCGAACAGGTGGTCGAACAGCTTCGTCATACTTCCATTCTTCATTATTTATGAATTATTGCTAGCGTGAAGGTCTCGCACCTCGGGCGTGCGAACGATCGAGGGAGTACGCATGCCGAACTACGACGGCAGAGGGACTCACGGCCAGGTGGTCGAGGCGATCGGACGCGCGATCGTCCGGGGAGAGCATCCGGAGGGAGCGACCCTCGACATCGCCGCACTGCAGGCGGAGCACGGTGTGAGCCTGACCGTCGTGCGCGAAGCACTGAAAGTCCTCGCGGGCAAGGGACTCGTCGGTGCGCGACAGCGCCGGGGCACCTTCGTGCAGCCGCGCGAGCGATGGAACCTGCTCGACCCCGACGTCCTCCTCTGGGAGATCACTCCCGGCACCCTCCCTGGCATGCTCGACCAGCTGGCCGAGGTCCGCGCGATCGTCGAACCCGCGGCATCCGCTCTGGCCGCCTCCAGGCGGGACGAGGCCGACCTCGCGGCGATCGCGACGACGCTCACGTCCATGGAACAGGCGGGCGATCCCGCGGCGTCCACCTCCGCTGACCTCGCCTTCCACCGGGCGGTGCTGGCCGCCACGAAGAACGACCTGCTCGCCCGCGTCGAGCTGCTCACGCGGTCGCTGTTCGAGGAGCGCGACCGACTCGTGCACGAGCACGTCGACGGGTCGGCCTCGCTCGCGCTCCACCGCCACCTGTTCGAAGCGATCGTCGCCGGCGACCCCGCCGCCGCCAGGCGATCGACCGAGCGGATCATCGGTCAGGCGGCCACGGATGCCGCCGCAACTGTGACCGGCCTGCTCGCGCCCGACCAGTCGAAGGCGAGCTGACATGAGGATCACCCGGATCGAGACCTTCCTCGTCGCCCCCCGATGGCTCATGTGCCGCATCGAGACCGACGAGGGCGTCGTCGGATGGGGCGAGCCCTCGCTCGAGGGGCGGGCGCTCACTGTGCGCACGGCCGTGGAGGAGCTGGCGCCGCTGCTGATCGGCCGCGACCCGTCGCGCATCGAGGACCTCTGGCAGATCATGACCAAGTCCACCTTCTACCGCGGCGGGCCGGTGCTCTCGAGCGCGGTCGCCGGGATCGACCAGGCGCTCTGGGACATCAAGGGCAAGACCTACGGCGTGCCGGTGCACGAGCTGTTCGGCGGACCGGTGCGCGACCGCGTCCGTTTCTACTCCTGGGTCGGAGGCGACGAGCCCGCCGCGATCATCGATGCCGTGACGGCGCAGGTCGAGGCCGGCGCGACTGCGGTCAAGATGAACGCGATCGGTCGCAAACGGGTCACCGCGACCACGGCCGAGATCGACGCGGTGCTCGATCGTGCGGCTGAGGCGCGGTCGGTCCTCGGCCCCGGCCGCGATTTCGCCCTCGACTTCCACGGCCGCATGTCGGTGATCGACTCCCGTCGCGTGATCCCCCGACTCATCGACATCGCACCGATGTTCATCGAGGAGCCGGTGGTCCCCGAGCAGACGCACCTCCTCCCCCAGCTCACCGAGCTCGGCATCCCCATCGCCACGGGCGAGCGGCTCTTCAGTCGTCATGCGTTCCTGCCCGCCTTCACCGCGGGGATCTCCGTCGCGCAGCCGGACATCTCGCACGCAGGCGGCATCTCCGAGACGCGGCGCATCGCCTCGATGGGCGATGTCTGGGGCGTGCAGCTGGCCCCGCACTGCCCGCTGGGCCCCCTCGCACTCGCGTCGAGCCTGCAGGTGGGTTTCAGCACCCCGAACTTCCTCATCCAGGAGATCAGCGCAGGCATCCACTACAACAAGACGGCGGATCTGCTCGACTACCTCGTCGACACGAGCGTGTTCCGGACGGACAGCGGGTACATCCGACGGCTGACCGGACCGGGTCTCGGTGTCGAGATCGACGAGAAGGCGGTGCGGGATGCCGACGCCCGCGGCGTCGACTGGCAGACGCCCGTGTGGCGTGACGACGACGGAGCGTTCGCGGAATGGTGACGGACTCCTGGAACGCGGTGATCACGGGCGCGGCCGCGGGGATCGGCGCCGCGACCGCCGCACGCTTCGCGGACGACGGCGCGGGCGTGTACCTGATCGACCGCTCCCCCGCGGTGCTCGATGTCCGCGACAGCATCCGGCGCTCCGGCGGCCTCGCCGAGGCGCTCGTGATGGACGTGACCGACGACGACGCATGGGCGGAGGCGATCACCGACTGCCGCGACCGCCTCGGCGCACCTCGCGCACTCGTGAGCAATGCCTTCACTGTGGACGTCGCGTCGATCGAGGACACGTCCCGCGTCAGCTGGGACCGCCAGATCGCGGTCAACCTCACGGGCTCGTACCTCGCCGTGCGCAGCGTGCTCCCCGACCTGCGCGCGAGCGGCAATGGCGCGGTCGTGCTCGTCTCGTCGGTCCACGCGCACTTCGGGCTCCCCGGCAGGGCCGCCTACGCCTCGACCAAGGCGGCGCTCACGGGGCTCGCCCGGCAGCTCGCCGTGGAGTACGCACCGGAGGTCCGTGTCAACAGCGTGCTGCCGGGCCCCATTCTCACCGCGGCATGGGACGGCATCGACGAGGAGGCGCGCGCCGGTTCCGCCCGCGCGACGGCACTGGGACGCCTCGGCGACCCGCGCGAGGTCGCCGACGCGATCGCCTACCTGTGCTCCGACCGAGCGTCGTTCATCACGGGAGTCGAGCTGCCGGTGGACGGCGGCTGGAGCATCGTCAAAGAGTCATCGTGAAGGAGTGATCGTGAATGCATCGGGAGAGTGGCGGTCGATCAGCGGTCGCGCGCATCAGCTCGGCGAGGGATCGCGGATCATCGACGGGCGGCTGCACTGGGTCGACCTCCTCCGGGGCGAACTCCACGCATGGACCGCAGAGCAGGGCCGCACCCTGGTCCGCTCCGTCGATCGACCGCTCGGCTTCGTGGAGCGGCACCCGGACGGCCGGCTGCTCGCGGCTGCAGGCGTCGGGATCGTCGACCTCTCCGGCGACGACCTCCGCGGCGTCGCGGAGACACCCCTCGACCCCGAGACCTTCCGGATCAACGACGGCGCCGTCGCCCCCGACGGCTCCGTGTGGTTCGGGATGATGGCGTACGACTCGTCGGCGCATCCCGGCTCCGTCTGGCGGTACGACCCCTCCGAGGGCAGCCTCGAGCGGATCCTCGACGACATCGGCATCCCGAACGGTCCGACGTTCGTCCCCGGCACGGATGCCGTGCTGATCGCGGACACCACGCGCGGCGTGATCCATCGCACGTCGACGAGCGACCCGTCATCCGACCCGGTGCACTTCGCGGTCGTGACGGACGGCAGCCCGGACGGCATCTTCGTGGACCGAGGCGGCAGGGTCTGGAACGCGGTCTGGGGCGGTTCGCGCCTCGACCTCTACGACCTCTCGGGTGGGCGCATCGCTGGCATCCCGGTGCCGGTCTCCCAGCCGACGAGCGTCGTGGTGACCGACGACGATCTGGTGATCGTCACGAGCGCCATCGACGGACTCACGGACGCCGGAGCTCTCGACGGGCACACGATCGCCCGCCCCCTCGACGATGTCCTCGCCGACGCGACCGATTGACGCACCGCAGCGGGTCGCCGACGCATTCCCCGGTCAGCGCGTCACCGTCGTCCCTCGACCGCAGGTGGATCGCGCCCTCCGGGAGCCGGCGACCCGCCAGCTGACGGTGGTCGATGCCGGCTACTACCCGCACGCCGCCGGCCACTTCCGTCGCCGGGCGACCGGTACCCGCGACCTCGTCGTGCTCGTCTGCACAGCCGGAAGCGGAGTCGTCGAAGTGGCGGGATCGACGTATGCGGTCGACAGATCGATGTACGTCGTCCTCCCTGCCTTCACCCCGCACGCGTACCGGGCGGCAGCCGACGACCCGTGGACGATCTGGTGGGTCCACCTGCGCGGCGCGGAGATCGGCGAGCTCACCCGTGTGCTCATGCCGGACGGCCGCCCGGTCGCGCGGGTGCGATCGGTGGCCCGAGCGGTCGGCCTGATCGACGAGCTCATCACACTGCTCGAGCGTCGACTCTCCCCCGCGCACCTCCTCGCCGCATCGGGCATCGCCTGGCAGCTGCTGACGCGGCTGGCCGCCGACGCCGCACTCCCGGCCGACGATTCCCCGCTGGAGCGCGCGATCCGTTTCCTGGAGGAACGCACGGACGGGGTGATCTCGGTCGGCGAGCTCGCGTCTCTGGTCGGGCTGTCCCCCTCGCATCTCGGCGCGCTCTTCCGCCGGGCGACGGGTGCCGGCCCCGCGGCCTTTCACACGCAGGTGAAGATGGCCCGCGCCCGGGCGCTGCTCGACGGCACCTCGCGGTCCGTGCGGGAGGTCGCCGCCGAGGTCGGTTACGCCGACGCGCTCTACTTCTCGCGCCTCTTCCGGCGGCACCACGGACTCAGCCCGACGGAGTACCGCGCGCAGAGCAAGGGCTGACGCCGCTCAGCGGATGCGATGCGTGCGGATCGACCGGAGCCGGATGTCGCGCACCTCGAGTACCGGCTCGCTCGCCGTCGGGCGGACACGGCGATCGACGTGCACCTCGGAGTCGGGCGCCCACGCGAACGCGCGGAGGCTGAGACCGTTCCGGCGGATCGTCTCCCGATGCGGCACGAGGTCGAGGTCGAGACGGCGGCCCGACCAGAACTGATCGATGAGGAGCTCATCGCCCGCCGAGACCCGGATCGCGTCTCCGACCCAGTCGATCTCGAGGATCAGGGCGTCGTCCCCGTCGAACCAGTCGTCGTCGATCGGCACGGCGACGGGCGCCAGCGCGGCGAAGTCGTCGTCGGTCGGCGCGGCGAGCCGGTCGGCCGACCCGCCTCTCACGACAGGGGCGACAGCACGGATGCCGAAAGTCGGCCTCAGGAGCTCGCGCAGGGTGCCGGCGCCGGGAACCGTCACGGGCGAGAAGAGCGGCGCACCGCCGGCCGCGGCATCCGCTGTGGGCCCGACGAGAAAGGCGGTCTGACTCTCGGAGTTCTGCACCGCCCGGAACCCGTCGTCGTCGAACCAGCCCTCCCCCGACCAGATGAGGATGCGCTCCGCGCCGTCGATCTCGCCCTTCCACACCGCGTCGGCCGTGCGCTCGTCGAGGATCACGAACGTCGTGTGGTCGATCTCGACGATGCAGTCCAGACCCGGGTCGCGGAGCGGTCGGACGAGAGTGATGCCCTCCCGCCCTACTGCGTGGCCGCCGCGGACGCGGGATGCGTCGACGCCCTCGACCTGCAGCTCGACCGGGACGCCCGGGGCGGCCGCCAGGAGCACAACGGTGCCCGCCGATGTCGTGACCTCCGTGATCGGCTGAGCCGTCGCACTCACAGCGTCGATCGTGCCGAGCCGCTGCCGCAGCGGCCACGCGGCGAAGACGCCCGAGCGCAGGCGGAACGGCTCCTGCGGGAGCGTGATCGTGCGGTCGGCGAACTCCACCGCGAAACGCACGTCGTCGCTGTCCGCCAGCGCGGCCACGTCCGGCTGGTGATTGTTGATGAACAGGAATCCGCCGTCCTGATCCCCGCGCACCGACCAGCGCACCTCATCCGTCGACGGCGGCAGGATCGCCGGGTACGCGGCGAGACGGTCGCCATAGGCCTCGAGCAGAAGATGCTGCCGCCGGAGCGCATGGTAGTGCGGGCGCTGCTGACCCTCACGCCCGATCGGCGCGAAGAAGTCGTAGTCGCGCACCGGCACGTCGTTCGGGTAGCCCGTGGCTTGCGACTCCTGGGTCGTGCTGAGCTCGCCGATCATCTGCGTCGCCCCGTGATAGAGGTAGTACCCCTGCCAGGCGGACCCGCTTCCGAGCTTCACGAGAGCGAGCGCCGCGACGTCGTCGGGATCGACGTGAGGACGCCGGTGGTAGGCGACCTGCATACCCCCGCCCAGCTCGCACGTCGCGAACGGCCACGGGTCGTCCGCGGCATCCGGCGCCTCACCTTCGACCGGCACCCCGCGGAGGTCGGCACCGACCGACAGGTCGTCGCGGATCGTGCTGAAGGTGAAGTGCATCCTGCCGAACGCCGGCCACTCGACCGTCGACTCCTCCCAGAAGCCGTCGGAGTACCCGGCGTAGACGGGCAAGACCTGACCTGCAGGCAGCTGCGCCCCACCCCACCCCGTCGCGGTCCACAGCGAGGCGCGGATGCCGACATCCTCCGCCGTGCGCCGGAGAGTCGAGAGGTGATCGGGCTGGTCGTAGAGCTCGTTCTCCACCTGCACGCCGATGATCGGCCGCTCGGGGTGTGCCTCGTCGTGGAAGAGTTCCGCCACCTGCGCGGCGATCTCGGTGAACCATCCGCGCACCAGTTCCAGATAGGCCGGGTCATCGGTCCGGTGCGCGACGGGGAGTTCCTGCAGCCAGTCGGGGAAGCCGCCGTTACGGGTCTCCCCGTGCGCCCACGGGCCGATCCGGATGACGACGCGCAGCCCGACGCGATGCGCGGTCTCGACGAAGCGGCGGAGATCCCTCGCGCCGTCCCAGCGCACCCGGCCGCGGACCTCCTCATGCAGGATCCACAGGACGTACGTCGCGACGACGGTGACACCTCCCGATCGGATCTTGCGCAGCTCGGTCTCCCACCGCTCGGGGAGGTCACGACTGAAGTGGTACTCCGCCATGATCGGGAACCACGGCCGTCCGTCGCGTTCGATGCAGCGGGTGGTCAGCCGGAGCGCGTAGGTGCCTGCGGGGTCGCCCATCTCCAGCGGGGAGACGTCGATCGGATGCTGGAGCGGGGACGCGGAGGGCACGGTGGTTCGCGGACGTCGGGATGCTCACGTCTCGACGGTAGTTCGATTCGGATGCCGAGGAGCAGGAGAATGCGCCGCTGGACATGGACGATTCGACGGCCCCACCTGCCCTAACACCCGACCGCCCGCGCTAACACCCGTCATGGACCGGCGGGGTTACCGTGGAGGCATGCGCGCCATGACCATCACGGACGACCACCGGCTCCGCCTCGAGGAAGTGCCGGAGCCCACCGCCGGCCCTCGCGAAGTGCTCATCGACGTCGTGTCCGCCGGTGTGAACCCGGCGGACGTGGCCCAGGTCGAGGGGAACTATCCGCCTCCCGCCGGAGCGCCGCCGTATCCCGGCCTCGAGGTGTCCGGGTACCGCCGCGACACGGGAGAGCCGGTCGTCGCCCTTCTCGCCGGCGGCGGGTACGCCGACGTGGTCGCCGCTCCCGAGGCCCATGTCCTTCCCGCCCCCGCAGGGCTCTCCCTGCGCGACGCCGGAGGGCTGATCGAGGTCGCCGCCACCGTCGTGTCGAACCTCGTCGGGGAAGCCGGAATGGCTGTCCATCCGGCCGCATCCGAACGCCCGACCGTGCTGATCCACGGCGCGACGGGCGGCATCGGCTCGTTCGCGATCCCGTTCGCCGCAGCATCCGGGGCTCGAGTGCTGGCGACCGCCGGGTCCGACGAGGGCGCGCGCATCGCCCGCGAACTCGGCGCGGAGGCGGCATGGAACAGACACACGAGCGACGTCACCGATGAGGTGCTCTCGCTCGGAGGGGCGGACATCATCCTCGACGTCGCCGGCGGGCCCGCCCTGGATGCGAACGTGCGCGCCCTCCGCGAGTTCGGCCGCCTCATCGTCATCTCGACGATCGCGGGCGCGAAAGGCCAGCTCGACCTCAGCGCCCTCATGATGCGACGCGGCCGCGTCATCGCGACGGGCCTGCGCTCCCGCTCCCACGACGACAAGGCGCGCATCGTCCGCTTGACGCACGAGCTGGTCTGGCCGCTGCTCGCGGACGGCTCGGTGCGGCTGCCCATTGCGGCGCGGCATCCACTCGCCGATGCGGAGCGCGCACACGAGGCGCTGCGCCGCGGAGGTCATCTCGGAAAGCAGCTCCTCACGGTCCGCGACACCGAGGACTGACTCATCGAGGAGAGCCCGTCTATTTCTGCCGTATGACCGGAATAGGTGCGCTATCTCTGCCATACGGCAGAAATAGACGGGGTGGGGACCGGGGTCAGGCCGCCGGGCGCGGCATCGCGCATGCGGGCGTGCCGCCGGGCAGGCGATGCCGGAAGCGGGCGATCAGCGCGTAACCGACCGCAGCAGCCCACGAGAACGGCGGCGTGATCAGCATCCGTCCCGCGAAGCGGAGAGCCCACGGTCGTTGCATCATCAGCAGCGCCGCGAATGCCGCATGCCCGCGGTAGCGGCGGCCGCCCGCGAGCACCCACGCGTAGTGGGTCACGTCGTGACGGCTGAGGCCGAGCGGTTCGAGATCCGCCCACTGCCACGGCGTCGCCTCAGGGAACCTGTCGAGCACGCGCTCGAGTCGCTGCACCCAGGTGGTGCAGAAGGCGCAGTCGCCGTCGTAGATCAGCACGGGCGCGGAATCGGTCATCGCCTCGATGCTACGCCCGCGCGCCGGTCGACATCGGCACGCGTCAGGCCTCGTCGATGACGACGTCGAAGAAGGCGTCGCGGGGCTGGTCGGGGTCCGGTCCGCCGCGCACACCGGTGTCGAGGGCGTCGATGCGCGCGAGCTCCTCCGCGGTCAGCTCGAAGTCGAACACGTCGAAGTTCTCCGCGATGCGCGCGGGGTTGGTGGACTTCGGGATCACGGAGCGTCCCTGCTGGATGCCCCAGCGGAGCATCACCTGAGCGGGACTCTTCTCGTAGGCTGCGGCGATCTCCGCGATGGCCGGATCCTGCAGCACGCTGCGCTTGTCGTCACCCCATCCCGGGTAGAACGTGATGCCGCCGATGGGAGACCACGCCTGCGTGAGGATGCCGTGCGCGGCATCCGCGGCCTGCACGTCACGCTGGGTGAAGT
Organism: Actinomycetota bacterium; assembly: GCA_037033365.1. Lineage (GTDB taxonomy): Bacteria > Actinomycetota > Actinomycetes > Actinomycetales > Microbacteriaceae > Microbacterium. The sequence continues at coordinate 26,690 of JAZBLS010000003.1, read as the reverse complement.
AGGGGTGCAGCTCGACCTGGTTCACCGCCGGGATCACGTCGGTCGCCTCGAGCAGGCGATCGAGGTGGTGCGGCATGAAGTTGCTCACGCCGATGGCGCGCACGCGTCCGTCGGCGAGGAGGGTCTCGAGAGCCTTGTACGCCGCGATCGTGGTGTCGAAACGGGTCGGCGCGGGCTGGTGCAGGATCAGCAGGTCGAGGGTCTCGACGCCCAGCTTGCCCGTCGCCTTCTCGAAGGCGTGCAGCGTCTGGTCGTATCCGTAGTCGGACACCCAGACCTTGGTCTCGAGGAACACATCGTCGCGGTCGACACCCGAACGACGCAGGCCCTCCCCGACCTCGCGCTCGTTCCGGTACGCGGCGGCGGTGTCGATGTGTCGGTAGCCGACGCGCAGGGCCTCGGCGACGGCGGCAGCGGTCTCCTCCGGGGCGCTCTGGAAGACGCCCAGCCCGATCGACGGAAGGGTGACGCCGTTGTTGAGGGTGAGATGAGTCATGGCTCCATCCCACCACCGCAGCCCCGTTCGCGGCAGGTGTTCGTGTTCCAGGTACTGGCAGTACCTCCCGAGCCTCGCCGCGCGCGCGTAACGTCGACCGTATGGATCACCGCAGCGAAGTCAGGGAGTTCCTCTCCTCGCGGAGGAACCGCATCACTCCCGACCAGGCCGGACTCCCGGCTTTCGGCGGCAATCGACGCGTTCCGGGCCTGCGCCGCGAGGAGGTCTCCCTCATGGCCGGCGTCAGCGTCGACTACTACACGCGCCTCGAACGGGGAGACCTCTCCGGAGTGTCCGACGCCGTCCTCGGCTCTCTCGCCCGCGCGCTGCAGCTCGACGATGCGGAGACCGCGCACCTGTTCGATCTGGCCCGCACGGCGAACACCTCGCCCGTCGCGCGGAAGCCGCGCAAGCGCGCTGAGGAGATCCGCCCCAGCATCCAGAGGCTGCTCGACGCCATCACCGATGCGCCGGCCATGATCCGGAACAACTACTTCGACTACGTCGCGGCGAACAGACTCGGCCGAGCCCTGTACTCCCCCGTGTTCGCAGAACCCGCACCCAACAGCGCGCGATTCACCTTCCTCAACCCCGCCGCCCGGGATTTCTACCCCGAATGGGAGAAGACGTCGCAGGATCTCGTGTCCACCCTGCGCGGTGAGGCCGGTCGCAATCCCTACGACAGGCGCCTCTCGGACCTCGTCGGCGAGCTCTCCACCCGCTCCGAACGGTTCCGCACCCTCTGGGCCGCGCACGACGTCCGCTACCACCGCAGCGGCGTCAAGAAGCTGCACCATCCGGTGGTCGGCGACATCGAGCTCACGTACGAGGCGTTCGAGCTGCCTGCCGATCCGGGTCTCTCACTCTCCACGTTCACCGCCGAGCCGGGGACGCCGTCGGCGGATGCGCTCGCCCTCCTGGCCAGCTACGCCGCGACGGATGCCGGTGTCGACGCGGCCCCGATGAGCAGCGACACGACGACCGCCTGATCGACGTCAGCGCCCCGGCTTCCTGGCCTCGATCAGCGTGCGGGAGGAGTGTGCCACGAACGGGCTGCTCTGCAGCCCCTCGTGCAGCTCGAGCAGGCGGTCGCGATAGGCGACGGACGTGAAAGCCGGCACCATCCAGATCACCTTGCGCAGGAACCACACGATGGCCCCGATGTCGTGGAACTCGATGCGGAGCCGCTCGGTGCGGAGGTCGACGACGTCGAGGCCGGCCGCGCGGGCACCGGCGGCCTCTGCCTCCGGGTCCCGCCGGTTCCGCACGTCCTCCGGCTGCGGCCCGAGGAAGGCCTCGACGAGCTCGAACGCGCTCGCGGGTCCCACGTGCTGCGCGAGGTACCTCCCGCCGGGCGCGAGCACACGGGCGACATCTGTCCAGTCCACCGCGACGGGATGCCGGCTGGTGACGAGCGCGAAGCTGTCGTCCGCGAACGGGAGCGGCGTCCCCTCCGCGGTCCGGACGACGACCACACCGCGCGGCTGCAGACGCGCCGCCGCACGCGCGAGGTTCGGCGGCCACGACTCGGTCGCCACCGCGAGCGGCGGGATCGTGGGGGCGGTGTCGAGCACCTCTCCCCCGCCGGTCTCGAGGTCGAGGAGCGACGGCACCTCGGAGACCCGCCGACCGAGCAGCTCGGAGAAGCGCCAGGACGGCCGCTCCTCCGATGCCCGACCGTCGAGCCAGCCGAAGTCCCACCCGTCGACCGACGCGGCATCCGCCTCGGCCACGAGGGCGTCGAAGCCTGCCGCCGCGCCGGCACTCATCCGACGCGCTCGAGCCGCGCGGCATCCAGCCTCGCGATGTCGAACCGCGGAACGGCGTCGAGCAGCTCGCGCGTGTACTCGTGCTGAGGGTGCTCGAGCACCGCGTCGGCGCTCCCCGTCTCGACCACGCGCCCGCGCGACAGCACGGTGACCTCGTCGGCGATCTGGCGGATGAGGCCGAGGTCGTGGGAGATGAACAGGTAGCTCAGACCGTGCTCGTCGCGCAGATCGAGCAGCAGCTCGACGACCTGGGCCTGCACCGAGACGTCGAGCGCAGAGGTGGGCTCGTCGAGCACGAGCACCGACGGAGCGAGCACCAGCGTCCGTGCGAGCGCGACGCGTTGACGCTGCCCGCCGGACACCTCGCGCGCCCGCCGTCCGAGCGAGCTCGCGGGCAGCGCCACCTGGTCGATGATCTCCGCGACCCGCTTCCGCCGCTCGGCGGCGGAGCGCACGCCGTGGATGCGCAGCGGCTCCTCGATGATCTGACGGATGGTGGATCGCGGGTCGACTGCGGAGAGCGGGTTCTGGTAGACGAGCTGCAGCTGCCGGGCGAAGGGATTCGCGACCGGCGGGCTCTGCGGGAGCTCGCGGCCGGCGACCGTCACCGAGCCCTCATCGAAGGACGTGAGTCCCGCGACGATCCGCGCCAGGGTCGACTTTCCGGACCCCGATTCGCCGACCAGGGCGTGGATGCTCCCTGATCGGAGTGTGAGAGACGCACCGTCCAGCGCTTTCGGCGCCTCCGGGTCGCGTCCGTACTGCTTCGACACCCCGGCGACCTCGACCACGGCGGCACGTTCGACAGACGCGGTCGTGCGAGCGGCGCTCCGCTCGATCCGCTCCCGATATCGCAGCGGCGCGGATGCCGGCGAGTCCGACAGCAGGCGGATCGTGTACGGATGCTGCGGATCGAGCAGTACGTCCTCGGCCCTGCCCTGCTCCCGGATCTCCCCGTCCTGCAGGACCACGATGGCGTCGCTGCGCTCCTGAGCGAGCGCGAGGTCATGGGTGATGAACAGGATGCCGAGCCCGAGCTCGTCGCGGAGTCCGTCGAGCAGATCGAGGATGCGACGCTGCACGGTCACGTCGAGTGCCGAGGTCGGCTCGTCCGCGATGAGCAGCTGCGGGCGGGCGGCGATCGCGATGGCGATGAGCACGCGCTGCAGCTGACCGCCAGACAGCTCGTGCGGATAGGCGCGCACCCGGGACGCGGCATCGCGGATGCCGACGTGCTCGAGCAGCTCGACCACCCGCGCCGGCACGTCGGCCTTCGCGACGTCGCCGGACACCGCGACCGCCTGGGCGATCTGCGTGCCGATCCGCTGCAGCGGGTCGAGCGAGCTGAGCGGGTCCTGTGGCACGAAGCCGAGCGTCGTGCCACGGAGCGGACGCCACTGCCGGCTCGACCGACGTGCGACGTCGTGTCCGGCCACCTCGATGCGCCCGCCGGTCACTCGACCGTTCACCGGCAGGAGGCCTGCGACTGCCCGCGCGATCGTGCTCTTGCCCGAGCCCGACTGACCGACGAGCGACACGGTCTCGCCCCGGCCGACCTCGAAGGAGATCTCCCTCACGCTCTTGAGCGGTCGGCGGGATCCGGGCACGGTGTAGCCGACGGAGAGCGAATCTACGACGAGCGGCAGCGGAGTCGCGGGGACCGCGTGCAGTCCCTGCGCGGCCTGGCGGCCGGGCTGCTGCGTCAGATGGGGGTGGACGGTCATGCGGCGGTCCTTCCTCGGGTGAGCTGGCTGAGGCGGCTGATCGCGAGCACGGTCACACCGATCACGAGACCCGGCACGATGACGAGCCAGGGCGAGGAGACGACGTACTGGCGCCCCTCCGAGACGAGCAGGCCCCACTCGGGCTCGGGGGGCGGGGCACCGTAACCGAGGAAGCTCAGGCCGGAGATCCAGATGATCGCCAGGCCGAACTGCAGGGCGGTGAGCGAGAGCACGGCCGAGTACGAGTTCGGCAGCACGTGCCTGACGAGCACGTGGAGGCGGGAGCCGCCGAGGTGGTGGCTCGCCTCGACGAACGGGAGGTCCTTCACGGTGAGCACCTCGGACCGCATGATCCGGGTGAACGCGGCGATCGACGAGATGCCGACCGCCACGGCTGCGTTGAGCGTCCCGAAGCCGAGCGCCACGATCACGACCATCGCGAGCAGCAGGCCGGGGATCGACAGCAGGACATCCACGATGCGACTGATCACCGCGTCGATGACGCCGCCGAAGGATGCCGCGATCAGGCCGAGGATCGTCCCCACGCCGAGACCGATGAGGACGGCCACGGCCGAGCCGAGGAGCGTCCGTCCGGTGCCGTGCACGATCCGGGACAGCAGGTCGCGGCCCAGGTAGTCGGTGCCGAACCAGTGGGCGGCGGACGGTGCGGCGAGCGGATTCGCGTCGTCCGGAGCGAGCGGGTCGTAGGGCGCGAGCAGACCCGGCGCGACGACCGAGAGCAGCACCAGCGCGAGGACGAGGATCGCGAGCACGTCGCCGACTCCCAGGCGGGCGACGAGGCGACGGAACGGGCCGGGTTCTGCCCCGACGGCGTCGTGGACCGAGAGGCGCGGTCGATCGAGTGCGGTGGTCATGCGGGGACACTCGCTTCCTGGACGGGGGTGGCGGGGTCGAGCGGATGCCGGTTCCGACCAGCGAGCGCGCGGTTCCGCTTCGCGGGCGTCGCCGACCGGCCGGGCGTGACGATCCGCGGATCGAGGATGGGATAGAGCAGGTCGGTGACGAGGTTGATCCCGACATAGATGGCGGAGATGAGGATCACGACGGCCAGCACGACCGGGGTGTCCTGGTCGCGGACGCTCTCGTACGTGATGAACCCGAGCCCCGTCCGCGTGAAGACGGCTTCGACGATGACCGCGCCGGCCAGCAGCTCGCCGACGATGAGCGCGAGCATCGTGATCGACGGGATCGCGCCGTTCTTGAGCACGTGCCCGAGCGCGATGCGCGACTCGCTGCGCCCCTTGGCCCGCAGCACGGTGACGAAGGGTTCGTCCGCCGCTCTCCGGAGCCCCTGGATGAGCACCTGCGAGAGCGGCCCGTTCACCGCGAGGGCGAGTGTGAGCGCCGGCAGGACGTACGACACGAAGCCCTCGTCCCTCACGGACGAGACCCAGCCGAGCTGGAACGAGAAGATCGCGAGGAGCACGAAACCGATGAGGAAGCTCGGCGCCGAGATGGAGGCGATCGGCAGTGCGCTCGCGAAGCTGCGGACGCCCTTCCAGGGGGCGTAGACCGCGACGAGGGCGGTCGCGAGCGCGATCACGATCGTGAAGACGAAGGCGATGGCGGCGAGGACGATCGTGTCCGAGAGACCCTGCGCCACGAGTTCGGCGACCGGTCGGTTGCTGACGAGCGAGAACCCGAGGTCGCCCTGGAAGAGACGGCTCACGGCGAGGAGGAACTGCTCGACCGGCGACAGGTCGAAGTGGTAATAGGCCCGCAGCGCCGCGGCCGCAGCGGGCGGCAGCGGGTTGAGCGGGCTGATGAGCTTGTTCTCGATCGGGTCGCCCGGCAGGACGAACAGTGCGAAGAACACGAGCGTGTACACGAGCGCGATCACGAGCAGCGCCTGGGCGATGCGCCGGACGACGTAGGTGCGATACTGCATTGCTGGCCTCCTTGCGGCCGTCGAGGAGAGCATCGAGAGGACGCCGCTCGACGCGGCGCCCTCCCGAGGGATCAGTCCTCGATCGAGGCGTTGTAGAACTCCGGCAGAGCGCCGTCGGTGAGGCGGAAGCCCTTCACGTGCTGCTGGGTGACGTACACCTGGCTGTCGTTCAGGATCGGCACCACGAGGGCCTGGTCGATCAGGTGGTCCTGGATCTGACCGAGGATCGCCGCGCGGGCGTCGTCGTCGGTCGCGGCGTACTGCGAGTCGAGCAGAGCCTGCAGCGTCTGGTCGGAACCGGCGAGTCCGAGGAGGTCCGACCCGTCCTTGCCGTAGTACTCGCTGAGCCCCTTGGAGGCATCCGGGTGCGGCCAGCCGACGCGGAGGGGCCCGACCTCGGGGTCCGCGAACGCGGTCGCCCAGTACGTGGAGTAGTCCAGCTCGTTCAGCGCGAGCTCGATGCCGACGTCCTTGAGCTGGTTCTGGATCTGCTGGAACAGGCTCTTGGCCGTGTTGTCGTACACGTCGATGTAGGTCTTGAGCGTCAGTCGCTCGCCGTCCTTGGTGCGGTAGCCGTCGGCATCCCGCTCGGTCCATCCTGCGGCGTCGAGCAGGCTGTTCGCCTCGTCGGGGTCGTAGGCGAACTTGGCCGACTCGTCGACGTACCCGAACGTGCCGGGCGAGAGCACCGAGCTCGCGGCCGTCCAGCTGTCGGTGTACTGGGTGTCGATGATCTGCTCGCGGTCGATGGCGTGCAGAAGGGCCTGGCGCACCTGGATGTCGTCGAAGTGCGGCGCACCGGGGCGGAGGAACCACTGGTTGCTGAGGCCCACGCCGGTCTTCGAGACGATCTCGTAGCCGGCATCCGCGAGCGCCTTCTCCTCGCTGGGCTGGACGTAGCGGATGACGTCGGCCTCACCGGACTTGAGCGTGCCGAGGCGCACGCTGTCCTCCTGCACGGGGATCACGGTGATCGAGGCGAGGTGCGCCTCGCCCTGGTTCGGTGAGCTCTCGGGCGCCCAGGCGTAGCCGTCGCGGCGCTCGAGCACGATCTCCTTGCCGTAGGTCTCGGAGGTGACGACGAAGGGGCCGCTGCCGATGAGGTTCACGAACTCCGACTGGTCCTCCTTGCTGGCGTCGATCGTCGCGTCGGCGACGAGGCCGGAGCCCCAGCCGGTGAGCACATTCAGGAACGGCGCGTACGGCGCGGGAAGCGTGACCGTGACCGTGCGGGTCGCATCGTCGGCGGTCGCGGTGAGTCCGCTCGGGAACTGCGCGTTCGGGGTCGTGCCCGCCTCCTCGTCACCCGCGGACTGCCACTCGAGGTTCTTCGCGACGCTGGTCGCGTCGAGGTCGGTGCCGTCGCTGTAGGTGACGCCGTCGCGGATCACGAAGGTGTAAGTCAGGCCGTCGGGGCTGACGGTCCACGACTCGGCGATCCAGGGCTCGAGCTCGTTGGTGTCGGGGTTGCGGTAGAGCAGACGATCCGTGATGTTCTGCTGCAGCGCGCGGGTCTGCCACGTGCCGGACTCCTGCACCTGGGCTGAGGTGGGGATCTCGGCGTCGAGGTAGGTCAACGACCCGCCGTCGGCGTCGGTGGATGCCGGCTGGGCGGAGCAGCCGGCGAGCGCGATGCTGAGCGCGGCGACGGCTGCGGCGGCGAGTCTGACTCGACGTCCGGTGATTCGGGACATGGCGGATGCTCCTGAAGATGATGATTCGGGCGGGGACCGGGCCGATGCGCGGCCCGTGCGAGACACCATCCTGCGGGTCGACGACGGCCGTCCGCACGCCCTGTTACCAGCGGTGTCCGGGTCCGTCTCTCAGTGACGCTCCATGACGCCGCGTGTCGACGGCTCAGGCCGGACTTGCATCCGGAGCCGTCGATCCGCGATCCTCCGACGGGTCAGGGAGCGGCTCGTGTCGCGCTGCCCACGGGTCGGGGTCGGCCCCGTTGACGTACCAGTCGCCGAGGAGCCGGGCCTTGTATCCGCGCGGGTTGTGCGAGATGAGAGTGCGGGCGTTCCGCCAGTGCCGGTCGAGACCCGCCGTCTGCTCGACCGCCGAGGAGCCGAGGGCGTCGAAGAGCTCGGTCGACGCACGCAGAGCGGCGTCGGCCGTGACGATCTGGGCCTCGTACGTCGCGACGGCCGCCGGGTGCAGGAGGTCGCTGCTGCGCTGCTCCTCGGCGCTCGGGCCGCCCTCGGATGCCGCGGCGGCACGCAGGGCGTCGAGTCCGGCATCCAGCTCCCGCGCCGCATGCACGACGACGGCACGCGCCGCGGCGGCAGCGGCCGCGACACCCCCGATGGCCTCCTGCACGATCGCGTCCTCCCGCGGGAGCGGAGCGAGACCCTGCGGGTAGTTGCGCACTCGGGCGCGGACGGCGGCGGCGCCGTCGTCCCTCGCTCCGAGCGCCACGCCGGCCACGGATGCGACGAGGACGAGCTGGTAGATCGTCTCCTGATGCGGCGAGCGCCCGCCGCCGAAGAAGACGGCGTCGGCGTCGACGGGCACGTCGTGGAGCTCGGTCGTGCCGCTCGCGGTGAGCCGCTGACCCATGCCGCCCCAGTCGTCGTGACGCACCACGCCGGGATGCGTGGCGTCGACCACGACCAGGACGTCGCGGTCGTCGGCGGTCTTGGCCGTGACCGTGATCCAGTCGGCGTAGAGGCTGCCGGTGCTGTAGTACTTCGTGCCGCGGACGGTCGCGGGGCTCGAGACGCCGTCGAAGCGGGTGCCGCTCCTCGCGCCGGGAACCGTGGCGCGTTCGGACCAGGCGCCGCCGATGACGGCGCCGGCCCCGATCCGGGCGATCCAGACGTCGTCCGCCCCGCCCTCGCGGTGCCAGAGCCGGTCCTCCACGAACGCGACGTGGTTGCGCCAGAGCTGCGGGAGATTCGCGTCGGCGGCGCCGAGGTCGACCAGGAGTTCGACGAGCTGGCCGGCGCTGAGGCCGATCCCGCCGTCGACCTCGTCGAGGCGGACGGCCCCGAAACCGGCCGCCGCGAGTCGGCGGACCTCGTCGAACGGGAGCTCGCGGGCGGCCTCCCGCCTCGCGGCGCCCGCGGCGATCTCGGCGAAGAGCGGGGCGAACCGTCGGCGCGCCAGCGCGAGTCGATCGCCGGAGGCATCGGATGCCGTGGCGGCGCGATCTTCGGTGATGAGCGCGCTCATGCCTGTGCTCCGATCAGGCGGGAGTCCGCCGGTCGCGTGCCGCCGAGGCCGCTGCCGCCGCGGTACCGGGCAGCGGGGTGGTCGTCGGGAAGACGCGCCTCGCCCCCGGTCAGCCGCTCGCGCAGCGTCTCCCCCGGCACGTACCCCGTGCGGAGTCGACCGCGCTTCTGCAGCTCGGGGACCACGAGGTCCACGAAGTCCCGCAGCGTGTCATAGCTGTGGTACTGGCGCAGGTTGATGCCGTCGATGCCCACCTCGTCGAGCCAGCGCTCGATCTCGTCGGCCACGACCTCGGGGGTGCCGACCGCGAAGAAGTCCTGCTCGAGCTCGGAACCCGTGCGCTCGATGAAATCGCCGACCGTGCCCGTCACGAACTGCGGGGGCAGAGTGTCGGCCGGGATGCCCTCGGCGGCGAGCGCCTCAGCGATCGTGAACTCGGCCGGGTGCGCGGTCGGGTCGAACAGCAGGCTGGCGTGCACGAAGCGGCCGATCAGGCTCGAGTGCTCGCGGTACTCCTGCGCCTTGCGCTCCGCCTCCTCCTGGGTCGGCGCGACGATCACGGCTGCCTGGACGACGATCTTCAGCGCGCTGCCGTCGCGGCCGTTGTCCTGCGCCGCCCCGCGGAAGCGCTCGAGCAACGGCCCCGCACCTCCGGGCCCGCGGACGCCCGTGAACACGGCCTCGGCGTGACGGCCGGCGAAGGCGATGCCGGCGGGCGAGGCGGTCGCGGTGAACAGCACGGGGGTGCGCTGCGCGCTCGGCTCCGACAGGTGCGGCCCCGCGACGCGGAAGTAGGGACCCTCGTGGTCGATGTAGCGGACCTTCTCCGGGTCGGAGTAGACGCCGGCATCGCGGTCGCGGAGTACCGCGTCGTCGTCCCAGGAGCCCTCCCACAGCTTGTAGACGACGTCGAGGTACTCCTCCGCGATCGCGAAGCGCTCGTCGTGCGGGATCTCGTCGGCCAGGCCGAAGTTGCGGGCGGCGTTGGGGAGGTACGACGTGACGATGTTCCAGGCCACGCGGCCGTTCGTGAGGTGGTCGAGCGTGCTCATCCGGCGGGCGAAGGCGAACGGCGGCTCGTAGCTCGTCGAGAAGGTGATGCCGAACCCGAGGTGCTCGGTCACGGCGGCCATCGCGGGGACGACGAGCATCGGATCGTTGTTCGGGATCTGCAGCCCCTCGCGCAGCGCATCGGCCGGACCGCCCCGGAACACGTCGTACGCGCCCACGACGTCGGCGATGAAGATCGCGTCGAAGCCGCCGCGCTCCGCGGTACGCGCGAGCTCGGTCCAGTACCTGATGTCGGTGTAGCGGTCGCGGTTGTTGCCTGGCAGCCGCCACAGACCGTGCGTGATGTGGCTGACGCAGTTCATCTCGAACAGATTGAGGATGAGCTGCTTGGGTGCGGGGCTCGTGGGGACAGTGATGATCGGCTCCTCTGACGGCGGGCGCGACCGGCTCCTTCGGGCACGCCGGTCGCACCAGCGACCCTAGGACGGCACGGCGCGGCTGATCCGGCCGGGCGTCATCGCGCGTAACCCCGGGTCATCCGCGGAAGTCACAGTCCGGTGATCAGCGCCAATGACGTATCGCCGCAGGAGAGGACGCGCACGTCGCCCGGGAGGAGGGCGTCCACCGCGCCGGGCACGGCCTCTCTGAGCGGTGCGAGCGCCTCGGCGAGCCCCGGCGCCCGCAGGATGGATCCGGTCTCCAGCCGCGCATCCGTCGCGGTCACGACGCGGCTCGACGAGTTCACGACCGCCGCACCGCCCGATGCCCGGAGGAACGGCCGCAGTTCGCTCTCGAGCCGGTCGACGAGGCAGTCGACCCCGACGACACCCAGCAGCTCGCCGTCCGCCTCGATCGGCGAGGTGATCGTGATCGTGTAGTCATCGGTGCAGACGTAGTCGACGTAGGGCCCGGTGAGGTGCCGCGCATGGGTGCGCGCCGGCACGCGCCACCACTCCAGCGCCGTGTAGTCGCGGAACTGATCGCTGTCGGGGTCGTCGACCGTCGCGAGTCGCCGCGGCGACGTCACGTCGCGATCGGCCAGCCACCACGCGAGGTGCCAGTGCGCATCCGCGAGCAGACCGGGTGCGGCGACGAAGCCGGCCCCCGTCACGAGGCCGCCGTCGAAGGCGGACAGCACCAGATCGTGCACGAGCGGGTCGAGCGTGCCGGCCGATCGCGCGTCGTCGTCGGCGAGGAGGGCGGCGAGCCGGTCGCGCCACTCGTCCGTGACGGCGACGAGCCTGTCGACGGTCGCCGCGATGCCCTGGGCGATCTGCGGGGCGGAGGTGGTGAGTGTGCTCATTCCGATGTCTCCTTCGACGGGAATGCGGATGCCGGAACGGGTTGCCGTGCCGGGGCGCGCGTCGAGGGGGCCTCCGTCGCCTCCAGGCGCAGCTTCTCCTCGACGAGCCAGGCGTGCGCGTCGCGGATCGGCGACACCGCGGCGAGTCGCGCCGCCACGGGGTCGACGTCGCGGATCGCGGCGAGCACCTGTCCGTGCGCTCGGGCCTGCCGCTCGCGTGCCGCAGGGTCGCGGAGGCCCAGCCACAGCAGCGGTCCGGCCTCGGCCTGCAGGCGCACCTCCTCGCGGACGAGCCGGGGCGACTGGCTGATCGCGGCGACCTCCAGCTGGAAGCGTCCGGCCGCGCGCCGAGCACCGCCGGCCGTGGAGAGGTCTGCGCTCTCGAGCAGCCCCTCCAGGCTCTCGAGATCGTCGTCGCTCGCCCGGTCCGCCGCCGCTTCGGCGGCCGCCCCCGCGATGGCCGCGGCGTGCAGGGCGAGGTCTCGCAGCTCGATGCGCGAGTGCCCCTGCAGCCGTCGGTCGAGGAGCCGCGTCGCGGCTTCGCGGTCGTAGGTGACGAAGCTGCCTCCGTCGCGTCCGCGGCGGGTGCGCACGAGGCCGTGCGTGCGGAGTCCTTCGAGCGCCTCCCGGGCGGTGACGAGTGCGACGCCGAGACTGCGCGAGAGCTCGGACTCGCTCGGCAGGCGTTCGCCGTCGTGCAGCACCCCGCTGATGATCGCGTCGGTCAGGCGCTGCTCCACGAGCTCGGCTCGCCCTGCCCCATCCAGGGGAGCGAACACGACGGAACGCGCGGCGTCATTGTGGCCGGTGGCACGACGGGGCACGGGTCTCCTTCCGGAGGCCGGATCGGGTCGGATCCGGGCGTTACACGACGGTAACACGCACGACCTCTTTTGAACATATGGATCCATATGATTAAATTCGAGCGGCATCGAAGGAGATCCATGTCCGAGCAGAATCGCACCACCACGCACCGCACCGACGCCCCCGCCATCCGGCTCACCGGGCTGACGAAGGAGTTCGGGTCCGTCACGGCCGTCGACCATATCGACCTCGAGATCGCCGAGGGCGAGTTCTTCTCGATGCTCGGCCCGTCGGGTTCGGGCAAGACGACGGTCCTCCGTCTCATCGCCGGCTTCGAGCAGCCGACCGGTGGCACGATCGAGCTCTCCGGAACCGACGTGACTCGCAAGGCGCCGTTCGACCGCGAGGTCAACACCGTCTTCCAGGACTACGCGCTGTTCCCCCACATGAGCGTGCTCGAGAACGTGGCCTACGGGCTGCGTGTGCGCGGCGTCGGCCGCACCGAGCGCCGAGACCGAGCGATGAAGGCGCTCGCGGCCGTCCGGCTCGAGCAGATGAGCGGCCGCAAGCCCTCGCAGCTCTCCGGCGGCCAGCGTCAGCGCGTCGCCCTCGCCAGGGCCACCGTCGTGCAGCCCAAGGTCCTGCTGCTCGACGAACCACTCGGCGCGCTCGACCTCAAGCTCCGCGAGCAGATGCAGGTCGAGCTCAAGCAGCTGCAGCGCGACCTCGGCATCACCTTCATCTTCGTGACCCACGACCAGGAGGAGGCACTGACGCTCTCCGACCGCATCGCCGTCTTCAACGCGGGGCGCATCGAGCAGCTGGGCACCCCGCAGGACCTCTACGAGCGGCCGGCCTCGCGCTTCGTCGCCGACTTCGTCGGGACGTCGAACCTGTTCGCGGCAGACCTGTCGGCCGAGCTCCTCGGCCGCACGGGCGAGCACTCGATCCGCCCCGAGCGGATGACGCTCACGGATGCCGCGACCGCGGCCGCCGGCGTGCGCTCGGCCCCGGGCGTCGTCGTCGAATCCATCTACGTCGGCAGCGGCATCCGCCGCGTCGTCGATCTCGACGCGGGCCCGCGCGTCACGGTGCTGGAGCGCAACGACCGCTCCGGCAGCCGCGACGCCGAGCGCGGGCACCGCGTCCACGTCACGTGGCACGACGAGGACGTCGTGCCGCTGATCCCGCCCGGAGCCTGACTCCGCGCGACCCGGCGCGCGTCCCCCGAGCGCACCACACCGCATCACCCGCACCACCTGCATCACCCACCGCACACACAGCACGACGAGAGGAAATCCCATGATGTACTCCAGCCGCGGACGGCGCACCCTCGCCGCATCCGCCGTGGCGATCGGCTCGATCATCGCTCTCACCTCCTGCGGCACCGCCTCCTCCGGCGGCGGCGCGTCGACCCCCGAGGCCGACTCCCTGGGCGACAACGAGGGGACCGTGTCGATCCTCGCCTGGCCCGGTTACGTCGAGGACGGCACGAACGACCCCGACGTCGACTGGGTCAGCGGCTTCGAGGATCTCACCGGCTGCCAGGTCGTCTCGAAGTCCTACGGCACATCCGACGAGGCCGTCAGCCTCATGAAGACGGGCGACTACGACGTGATCGCCGCCTCGGGCGACGCGACGCTCCGCCTGATCGCCGCAGGCGACGTGGCTCCGGTCAACACCGGCCTCATCCCGAACTACGCCAACGTCTACGACTTCCTCAAGGACAAGGCGTGGAACTCCGTCGACGGTCAGTCGTACGGCGTCCCGCACGGCTACGGTGCCAACCTCCTGATGTACAACACTGATGTCGTCACCGAGGCCCCGACGTCGTGGAGCGCGGTGTTCGACGGCGCGTCGGAGTTCTCCGGCAAGGTCACCGCCTACGACTCCCCCATCTACATCGCGGATGCCGCGCTGTACCTGATGGCGCACGAGCCCGACCTCGGGATCACCAACCCGTACGCGCTCGACCAGACGCAGTTCGATGCCGCCGTCGACCTGCTCAAGGAGCAGCGCACGCACGTCGGCGAGTACTGGTCGGACTACCTGAAGGAGATCCAGGCGTTCGAGAGCGGTGACTCGGTCATCGGCACGACCTGGCAGGTCATCCAGAACGTCCTGCAGGGCGAGAGCGCTCCGACCGCCGTCGTCCTCCCCGAGGAGGGCGCGACCGGATGGTCGGACACCTGGATGATCGCGTCGGAGGCGAAGAGCCCGAACTGCGCGTACGCGTGGCTCGACTGGATCGCCAGCCCCGAGGCCAACGCGCAGGCCACGGCCTACTTCGGCGAGGCGCCCTCCAGCCAGGAGGCGTGCGACTTCCGCGACGACTGCGAGGCGTACCACGCGGGCGACGCCTCCTACGCCGAGCAGATCTGGTACTGGACGACCCCGATCGCCGAGTGCGTCGACGGGCGCACCGACGTCGAGTGCGTCGACTACGCCGCGTGGACGTCGGCCTGGCAGGAGATCAAGGGCTGACCCTCGGATGCCGGGGCGCGCACCGCGCCCCGGCATCCGCTCCCGGCATCCGCCCCGAGCACGTGCCCCGAAGGGAATCATGAACGCCACCACCACCGCGCCGCCGACGCCACCGACGAGGCCGACGCCGCCCACGAGGTCCGTGCCGCTGCCCCGCGTCACCTTCGGCCGCCGTGCGTCCTCGTACCTGACGACGCACCCGCGCACCCGGCTCGCTCTGCTGCTCAGCGCGCCCCTGTTCTGGCTCGTCCTCGTGTACATCGTCGCGCTCGTGCTGCTGCTGATCACGGCGTTCTGGACGGTCGACAGCTTCACGGGCGAGATTCGCACGGACTGGACGCTCGACAACATCGTCACCGTGATCACCGGGTCGCTGTATCAGACGGTCACGCTCCGCACGGTCGGCATCGCCCTCGCGGTCACGGTGATCGACGTCGTGCTGGCTCTGCCGATCGCGTTCTTCATGGCCAAGGTCGCGACCCCGCGGATGCAGCGGATCCTGCTCATCGCGGTGCTGATGCCGCTCTGGGCGAGCTATCTCGTGAAGGCCTACGCGTGGCGCAGCGTCCTGTCGCAGGACGGGATCATGGAGTGGCTCCTGGCACCCCTCGGTCTGCACACCCCCGGCTACGGTGTGACGGCCACCATCATCACGCTCTCGTACCTCTGGCTGCCGTACGTGATCCTGCCGATCTACGCGGGGCTCGAGCGCGTGCCGGATTCCCTCCTCGAGGCCTCGGCGGACCTCGGCGGCAAGACCTGGCGCACGCTCGCGAGCGTCGTGTGGCCGCTCGCCTTCCCCGCCGTGATCGCGGGCACCATCTTCAGCTTCTCGCTGTCGCTCGGCGACTACATCACGGTCAACATCGTCGGCGGCGCGAACCAGATGCTCGGCAACCTCGTCTACACGAATGTCGGCGCGGCGAACAACCTGCCGCTCGCGGCGGCGATCGCCCTGATCCCGATCGTCATCATCTTCGGCTACCTCGCTCTCGTGCGCCGCACGGGCGCGCTCGACAACCTCTAGGAGCCCGTATGCGACTCTCCTCCGGCGCCCGCGTCACCCTCGCCACGGTGACCTGCGTGATCCTCCTCGCCGTGTACGTGCCGCTGCTCGTGGTGCTCGTCAACTCGTTCTCGACCTCCACGTCGCTGTCGTGGCCGCCGCCCGGGTTCACCCTCGAGTGGTGGGGCCGGGCGTTCCAGAGCAAGGGCGCCCTGGATGCGATCGGCACCAGCGTCATGGTCGCGATCATCTCGACCGCGATCGCGCTCGTGCTCGGCACGCTCATCTCGCTCGCGCTCCAGCGGTTCGCGTTCTTCGGGCGAGATGCCGTCTCGCTGCTCGTGATCCTGCCCATCGCCCTCCCCGGCATCATCACGGGCATCGCGCTGAACAACTTCTTCCGCACGATCATGGGCGTGCCGCTGTCGATCTGGACCGTCGTGATCGCGCACGCCACGTTCTGCATCGTGACCGTCTTCAACAACGTGATCGCGCGGCTGCGCCGCATGGGTCTCAACCTCGAGGAGGCCTCCGCCGACCTCGGCGCCGGCATGTGGACGACGTTCCGCCTCGTGACCTTCCCGCAGCTGCGCTCGGCACTGCTCGCGGGAGGACTGCTGGCCTTCGCGCTGAGCTTCGACGAGATCATCGTCACGACGTTCACGGCAGGGTCCGGCGTGACCACACTGCCGATCTTCATCCTCAACAACATGTTCCGCCCGAACCAGGCGCCGATCGTCGCGGTGATCGCGGTGGTGCTCGTGGTCGTCTCGATCGTGCCGATCTACCTCGCGCAGCGGCTGTCGGGGGCCGAGCAGACTAGGCGGTAGCGGCGGCACCGCGGGCCGGGCCGTCCGAACCGCCGGTCCCGCCCGCTGGGCACAGATTCGGATCCGTGTGCCCCTCCCGCCGGGCACAGCTTCGGATCCGCCGGCCGACACGCCGCAGGGCGGGGCGGATGCCGCGGCGTGTCGCCCGCGTCATCCGAAGCTGTGCTCGGGGTGACAGGCTCGGCGACGACCGGAGCACCCAGGACACCACGACCCCGGACACGAGAAAACCCCCGCCTGAGCGGGGGTTCTTGTGCGGAGACGAGGGGATTTGAACCCCTGGTCCCCTTGCGGGGACTCCACCTTAGCAGGGTGGTGCACTCGGCCGGACTATGCGACGTCTCCAGGCATCCGCTCCGTGAAGACCGGATGCACCCTGCAATCATAACGGGTCTGGAGGGCAGTCACGAACCGAGGGCCGGATGCGGCGGCTCAGCTGCCGACCGCGCTCGACTCCCGCACGACGAGCTCGGGCTGGAACCGCACCCGACGGTCATGGTCGACGCCGTCGAGCTCCTTCAGGAGCAGGTCGACGCCCGTCCATCCCAGCAGCCGAGCCGGTTGGCGGACGGAGCTGAGCGGCACGACCGTGGCGGAGGCGAAGTCGATGTCGTCGTACCCGACCATCGCGATGTCCTCGGGCACACGGATGCCGGAGCCGAAGCTGAATGCCTGCAGCAGCCCGACCGCGAGCAGGTCGTTGGCCGCGAACACGGCATCGGGCCGCGCCGCCGAGTCACGCGATGCGAGGTCCTCCCCCGCAGCCCGGCCCTGCAGCACCGTGAGCGTCGACTGCTCGATGACCTCGAGCGTCGCGTCGGGGTGCGCGTCGACGGCCGCGCGCACGCCGCGCAGACGGTCGGCGACCTGCTGCACCGACGACGGTCCGCCGACGAACGCCAGTCGGCGCCGCCCGGACGACAGCAGGTGCTCGGCCGCGAGACGCCCACCCTCGACGTCGTCGACCGAGACCGACGGCAGCAGCCCCTCCTCGACCTCGCGGTCGACGAGGATCACCGGCATCCCGCCGGCGGCGAAACGGTGCACGCCGGAGAGGTCATCCGACGCGGGGGTCAGGAGCACGCCGTTCACGCGCTGCTCCTGGAAGAGTTCGAGGTGCGCCTGCTGGCGCTCGTCCCGCTCGTCGCTGTTGCCGAGCAGCACGGTCATGCCGGCATCCGCGGCTCGATCCTCCGCACCGCGGACGACGTCGGCGAAGAACGGGTTGCCGATGTCGGGCACCACGAGGCCGATACTGCGGCTCCGACCGGCCCGCAGCTGACGGGCCGCGTCGTTGCGCACGAAGCCGAGCTCCCTGATCGCCTGCTGCACCCGCTCGACGGTCCGCGCGGAGACGCGCTCTGGCTGGTTGAGGACGTTCGAGACGGTCCCGACAGAGACGCCGGCCGCAGCCGCGACGTCCTTCACGCCTACCGCCATCGTCCACCCCAGTCCTCGCGTTCGTGTGCTGAGGACAACCTTCTCACCTCGGAGGGGTCTGTCAGCGCCTGCGACGCGCGGGGACCGCCACGACGGCGAGCGCCGCGCATCCGATCCCGGCGATGAAGAGGGGCGCGAGCGCCCAGGTGACGACGCCCGTGAAGACGGCGGCGGCCGCGATGTACGCGGCGCCGACGGCATCCGCCCTGATCACCCCGGGCACGGCCTGGACCGCCTCGATCCAGCCGCGCGACGGGCTCCACTCCCCCGCCGCCGTGAGGACGGCGACGGCCAGGGCGAGCAGGCCTGCCCAGCCGACGACGGCGATAACCTGCCCGCCCGGCAGTGCACCGGAACCCGCGAGCACGACGTCGGCGGTGAGGACAGCCGCGATCAGCACCGCGGGCACACCCACGAGGAGCGAGGGCAGGATGCCGGCACGCACGTCCTCCCAGAACAGCGCGGCGCGGGAGTCGTCGGCCGCCACGAAGCGACGCAGATGCCGGATGCCGGCGGCGAGCGCGATCGGCAGCGTGACGACACCGAGCGCGACGATCGACATCATGAGGCCGATCGTGAGCACCTCCCCGAAGAGACCGAACTTGGCCGTGGCCCCGGGGTTGACCCCCGGTTCGATGCCCGAGACCGTCGGGCCGGCGCCCGAGTGCGCCTCGCGCTTCGCGGCGCGCTGCGCCCGACGATCTCCGCTGAGCACCGACACGGTCAGCCCTTCAGTCCCTGAGTGGCGACGCCGTCGACGAGGAAGCGCTGGAAGACCACGAAGAACAGCAGCACCGGCACGAGGGCGACGAACGAGGCCGTGACCGTCGCACCGTAGTCGGACGAGGAGGTCTGGTCGTTGTAGAGGCGCAGTGCGATCGGCAGCGGGTAGTTTTCGGGGCTGGTCAGGTAGAGCAGCGGCCCGAGGAAGTCGTTCCACGCCCAGATGAACGAGAAGATCGCGCACGTGATGAGGGCGGGCTTGATGAGCGGCAGGATGATCGACCAGAAGATCCGCAGGTGGCCTGCGCCGTCGATGCGTGCCGCCTCATCCATGTCGCGGGGCATCTGGCGGATGAACTGCACGAGCAGGAACACGAAGAACGCCTCGGTGGCGAGGAACTTCGGCAGGATCAGCGGGATGAAGGTGTCGACCCACCCGAGCTGGTTGAAGATGATGTACTGCGGGATGATCACGACGTGGAACGGCAGCAGCAGCGTGCCGATCATCGCCGCGAACAGGATGCCGAGGCCCTTGAACTGCACGCGGGCGAACGCGTAGGCGGCGAGAGCCGACGACAGCACGGTGCCGATCACGGCGGATGCCGCGAGGATCAGCGAGTTCAGGAAGAAGCGCCACATCGGCACTCCGGCGATGCCCTCCATGACCTTGCCGTAGTTGTCGAGCGTCGGCGACTGCGGCAGCAGGCCCGGGTTCTGACCGAACTCGGAGTTCGGCTTGAACGTCGACAGGAACAGCCACACCAGCGGGTACAGCACGAGCGCGGTGAGCGCGATCAGCGCGATGAACCAGACGACGGTCTGCCAGGTCTTGCGCTTCACCCTGCGACGGCCGGAGGGAGCGGATGCCGTGACGAGCGCTTCGGTGGCGGGGGCGGTGGTGGTCATCGGTCGTCTCCCGAGTAGTGCACCCAGGAGCGCTGGGTGCGGAACAGGATGAAGGCGATGATCGCGACGACGACCAGCAGGACCCACGCGATCGCGGCCGCGTAGCCCATCTGCCCGTCGGAGAATCCTCGCTTGTAGAGGTACACGGTGATGAAGTTCGTCATCCCCGCGGGGCCTCCGGTGCCGTTGGAGATGATGTACGCCGACGCGAACACCTGGAACGCGCCGATCAGACCCAGCAGCAGGTTGAAGAACATCACCGGCGAGAGCATCGGGATGGTCACGGCGCGGAAGCGACGGTACGCGTTCGCGCCGTCCATCTCGGCCGCCTCGTACAGCTCCTTCGGGATCTGCTTGAGGCCGGCGAGGAAGATCACCATGGTCGATCCGAACTGCCAGATCGCGAGGAGGATCATCATCGGCAGGATGAGCGACGGGTTGCCGATCCAGCCGCCGAGGTCGATGCCGAAGATCTGCAGGCCGCTGTCGACGGGCCCGTCGGAGTTGAACATCGCCCGCCACACGATCGCGACGGACACCGATCCGCCGATCAGCGAGGGGGCGTAGAACGCGGAGCGGAAGAACCCGGCGCCCTTGTCGCGGTAGTTCAGGAGCATCGCCACACCGAGGGCCGCCGCGAGCGTGATCGGCGTTCCGATGAAGACGTAGACCAGGGTGATCTGCGACGACTGGATGAAGTTCGGGTCGTTCGTGAACAGCCGGATGTAGTTGTCCAGCCCGATCCACTTCGGTGGCTGGAAGATGTTGTACCTCGTGAACGACAGGTACAGCGAGTAGATCATCGGCACGGCCGTCAGACCGAGGAAGCCGATCAGCCAGGGCGTGAGGAACGCGTAGCCCGCCGCGGTCTCGCGACGCAGACGCGCCTTCTGACCCGGTCGGGTGAGCTCTCCCTCAGGGCGGCGACCGCTGCGGAGCGAACGCCCCTTGCGGGACCCCTCGTCCGTGACGATCGTCCTGGTGGCTGTCGTGGTCATGACAGCTCCTTCCGAAGTGTGTGGACCGGTGGGCCGGGTCCGACGAGCCGGCCCACCGGGATGATCACTGGTTGAGGACGACGTCCATCTCGGAGAAGAACTGCGAGACGGCCTCGTCGACCGTGATGGTGCCGAAGTTCAGCTCGGTGCCGAGCTGGCGGAACTTCTCCTCGAGCGTGCCGTAGCCGACGATCGGCACGGGCGGGGCATCGCCGAGGCGGTCGGAGATCGACTCCTCGTATGCCTGGACCTGCTGGCTGAGCGGGTCGAGGTCCGCCGACTCGAGTGCGGTCTCGGATGCGGGCAGGCCGCGGTTCGTGCCGAAGATCTCTCCCGACTCGGGCGAGTTCACGAGGAAGTTCACCAGCGTGGCCGCGGCCTCGGGGTGCTCGGTCTTGGCGGAGATCGTGTGGAGCATCGAGGGCTTCAGGTACAGGTCCTTCGCGCCCTCCTTCGTGACGGGCGGCGCGATGAGACCGAGCTCGGGGTATGCCTCGCCGAGGTTCGCGAGGTAGCCCGCTCCGAAGTTGTCCCACGTGAGCTCGCTGGCGTTCTTGGCCGCGTCGAAGGCGGTGAGGGGGTTGAGCTCCTCGACGACCTGCTGCGGGACGACGGAGCCGTCCTCGCGGGCGGCTGCGCCGGACTCCCAGAACTCGGTCAGTCGCTCCTCGTCGAAACCGGGCGTGCCGTCCTCGTCGAAGAGGTTCTTGCCCTCACTGCGGAGCTGGATCTCCAGGTTCTGGATGCGCCCGGTGTAGTCGGACCCGCCCCAGAATGCGCCACCGCTGGCATCCGTGACCTCGGACACCCAGTCGGAGTAGTCCTCCCAGTCGCCGCCCGCGAACTCCTCGACGCCGGCCGTCTGGAGCAGCGCAGGGTTCGTGAAGATGCCCCAGGCGTTGGTCGAGGTCGTGATGCCGTAGGTCGTGTCGTTCACGACGCCGATGTCGAGGATGTTCTGCGACAGCGGCTCGGTGTCGATGATGCCGCCGAGGTACGGGTCGAGGTCGAGCAGCAGTCCGTTCTCGGAGTACTGGCGAAGGTACGAGTAGTCGAACTGCATCACGTCGGGGAGGCCACCGCCCGCCGCCTCGGTCTGCCGCTTCTCCCAGAACTCGGGGAAGGTGAGGAACGTGGCGTTGACCGTGATGTTCGGGTACTCCTCGTTGAACGCCTCGACCGCCTGGTTGTACAGATCGGCGCGGACGTCGTTGCCCCAGAACGCGAGGTCGAGAGTGACCTTCTCGTCGGGGTCGTACGTGGCATCGGCGTCGGGAGTGCTGCCGCCGGCGCAGCCGGCGAGTACCAGCGCGGCGCTGGTCGCGACGGCCGCAGTGGCCGCCATGCGCTTCTTGCTGAACATCATTGTCCTCTCTGGTGAACGTCCTCGTCCGGCCGAGCCGTGGAACGTCGCTGTCCATGTGTGCGGGCGATTCCGCGGTGCGGGGAAAACGCTTACCTGCACGCTAAACCAGATTGAAACGTTTCGCAAGCGGTAATCGGGCGTTCCGATTTAAACGTTATATTCCGGAGTGGGTGTTCGCACAACGAGGACCCCCTGTTCGAGGTCGAGGCGCGATCGATACACCGCAGATCGACGGCGCTCGCCGGTGCCCGCGTGGGGAGCCGAGCCCTCGGCCGTGCCGAACCAGTAGAACCACAGGACGTCGCCGTCGCGCACGTGCGCACCGTGGCTACCGGTCGCGCCGCCCGGGGCTCGCTCGAGGATCACCGCGTCCGCGCCGCCCTGACGCGACCATCGGATGCCGTCAGGAGAGCGGTACACGCCCATCCCCCGCCACTCGTCGACGATCATCCACCACACGCCGCGGAGCTCGAAGACGTCGGGACCCTCGTGCGGCCTGCCGCCGATCGCGATCCCCTCGAGCTCCCACGCGTCGAGATCGCCCGACGACGCGACCATGGTCACGGAGTCCGCCGCCTCGTCCTTGTACCAGATGCGCCAGCGGCCGTCCGGCGTGCGCGCGACCGCGGCGTCGATCACCCGGTCGCTGCTCAGTGGGAGGGGGCCGCATCGATCCCAGGCGCGCAGGTCGTCGGACACGTACTCGACGATCGTGCGGGCGAACCCGGGCCAGCGGTCGGGGATGCCCTCGATCTCGGTGAGGTACATGCGCCACCGCGTGCCGTCTTGGATCACCTCGGGTGCCCAGTGCGTGCGGTCGACCTCGGCGGGAGGCGGGCCGGGTTCGAGCCGAAGGTCGGGCCCGGTCGGCTCGAGCGTGCCCTCGTACGTCCAGTGGACGCCGTCCGGAGACGTCGCGACGCCGATGCGGCTGCCGTGGATCCAGGAGACCCCGGGCCCCGCGTCCTCGACGCTCGCCCGGCGCTGCGTGTAGAACATCCACCAGCGTCCTTCGCCGTCGATCACGACGCGCGGGTCCGTGGCCCCGTCGTAGATCGGGTCCCGGTAGAGCTCCCTCACCGCCGCAGATCCGTCACGGGGCTCGCGAAGCCGGCGCGGTGCGTGGGGTGCGACGCGAGGGTCTCCGGCGTGATGACGGCGCCGTCGGCCGCGGCCGATGCGTAGATCGCGGCGACCAGCTCGAGGGATCGAGCGGGGGCATCCGCGGTCGCGGGCAGCGGGGTGCCGTCGAGCAGCGCATCGAACACGTCGCGGAGCAGCGGCGCGTGGTCGCTGCGCTCCTCGACATCCGGGAATTTCCAGGCATCCGCCTCGGCCTCGAACCCCGGCGCGGGCGTGATGCTCCAGTTCTCGTGGCCGTGACCGTAGAGATGATCGACCGTGATCGTGGCCTTCTGGGTGTCGATGCGGATCGAGCTGGTCTCGCGAGGCGACACCGCACTCGTCACGAGCTGGGCGACGACGCCCTGCTCGAACACGACGGTCGCGGTCGACACGTCCTCCGTCTCGGTCTCGCGGTCGAGCCGCCAGAGCCTCCCCTGCACCGACGACCAGTCGCCGAGGAGGTGAGCGAGCAGGTCGAACTGATGGATGCCGTGGCCCAGCGTCGTGCCACCGCCCTCGGTCTCCCACTTGCCGCGCCAGGGCACCGCGAAGTAGTCCGCGTCGCGGAACCACAGCGTCTGGCAGACGGCGACGAGCGGCCGCCCGAGCGCCCCGCTCTGCAGCAGACCGCGCACGTGAGCGGCGGCCGTGCCGGTGCGCTGCTGGAAGACCACCGCGAGCTGCCTGCCTGCGGCCTCCGCCCCGGCTCGCATGTCGTCGAGCTCGTCGAGCGACGGTGCCGGCGGCTTCTCGACGACCACGTGGGCTCCGGCGGCGAACGCGGCGAGGGTCTGCGCCCTGTGCGGCCCGGGCGGCGTGCAGACGAGCACGACGTCGGGCTGCTGTGCCGCGAGCATCTCGTCGAGATCGCCGTAGGCCGACGCGACGCCGTAGGTGTCGGCGAATTCGCGCGCCTTGTCGACCGAGAGATCGGCGACCGCGACGAGCTCGCCCCGCGGATACGCCGCGACCGCCCTGGCGTGCGCGTTCGCGACCGCGCCGGTTCCCACGAGCGCCACGCGCAGAGTCTTCTTCTCGGATGTCATAGGTCCTCCTCGGACGCCGTCGTCGCCGTGCCCGTCTGTTTCTGCCGTATGTCACGAATAGACCGTCGGTTTATGCCGTTCGGCAGAAATAGACGGTCTTCGCGGCGGGTCATCGGATGCCGTTCTGCACCAGGTGCAGCCGCGCATAGCGGCCGTCGGCGACGAGCAGCTCCTCATGCGATCCCTGCTCGACGATACGGCCCCGCTCGAGAACGACGATGCGGTCCGCCTGGCGGATGGTCGACAGCCGGTGCGCGACCACGAGCGTGGTCCGGCCCCGCATGAGGCGATCCAGCGCCTCCTTGACCAGCTGCTCGGACTCGGGGTCGAGCGCGCTGGTGGCCTCGTCGAGGAGGAGGATACGCGGGTCCCGCACGAGCGCCCGCGCGATGGCGAGGCGCTGACGCTGCCCTCCTGAGAGCCTGGCACCTCGCTCCCCCACGACCGTGTCCCATCCCTGCGGCTGCTCGCGCACGAAGTCCCAGGCATTGGCGTCGCGGAGCGCCCGCTCGACGCGATCCGGGGTGGCGTGCTCGAGCCCGTAGGTGATGTTGTCGAAGATCGACCCCTCGAACAGCACCGATTCCTGCGGCACGACCGAGATCGAGCGGCGGACGCTCCGGAGGTCGAGGTCCTGCATGTCGCGACCGTCGAGCAGGATCCGTCCGCTCGTCGGACGCACGAACCCGAGCACGAGGTTCAGGAGCGTCGACTTCCCCGAACCGGACGACCCGACGAACGCGACGGTCTCGCCGGGGGCGATCCGCAGATCGATGCCCATGAGAGCGTCATCCTCGGCATCCGCGTATCGATGCGTCGCGCCGTCGAGGACCACCTCGCCGCGCACGCCGTCGACCACGCTCTTGCCGGAGTTCTGCTCGATGTCCGGCTCCTGCAGCACCTCGGCGATCGAGCGGACCGACTCGAGGCCGCGCGCCCCGACCGGGATGAGCATCAGCAGCTGCGTGAGCCCGCCGGTGAGCAGCGTGAAGTAGCTCGAGAGCATCACGACCTCGCCCGGCGTGATCGGCAGGAATCCGGTGAGCGCGCACACCGCCGCGAGCATGAGGCATGCCACGCCGAGGAGCTGCATCGCCACCCACGAGATCGAGGCGACCCGTCCGTTCAGGAGGTCGAGATCGAGGCCCGCGCGACGGACGCCGTCTGCCCCGCCCGCGACACGCGTGATCGCGGTCTCCTCGACGCCGTGCGCCCTGGTGACGGGGATGAGCGACGCCATCTCGCCCACGCGCGCCGAGAGGGTCTCGATCTCGCGGCGGAACACCTCGTTGCGCCGCTTCGACCGGTTGCGCATGCCGTAGCGGATGCCGATCGCGATCGGCACGGCCAGCGCGTACACGGGGAGGAACTGCGGCACCGTGATCGCGGTCATCGCGAGGGCGCCGATCATGACCATCGACGACGACAGCAGGGGATGCGTCACCTGCTGCAGCATGAGCTCGACGTTCTCGACGTCGCGGACGACCTTCGTCTGCACGATGGAGGAGCTCATCCGGGTGTGATAGCCGATCGAGAGGCTCTGCAGACGGGCGGTGAGGGCGTTGCGGAGGTCGGCGCCGAGGTCGCGCACGACGGTCATGAAGTTGCGGGTGTAGAGGATGTGGTTCGGGTAGTTCTGCAGCAGCAGTACCGCCGCGAGCGCGAACCACCACATGACCTCGCTCACCTCGCCGTCCGACGCGACGACGTCGATGATCGCCGCCGTGATCACGGGGAGGAACCACAGCGGGATCTCCTTGACCGCGAACGCCGTGATCGCGAACGCGAGGCGCCACGGGCGGCGGAGGAGGAGCCGGAGCACAGAGCGGGTCGGGTGCTGCCCGTCGATCAGCGCGGACGCATGGGAAAGCGCTTTCTGTGCCATTCCTCTATCGTAGGGTCCACTGCTCTCTCGCGGAACCTCGCGACACGAATCGATCATCCGGGAGTCCCCATGACCTTCCACGCAGCCTTCGACTGGGCTCGTCGTCACGTCGAGGCGGAGCGTCTGCCCACCGCTGTGCTCGGCATCGCGACCTCGGAGGGAACGGTGGCCCTCGACGCGTTCGGAGCGACGACGGATGCCGTGTATCCGCTGTTCTCGATCACCAAGGCGCTCACGGGCATCACCGCCGCGCGCGCGATCGAACGCGGGCTCCTCACCCCGAACACCCCGCTCTCGGACGCGCTGCCGGAATTCGGCGCCTCGCGCGACGACGTCGTCCGGCTGCGGCACCTCGCGAGCCACACGTCGGGGATCTCCGAGCCGCCGCTCGACACCGCTGCACCGCTGCGCGACGAGCTGCTGACCCGCGGCCGGGACTTCGCCGCCGGCACCGTGTCGCGGTACTCCACGATCGCGTTCGAGGGCATCGCCGCCCTGATCGAGCATGCGACCGGCACGTCGTGGGATGCCGCCACGATCGAGTGGGCCCGATCGATCGGGGCGACGGGGCTCACTCTCGACCCCGAAGAGTCGATCGGCGTCCCGGATGCCTCGGCCGCCGGTCTCGACATCGAGAGGTTCCACGCCACCCGGGCGCCGGGTGCAGGGCTCCTCGGCCGGGCCGACG
>JAZBLS010000002.1:0-66830 GCA_037033365.1 Actinomycetota bacterium | reverse complement strand
CCCTTATGACGAGGCTTGCGGAACGGCTTGTCGTCACGGTCGCCGCGATCCTGACGCGGGCGGTCATAGCGGTCGCCGCCGTCGCGGGGGCCGCTGGAGCGACGGGCGCCCGGACCGCGGTCGGGCTTGATCTCGATGAGACGACCCGAGATACGCGTGTCGCGGAGCTTGTCGAGCACGGTGGAGCTGAGGTTCGACGGCAGCTCGACGATCGAGAAGTCCGGGCGGATGTTGATCGCTCCGAAGTCGTCTCGGCCGAGCCCGCCCTCGTTCGCGAGCGCACCGACGATCTGACGCGGCTCGACGCGGTGCCGACGACCGACCTCGATGCGGTACGCGGTGTAGTCACCGCGGCTGCGACGCTCCGTCCGAGGCTCGCGCGGCTCCCTCGAGCTGTTCGTGCGCTCGCGCGGGGGACGGTTGTCGAACTCGACGGCCTTCGCCAGGGCGTCGTCGGCGGGGTTGAGGAGCAGCGGCTTGTCGCCCTGCGCCACCACGGCCAAGGCCGCAGCGACGTCCGCCTCCGGGACATCGTGGTTGCGCACGTAGTGGGCGATGATGTCGCGGAAGCCCTCGATGCGGGATGCATCGCCGAGAGCGGCCGTGATCGCATCGTCGAAGCGCGTGAGGCGCGTGGTGTTCACGTCCTCGGTCGTCGGGAGCTGCATCTGCGTCGGCTGCTGACGCGTGGCCTTCTCGATGCTCTTCAGCAGGTAGCGCTCACGCGGGGTGATGAAGCTGATCGCATCGCCCGTGCGTCCGGCGCGACCCGTGCGGCCGATGCGGTGCACGTACGACTCGGTGTCGGTCGGGATGTCGAAGTTGACGACGTGGCTGATGCGCTCGACGTCGAGTCCGCGGGCGGCGACGTCGGTCGCGACGAGGATGTCGAGCTTGCCGTCCTTGAGCTGGTTGACGCTGCGCTCGCGCTGCACCTGGGGGACGTCGCCGTTGATGGCGGCGGCCGAGTACCCGCGGGCGCGGAGCTTCTCGGCGAGGGTCTCGGTCTCGTTCTTCGTCCGGACGAAGACGATCATCCCGTCGAAGTTCTCGACCTCGAGGATGCGCGTCAGAGCGTCGACCTTCTGCGCGTACGAGACGACCAGGTAGCGCTGGGTGATGTTCGTGTTCGTCGCGGTCTTGGACTTGATCGTGATCTCTTCGGGGTCGCGCAGGTACTGCTGCGCGAGCCGACGGATCGTGGGAGGCATGGTCGCCGAGAACAGGGCGACCTGCTTCTCCTCCGGCGTCTGCGCGAGGATCTGCTCGACGTCCTCGGCGAAGCCCATCTTCAGCATCTCGTCGGCCTCGTCCAGCACGAGGTACTGCAGCTCGGAAAGGTCGAGCGTGCCCTTGGCGAGGTGGTCCATGATGCGGCCGGGGGTACCGACGACGACGTGCACGCCGCGACGCAGCGCCGACAGTTGCACGCCGTAGCCCTGACCGCCGTAGACGGGGAGGACGTGGACGCCCTTCATCTTGGAGGCGTACGACTCGAACGCCTCGCAGACCTGGAGCGCGAGCTCGCGGGTCGGCGCGAGGACGAGAGCCTGCGGGGTCTTCTGCGAGGTGTCGAGGCGCTCGAGGACGGGGAGCGCGAAGGCAGCGGTCTTGCCGGTTCCGGTCTGCGCCATGCCGACCACGTCGCGGCCGGCGAGGAGCGTCGGGATGGTGGCGGCCTGGATCGGGGACGGGGTCTCGTATCCCAGGTCGCGGATGGCCTTGAGGACGGCACCGGTGATGCCGAGCTCCTCGAATCCGGGGGTCGCAGGGGCGTCGGTGGGTGCAGCGTCTTCTTCAGTCACTGATCAAGGGTAGCGTGCGCCGTGAATTCGCGCCTGTGAGGGCGCCCTCAGGAGCGACCGGTGAGCGCGAGGAGCTTCTCCTTGACCTGGCGCCGCAGCACCTTGCCGATGAGGGACTTCGGCAGCTCGTCGACGACGAACAGCCGACGCGGCACCTTGTACGGCGTCAGCACACCGCGGACGAACTCCCGGATGGCCTCGACGTCGACGTCCTCGCCCTGGTCGACGACGATCGCCGCGACGACCTCCTCGCCCGAGTGGTCGCTGGGAAGACCGACGACCGCGGCATCCGACACCTGCGGATGCTGGCGGAGGGCGTTCTCCACCTCGGTGGGGGCGACGTTGAAGCCACCCGTGATGATGAGCTCCTTGATGCGATCGACGATCCGGATGAATCCGCCCTCGTCGATCGTCACGATGTCTCCGGTGCGGAACCAACCTTCGGAGAACACCGCTTCCGTCTCCTCCGGCTTGCCGTAGTAGCCCGAGAACACCTGAGGGCCGCGCACCAGCAGCTCGCCGGCAGATCCGGACGGAACGTCCTGCGTGGGGTTCTCCGGGTCGACGACGCGGCACTCGGTTCCGGGAAGCGGCAGTCCGACGGTGCCGGGGACGCGATTCGACGCCACCGGGTTCGCCATGAGCACCGGAGAGCATTCGCTGAGCCCATAGCCCTCGACGAGGAACCCGCCGGTCGCCGCCTCGAACGGCACGACGAGGTCGTGCGGCAGGGCCATCGCCCCGGAGATCGCGACCTCGATGCCGTCCAGCGAGATCTCCTGCGCCTGGGCAGCCGCGAGCAGACGGTCGGCGATCGGGGGGACGAGAGGCAGGAACGTCGGCGGATGCTTCTTCACCACGTCGAGCACCAGATCGGGGTCGAACTTGGGGAAGAGCACGAGCCTGGCGCCCATCGACATCGCGAACGTCAGACAGAGCGTCAAGCCGTACGCATGGAACATGGGCAGGACGGCGTAGACCACGCACCCCTTGCCCCGCTGGATCGACGGCACCCAGGCCTGTGCCTGCGCGGCGTTGGAGAGCAGGTTCCGATGCGTCAGCGCTGCGCCCTTGGGCGTGCCGGTCGTGCCCGAGGTGTACTGGATGATCGCGAGATCGTCGATCTGCGGCTTCGGGTGCGACGCTGAGATCGGCGCCGAGGAGACCAGCGTGTCCCACGTGACCGTCCCGCGGACGCGCTCGGTCAGCGCGGCACGGGACTCCCGGGCCTTCGCGACCGGCAGACGCAGGGCGATCCGCGTGAGCAGCGGCATCGCGCGCGTGACGTCGACGGAGATGAGCGAAGTCACCGCGAGATCCGCGGGGAACTCCTGAACGGTGGCGACGACCTTGTTCCACACGATCGCGTGCTTCGCTCCGTGGTCCTCGAACTGCTTGCGCAGCTCGCGCGGCGTATAGAGCGGGTTGTGCTCGACCACGACGGCGCCGAGACGCAGCACCGCGTAGAACGCGACGATGTGCTGGGGGCAGTTCGGGAGCACGATCGCGACCGGGTCGCCTGCTTTCACGCCGAGCTCGCGGAGTCCCGCCGCTGCGCGGTCGATGTCGGCCTGCAGTTCTGCGTAGCTCGTCTCCCGCCCGAAGAACTGAAGGGCGGGGGCGTCGGGATAGTCGCGCGCAGAGGCGGCGACGATGTCGATCAGTGATCCGGACATGGGTGCGAGGTCTTCCGGCACGCCCTCCGCGTAGCTGGCGACCCACGGACGAGGAGGCTGATACGTGCTCACGAGCCCAGCATAGGCCGCAGGAGTGCGGACCTGCGGGAGACCGCGGGTACGGCAACTAGACTTGCCTCGTGTCTGAAATCACCCCTGATCTTGTGCGCCATCTCGGCGTGCTCGCGCGCATCCAGCTGAACGACGACGAGGTGACGCGGCTCACGGGCCAGCTCGACGCCATCGTCGACAACATCGCGAAGGTGTCCGCGGTCGCGACCGCCGACGTCGCGGCGACGAGCCACCCCATCCCGCTGAGCAACGTCTTCCGCCCCGACGTCGTCGGGCAGACGCTGACTCACGAGCAGGTGCTCCAGAACGCCCCGGACCAGGCCGACGGCCGCTTCCGTGTCACCGCGATCCTGGGAGAAGAGCAGTGAGCGACATCATCCGACTGACCGCTGCCGAGCTCGCTGACAAGCTCGCGAGCCGTGAGATCTCCAGCGTCGAGGCGACGCAGGCGCATCTCGACCGTATCGCCGCCGTCGACGGCGACGTCCATGCGTTCCTCCACGTCAACGCCGCGGCGCTCGATGCCGCGGCCTCGATCGACGCGCAGCGCGCCGCCGGCGAGCAGCTCGGACCGATCGCCGGCGTCCCGCTCGCGATCAAGGACGTGCTCGTCACCACCGACCAGCCGACGACCAGTGGTTCGCGCATCCTCGAGGGCTACCGCTCGCCGTACGATGCGACCGTCGTCGCCCGCTCCCGCGCCGCGGGGCTCGTGCCGCTCGGCAAGACGAACATGGACGAGTTCGCCATGGGGTCGTCGACCGAGCACTCGGCCTATGGCCCGACCCGCAACCCCTGGGATCTCGACCGCATCCCGGGTGGATCGGGTGGCGGATCGGCTGCGGCCGTCGCCGCGTTCGAGGCTCCGCTGGCCCTCGGCTCCGACACCGGTGGATCCATCCGCCAGCCCGCGCACGTCACCGGCACCGTCGGCGTCAAGCCCACCTACGGCGGCGTGAGCCGCTACGGCGCGATCGCCCTCGCCTCGAGCCTCGATCAGGTCGGCCCCGTGACCAGGACGGTGCTCGACGCCGGCCTCCTGCACGACGCGATCGGCGGATACGACCCCAAGGACTCCACATCGCTGCGCGACGAATGGCCGTCGTTCGCCGACGCCGCCCGCGAAGGTGCGCGGGGTGACGTCCTCAAAGGCCTCAAGGTCGGCGTCATCCGCGAACTGCCCGACAGCGGGTTCCAGCCCGGTGTCGCCGAGTCCTTCCGCAGCGCGCTCGCGCTCATGGAGGCTCAGGGCGCGGAGATCGTCGAGATCGGTGCGCCGCACTTCGAGTACGGCGTCGCCGCGTACTACCTGATCCTCCCCGCCGAGGCATCGAGCAACCTGGCGAAGTTCGACTCTGTCCGTTTCGGCCTCCGTGTGACGCCCGACGGGAACCCGACGGTCGAGGACGTGATGTCCGCCACGCGCGACGCGGGCTTCGGCGACGAAGTGAAGCGACGCATCATCCTCGGCACGTACGCGCTGTCGGCCGGATACTACGACGCGTACTACGGCAGCGCGCAGAAGGTCCGCACGCTCATCCAGCAGGACTTCGCGCACGCCTTCGCGGACGTCGACGTCATCGCGACGCCCTCGGCCCCGACCACCGCGTTCAAGATCGGCGAGAAGATCGACGATCCGCTGCAGATGTACCTCAACGACATCACCACGATCCCGGTGAACCTCGCGGGCGTCCCCGGCATCTCGATCCCCAGCGGCCTCGCCGCAGAGGACGGGCTGCCCGTCGGCATCCAGTTCATCGCGCCCGCCCGTGAGGACGCGCGTCTGTACAAGGTCGGCGCCGCGGTCGAGACGCTCCTCGTCGATTCGTGGGGAGCACCTCTCCTCACGCGTGCACCCCAGCTCGTGGGAGGGACCCGCTGATGGCCACCGCCAAACTCATGGACTTCGACAAGGCGCTGGAGCTGTTCGAACCCGTTCTCGGGTTCGAGGTGCACGTCGAGCTGAACACGAACACGAAGATGTTCTCCGACGCGCCCAACCCGGCGAACGAGGCGTACCACGCGGCTGAGCCGAACACGCTCATCGCGCCGGTCGACCTCGGACTCCCCGGTTCGCTGCCCGTCGTGAACGAGACGGCTATCCGCTCGTCGATCAGCCTGGGACTCGCGCTCGGCTGCTCGATCGCCGAGTCGAGCCGGTTCGCCCGCAAGAACTACTTCTATCCGGACCTCAGCAAGAACTACCAGATCTCCCAGTACGACGAGCCGATCGCGTTCGAGGGGTCCGTCGAGGTCGAGCTCGAGGACGGCACGATCGTGCAGATCCCGATCGAGCGCGCGCACATGGAGGAGGACGCCGGCAAGCTCACGCACATGGGTGGCGCGACCGGACGCATCCAGGGCGCGGAGTACTCGCTGGTCGACTACAACCGTGCAGGTGTGCCACTGGTCGAGATCGTGACCAAGACGATCTTCGGCACCGAGCACCGGGCTCCCGAGGTCGCCAAGGCCTACGTCGCGACGATCCGCGACATCGTGCGCGGTCTGGGCATCTCCGAGGCGCGTCTCGAGCGCGGCAATCTGCGGTGCGACGCGAACGTGTCCCTGCGCCCACGTGGTCAGGAGAAGCTCGGCACCCGCACCGAGACGAAGAACGTCAACTCCATGCGTTCCGTCGAGCGCGCGGTCCGCTACGAGATCCAGCGTCAGGCGCAGATCCTCGCTGACGGTGGGACGATCACGCAGGAGACCCGTCACTGGCACGAGGACACCGGGACCACGTCACCCGGACGCCCGAAGTCGGATGCCGACGACTACCGCTACTTCCCGGAGCCCGACCTGCTGCCCGTCGAGCCCGCGGCCGAGCTGATCGAGGAGCTGCGTGCGGCTCTTCCCGAGCAGCCCGTCGCACGACGACGCCGCCTGATGGGCGAGTGGGGCTTCACGGACCTCGAGTTCCAGGACGTCCGCAACGGCGGTCTGCTCGAGGTGGTCGAGGCCACGATCGCCGCCGGTGCGACTCCGGCGACGGCCCGCAAGTGGTGGACCGGTGAGATCACCCGCCTCGCGAACACGCAGGAGAAGGACGCGACCGAGCTCATCGCACCGGAGAACGTCGCCGCGCTGCAGCAGCTCGTCGACGCCGGAACGCTGACCGACAAGCTGGCGCGCCAGGTGCTCGAGGGCGTCATCGCCGGTGAGGGCACCCCTCAGGAGGTCGTGGATGCTCGCGGTCTCGCCGTCGTCTCGGACGACGGCGCCCTGATCGCCGCGATCGACGATGCTCTCGCGGCGCAGCCCGACGTGCTCGCGAAGATCAAGGACGGCAAGGTCCAGGCCGCCGGCGCCGTGATCGGGGCGGTCATGAAGGCCATGAAGGGCCAGGCGGACGCGGCTCGCGTCCGCGAGCTGGTCCTCGAGCGCGCGTCGCAGTGACACTCGTCCTCCGGGCCCCGTGTCAGGGGTCCGGGGGACAATGGTCGTATGGGACACGGTGACGGCAGAGGGCGGATCGTGTCGTCGCCCGACGCGGATGACGCGGGCACGCGCATCCTGCACGTCGATATGGACGCCTTCTACGCGGCCGTCGAGGTGCTCGACGATCCGAGCCTCGCGGGCCTGCCGCTGATCATCGGTGCACCCGACGGCAGGTCCGTGGTATCCAGCGCGTCCTATGAGGCGCGTCGGTACGGTGTGCGGGCCGCCATGCCCGTGTCTCAAGCGCTCCGGCTGTGCCCCTCGGCACGCATCGTGCCGCCGCACTTCCCCCGTTATCACGAGGTGTCGCGCCAGGTGATGGCGATCTTCGAGTCCTTCACGCCCCTGGTCGAGCCGCTGTCGGTCGACGAGGCGTTCCTCGACGTGCAGGGCGTGCGCCGATTGTGGGGGAGTCCTGCGCGCATCGCACACCTGGTGCGGGAGCGCGTGCGCGACGAGGTGGGTATCACCTGCAGCGTCGGCGTAGCGGCGACCAAGCACGTCGCGAAGATGGCTTCCACGATCTCCAAGCCCGACGGGATGCTGGTGATCGCCGGAGCCGACACCCAAGCGTTCCTCGACCCGCGCCCTGTGCGGGCGATGTGGGGAGTCGGGCCGAAGGCCGCTGAGGCGCTCGAGGGGCGCGGCATCCGCACGATCCGCGACATCCGCGAGACGTCG
Source organism: Actinomycetota bacterium (assembly GCA_037033365.1). Classification (GTDB taxonomy): domain Bacteria; phylum Actinomycetota; class Actinomycetes; order Actinomycetales; family Microbacteriaceae; genus Microbacterium. The sequence goes on along the minus strand of JAZBLS010000002.1, from coordinate 59,158 downwards.
ACAGACATGCTCGACCGCGCCGTCGGACCGGCGCTCGGGTCCCGCCTCGCGCAACTCGCCCGCGGCGAGGACGCCCGCGCCGTCGAGACCGAACGCATCGAGAAGAGCATCGGGCACGAGGAGACCTTCGAGACCGACATCACCGACCGTGTGCATCTCAGGGCCGAGCTGCTCCGCCTCGCGGACCGCGTCGCCGCACGACTGCGGAAGGCCGAGTGGGAGACGTCCACCGTCTCGATCAAGGTTCGCTTCGACGACTTCCGCACGCTCACCAGGTCGCAGACGCTCCCCGAGCCCACGGCGGTCGGGCAGCGCATCGGAGAGGCCGCCCAGGGGCTGTTCGAGTCGATCGACCGCCGCGACCCCGTGCGCCTCATCGGCGTCCGCGCGGAGAAGCTGCAGCCCGCCGGCGGCGGCGGGTTCGGGCTGTGGGACGACGACGAGGACTGGCGCCGGGTGGAAGGCGCCGTCGACGATGCTGTCGCCCGCTTCGGATCGGAGACGATCACCCGTGCGCGTCACATCGGCCGTGGTGTGGGCCGCGGAGCCGCTCAGCATCCGAAGGCGCACGGAGTCGATTGACCCTTGCCTGAGCGTCGTCCTCGACTAGCGTGGACCCCATGCCCAACATTGCATTGGAACTCGGTCAGCAGGCGGCCAACTTCGGCGTGAAGAGCGCGTACGGAGAGCCGCACGACGTCGACGGCGTGAGCATCACCCCGGTCGCGTTCACGTACTCCGGATTCGGCGGAGGAAGCGGCGAGGGGGCCGAGGGCGGCGGTGGCGGGGGAGTGTCGATCCCCGTCGGCGTCTATGTCCGTCGCGAGGAGGGGGTGAGGTTCGAACCGAACATCGTCACACTCCTGCTCGTGGCCGTGCCGTTCGTCTGGGTGACGGGACGCGCACTCACTCGAATCATCCGTGCACTCAAGAAGTGACGATCCGGTCGGTGCCGCGCTCCACCGTGCGACGTCTCTCATAGCAGAGGACGTTCGCGCGCTGGCAGCCGCGAACCCGGTCGTACTCATCGACGGACGCAGTGGAGCAGGGAAGACATCTCTCTCTCGTCGCCTCGCAGCCGAGTGGCCGATCGCCGGACGTGTGCAGCTCATCGCTCTCGACTCGCTGTACCCGGGGTGGGACGGTCTGGACGCCGGTGTCGAACACGCGCTGGAGGGCATCCTGCGTCCGCACGCGAGGGGCCTCATCGGGACCTGGAACCGCTGGGACTGGGATCGCGGAGAGACAGCGGAGAGCCACGCCGTGGATCCGGCGCTCGGCGTGATCGTCGAGGGCAGCGGCATCCTGACGTCGGCGACCGCGGGGCTGGCCGACGTCCGCATCTGGGTCGAGTCGACCGACTCGCGCCGCAAGGATCGTGCGCTGGCTCGCGATGGCGAGACCTACCGACCGCATTGGGAGCGCTGGGCGCGCCAGGAGGTCCGCCACATCGAGAGGGACGACCCTCGATCGCTGGCCACGCGTGTGGTCGATGTCCCCTGATCAGAGACGTGCCCTGATCAGAGCAGTTCGTCTGCTGCCTGGATGACCAGCTCGAGCCGATAACCGAGCCAGTCGTAGACGCCGTAGCGCGGGTCGTCCGGATCGTGATCGTCCTCGCCTCGGATGTCCAGTCGAGATGCGATCACCAGGCGGAGCGCCGTGAGCGTCCGCATCCAGGCGTCGACGTCGGCGGCCGGGACGGTTATCTCGTGGGTGGCCAGAGCCTCCGCCTCGGACAGGGACTGCAGGTCCGCCTGGAACCCGCTCAGCGCGATCCGCACCGTCTCCGCATCGACGGCGCGCCGATCGAGCAGATCCTGCCGGGTAGCGGCGGCGAAGGCACGCGATGCGTCGGCATCGTCGGGGTAGACGTCGGGCGCGAGTCGCGCGATCGCGGGATCGGTGTCATCACGCTCTGAGCCGACCAGGTCGATGAAGTCGCTCACCAGACGTTCGAGCTGCGCGCCCTCGACCATCACCATCTGGATGCGGATGACGGCGCTCACTGCGGTGCCCGCCGCACCGTCGCCCAGAGTCCGAAGTCGTGCATCGCCTGGGCGTGGACCTCCATCGTCTCGCGCGGCCCGGTCGCGACGATCGCGTGCCCGTCGTGGTGGACGGCCAGCATGAGCTGCGTCGCGTGGTCCTGTGTGTAACCGAAGTACGTCCGGAAGACCCGCACGACGTAGCTCATCAGGTTCACGGGGTCGTTCCAGACGACCACCTGCCAGGGGTCGATCGGCGCCGCGGAGAGGTCGATCGCCTCGTCGACGTCAGGCGTGGCCAGGGGACTCATGCCCACCCCAATTCGTGCAGCTGGGCGTCGTCGATGCCGTAGAAGTGAGCGATCTCGTGCACGAGGGTCGTGTGGATCTCATCGCGGAGCTCGTCGATGTCGTCGCACTGAGCGAGGTGCGGCTCGCGGTAGACCACGATCCGGTCTGGGAGCTCGCCCATGCCGTACTGCGTGCGCTCCGTGAGAGCGAGACCGTCGTACAGCCCGAGCAGGTCGAGGCTGCCGTCCTCGGGGCGGTCCTCGACCACGAACACGACGTTGTCGAGGCCCTCGACCATGTCGTCGGGCAGTCGGTCGAGCTCGTCGACGACGAGTTCCTCGAATGCGGCGCTGTCCATCTCCATTCGAACCAGCCTATTGCCGTGCGGCTCGCGCGCGGGTCAGTGGAGGAACACGAGGAGCGCCGCCACCGCGATGAAGAGGACGCCGAACACGGTGTTCAGTGTCCGCTGTCCTCGTACGGTGCGGGTGAAGCGGCGGAACGGCCTCGCTGCGGTGGCGAAGAAGCCCCACATCACGAGGATGTCGATCACGATGACGGTCGTGATCAGGATGAGGTACTGCGGAAGCTGCGGTTCGTCGAGTCGGATGAACTGCGGGATGAAGGCCAAGAAGAAGACGATTGCCTTGGGGTTCAGGAGGTTGACCCAGAAGCCGCGCCGGATCATCGACCAGCGTCCTTCGAGAGGATCGGTCCCTGGTGTGGCGACGTCCGCCTCGGGGACGGGCTTCGCGAAGATGAGCCGGAGGCCGAGGTAGACGAGGTACGCGGCGCCGGCGTAGCGGATGACGTTGAACAGCACCTCGGACTGCGACACCAGGAGCCCGACGCCCGCGGCGACGATGACGACATGCACGATCAGAGCGAGCTGTTGCCCGATGATGCCCCAGATCGAGCGACGCCATCCCTGGGTGAGCGAGTTCGACATCGTGTTGATGGCGCCCGCCCCGGGGGTGAAGCTGATCACGACGCATGCGGTCAGGAGGGAGAACCAGACGGCGAGTGACACCGAGCAAGTCTAGGGGTGAGCGAGGGCGCTCGATGTCTCCGACCGCGGGATGCAGAAAGGCCCGGATCCGAGGATCCGGGCCTTTCTGATGTGGGGTGAGTAACGGGACTCGAACCCGCGACATCCGGCACCACAAGCCAGCGCTCTACCAGCTGAGCTATACCCACCATGTGCCTGCCGGAGCAGGCAACCAGATGAGTCTATTACACATTTGAGGCGAACTCTGACACCGTGCGCGCGGCGATGTCGCGGGCGTCATCGCTGGAGGGCCCCGGCTCGTCGACGAAGACCGCGGAGCGGTAGTAGCGGAGCTCGCGGATGGACTCGAGGATGTCGGCGAGAGCCCGGTGGCCGCCGTCCTTCGCCGGCGCCTGGAAGAACACACGGGGGTACCAACGTCGCGAGAGCTCCTTGATGCTGGAGACGTCGACGTTGCGGTAGTGCAGCCACTGATCGACCTGCGGCATGTACTTGGCCAGGAACATCCGGTCGGTGCCGATGGTGTTTCCGGCCAGTGGCGCCTTGCGCTCGAGCGGGACGAAGCGCTTGATGTAGGCGAGCGTCTGCGCTTCGGCTTCTTCCAGTGAGATGCCGTCGGGGATCTCGGTGATGAGCCCGGACGTCTCGTGCATCTTCGTCACGAAGTCGTTCATGTGCTCGAGCGCTGCGTCGCTGGGACGGATGACCACCTGGAAACCCGGATCGATGGGTCGGAGCTCGAAGTCCGTGATGACGACGGCGATCTCGACGAGCTCGTCGACGGCGAGATCGAGGCCCGTCATCTCGCAGTCGATCCAGACGAGCCGGTCGTTCTCTGACGCAGATACCATGCGGCCCATCCTATCGACGGCTCCGACATCGGGCCCCGGGCGCGATACAGGCGAACAACGAGCTGTCCCCCCGACTGGACTCGAACCAGTAACCGACAGATTAGAAGGCTGTTGCTCTATCCATTGAGCTACGGAGGGTTACGACCTAGGGTACCTGCCGGCCCATTCTTGGGAGAACACGGGCAGTCTGCAGACGCCGCGCCCACTTCCGGTCAGCCGTTGCGAAGTGCCGCGACGGCGTCGTCGGGCCGCCAGAAGTCGCCGACGAGGCGGAAGCCGCCGGTCGCGAGATGAAGACGCTCGGCCCGGTAACGCAGCCCGAGCGGGTCGGAGATGATCCGCAGGTGGCCCAGCACGTGGCCTCTGGCATCCTGCACCCTCCAGAGGTGCGCCGCAGCACGCACCAGACGCTCGCGCGGACTCGAGAGCTCCGGCGTCGCGAAAGGGACCTCGGGCTGGGACGTGATCAGGGTGTCGGACATCGGATTCTCCTCTCTGATTCGAACATATGACCTACCTCGGACATTCCGAATCGGCTCCTCCGGATGTCGGTGGCGCACTCGTTCTCCGCATCCTCGAAAACGCGAGAACTGTCCCCGGATCACAGGTTTCCGCGTCCGTTCGCAGCCTCCAAGAGCGCACCCTTGGACGATCCGGGCGTTCGATCCGGCGTTATGAGGAGACACAGCATGCAGGACAACGTGACAATCGTGGGAAACGTCGCCACCGACCCGACTCAGGGTCGGACAGCCAACGGGACGCCCGTCACCAACTTCCGTCTCGCGAGCACGCATCGCCGCTACGACGATGCGACCCAGACCTGGGTGGACGTGTCCACCAACTGGTATTCCGTGGCGGCGTTCCGCCAGCTCGCAGAGCACGCGAAGGCCTCGCTGCGCTCGGGTGACAGCGTGATCGTCACCGGTCGGATGAAGATCCGCAACTGGGAGAACAACGGGAAGCAGGGAACGAGCGTCGACATCGACGCGGACGCGATCGGTCACGACCTGCGCTGGGGGACCACGGCGTACCGACGCAGCTCGCGATCGGCCTCCGAGCCGGCCACGAGGACTGCGATCGCACCGGTCGACGAGAACCCATCCGATGCCGATGCGGCGGACGCCGTCGAGCCGCCGGTGATCCACACGCCCTGGGCCACACCGAACGATGTCGGCACGCCTGACGGCACCGTCGACGATCTCACTCCCGTCGCTGCCTCCACCTACTGAGGGCCGCACGGCAGTCGCCATCGCTCGCACGCATGCGGGGGAGTGCGCCCCTAGACTCGACAGAGTGTTTCGACGACCGGACTCCTCCGCATCGCGAGCGGTGACGGCCACGGCAGCCGCAGCAGCCCTCGCGATCCTGCTCGCGGCGTGCGCCCCGTCCGAGGGGCCGACGCCAGAGCCCACCGATGCCCCCGTACCCACAATCACGCCCACCGAGGGTGGGCCCGTCCTCGTTCCGGACGGCTCCGCGGCGGACAACCTGCCGCTGTTCGCCGCGGTGACCGCACAGGTATGGGCATCCGACCAGCGCGGTGCGGGACGGGCGTACATCGACGCTCTGATCGCCGCGGGATTCGACCGGGCGGCGATGCAGGTGACGCAGGATGCGACGACGGTGGGCAATCCGGTGGAGAGCCTGCAGTTCTCCGTGCGCTGGGGCGAGACCGAGTGCCTCGTGGGACAGGTCGGCCCGTCGACAGGCGAACCCGTCACCACCGTGCTCCCGCAGCTCGCGGAGGGCCGCTGCCTCGTCGGTACGACGCGCGCGATCGACTGGTGAGTGCCGGGGTGTCGTTCTGACGTCGGTGGTCGCCGCACGGGCCGGTAGGCTGGAGTGTCGATCTACGACGGCAACAGAAGGAGCGGTTCTCGGTGGCTGAGTACATCTACTCGATGGTTCGTGCACGCAAGGCGGTGGGCGAGAAGCTCATCCTCGACGACGTCACGATGTCGTTCCTCCCCGGCGCGAAGATCGGCATGGTCGGTCCGAACGGTGCGGGTAAGTCGACGATCCTCAAGATCATGGCCGGTCTCGACACGCCGTCCAACGGCGAGGCGAAGCTGACCCCGGGCTTCTCGGTCGGGATCCTCATGCAGGAGCCCGAGCTCGACGAGTCGAAGACCGTCCTCGAGAACATCCAGGACGGCATCGCGATCAAGGCGAAGGTCGACCGCTTCAACGAGATCTCGCTCGCGATGGCCGACCCCGACGCCGACTTCGACGCGCTCCTGGCCGAGATGGGCACGCTGCAGGAGGAGATCGACGCCGCCGACGGCTGGGACCTCGATTCTCAGCTCGAGCAGGCGATGGACGCTCTGCGCACGCCGCCGGCCGATGCCGCGATCGCACCGCTCTCCGGTGGTGAGAAGCGTCGTGTGGCGCTCGCGAAGCTGCTCCTGCAGAAGCCCGACCTGCTGCTCCTCGACGAGCCCACCAACCACCTCGACGCCGAGAGCGTGCTCTGGCTCGAGCAGCACCTGCAGGCCTACAAGGGTGCTGTCATCGCGATCACCCACGACCGGTACTTCCTCGACCATGTTGCGGAGTGGATCGCCGAGGTCGACCGCGGTCGCCTCATCGGCTACGAGGGCAACTACTCGACCTACCTCGAGAAGAAGGGCGAGCGTCTCGAGATCCAGGGCAAGAAGGACGCCAAGCTGGCGAAGCGCCTGAAGGAGGAGCTCGACTGGGTGCGCTCCAGCGCCAAGGGCCGTCAGACCAAGTCCAAGGCCCGTCTGGCCCGCTACGAGGAGATGGCGGCTGAGGCCGAGCGGACGCGCAAGCTCGACTTCGAGGAGATCCAGATCCCCGCGGGTCCCCGTCTCGGCAGTGTCGTCATCGAGGCCAAGAAGCTGCAGAAGGGCTTCGACGGCCGTTCGCTGATCGACGGACTCAGCTTCAGCCTGCCGCCGAACGGCATCGTCGGCGTCATCGGTCCGAACGGTGTCGGTAAGACCACGCTGTTCAAGACGATCGTCGGCCTCGAGCCGCTCGACGGCGGCGATCTGAAGATCGGCGAGACCGTCAAGATCAGCTACGTCGACCAGTCGCGCGCGAACATCGACCCGAACAAGACGCTGTGGGAGGTCGTCTCGGACGGACTCGACTTCATCACGGTTGGCAAGACCGAGATCCCCTCGCGCGCCTACGTCTCCAAGTTCGGCTTCAAGGGGCCGGACCAGCAGAAGAAGGCCGGCGTGCTCTCCGGTGGTGAGCGGAACCGTCTGAACCTCGCACTCACGCTCAAGGAGGGCGGCAACCTGCTGCTCCTCGACGAGCCGACCAACGACCTCGATGTCGAGACCCTGAGCTCCCTCGAGAACGCGCTCCTCGAGTTCCCCGGCTGCGCCGTGGTCATCACCCACGACCGGTGGTTCCTCGACCGCATCGCGACGCACATCCTCGCCTACGAAGGCACCGACGAGAATCCCGACCAGTGGTACTGGTTCGAGGGGAACTTCGAGGCCTACGAGGAGAACAAGATCGAGCGCCTCGGACCGGATGCCGCGAAGCCGCACCGCTCCACGCACCGCAAGCTCACGCGCGACTGAGTCGGCGATGTCGGAATCCACACCGGGGCCGCGGCTGCACATCCCGATCCACCTTCGCTGGGGCGATCTGGACGCGTTCAACCACGTCAACAACACCTCGATGCTCAAGCTGCTCGAGGAGGCGCGCGTGCGCGCGTTCTGGCGTGCGGGCCCCGGTGAGGAGGCTCCGTCGACCGCGGTGCTCGATTCCGGCATCGACGAGGGCGTCCTGACGCTCATCGCGCGTCAGGAGATCGAGTACCTGGCACCGGTGCCGTATCAGCGGCGACCGCTCGAGGTGCAGATGTGGTTCGGCAAGCTCGGCGGATCCAGCGTCGAGGTCTGCTACGAGGTGCACAACGACCCCGCAGCGGAACCTCGCGTCATCTACGCGCGTTCCACGGCGGTCATCGTCCTCGTGGACGCGGCCTCCGGGCGCCCGACCCGCCTCACCCAGGAGATGCGTGACGCCTGGGAGCCGTTCGTCGGACCGTCCATCGAGTACGCGCACCGCTGACACTCAGCGCTCAGTGCACGCGGCGCCCAGTGCACGCGGGCGTCAGTCCTGCGACGGCACCCGGACCATGATCTCCTGCGCGACGGATGCGACGAGGTCGCCCGCCTGCGTGAAGATGCGTCCCTGAGCGAGCCCGCGACCGCCCCTGGCGTTCGGGGACTCCTGGAGATACAGCAGCCACTCGTCCACTCGGGCAGGACGGTGCCACCACATCGCGTGGTCGAGGCTCGCGACCTTCAGCCCGGGAAGCGCCCAGAAGACGCCGTGCGCGCGCAGGATCGACTCCTGGATCGTCATGTCGCTCAGGTACGCGAGGGCGGCCCGATGGATGCGCTGGTCGTCCGGCAGCGGCGCACGCATCCGCATCCAGACCCCCTGCTGAGAGACTCGTGCGTCGTCGTTGGGCAGGAAGAGCGGTGAGTCGATGTGACGCACGTCCGCCGCGCGGTCGCTCAGCATGCGAGCCACTCCGGGCGGCAGGCCGTCGACCCGTTCCTCGTCGGGGAGGAGCGACTCCGGTGCGGGGATGTCGCCCGGCATGCGCACCGCGTGCTCCACGCCCGGGTCCTCGTCCTGGAAGGACGCGATCATCGAAAAGATCGGCACGCCGTTCTGGTACGCCTGCGACCGCCGCGTCGAGAAGGAGCGCCCGTCGTGGATGCGGTCGACGGCGATCGTGATGCCCTGGCTCGCGTCACCCGGGCGGAGGAAGTAGCCGTGCATCGAGTGAACGGCCCGGTCCTCCGGGAGCGTGCGTTCGGCCGCCAGGAGGCTCTGGGCGAGCACCTGACCGCCGTAGATGCGCCCGGACGGCATCGGGTGCGACGCACCGGTGAAGATGTCCTCGGTCGTGCGTGCCTGGGTGGCGTCGAGATCGAGCACCTCCAGGAGCTGCTCCACGGTGCGGATGGCGTGCGCGTCAGCGGTCATGTCGTCCTCCCCGCCTGCGGGCACCGCGGGCGTTGCTAGTTTAGATGGTGTGCCGCATCAGCTCCTGCTCGCCGATCCCGAGACGTCCAAGGACGTCCTGACCTTCCTCGGACGGGCATCGCGCATCTCCGACGAGGGCGTCCGTCTGCAGGCGCAGAACGGAGTCCTGGCCCTCACGGGTGCGGCTCTCGCGCCGCACGGCCTCTTCGATCAGACACCGACCGTCCTCGCCATGCGCATCGTGCACGCGGATCCGGAACTCCAGTGCGACATCGTGGTCTCGTCGCTCAGCGGCACGGACGATCCGCGCGCTCTCGACCTTCCGGACACCGGGCTGTCGCCGTCCTGGGCGGGCGTCTCGCCGCCGCGCGGCGACTGGGAGGCGCAGGCCAGCATTCCGGCATCCGTCATCGCCCAGCGTGCGCAGTGGGGCATCAGCGCCGTCGCACGCGGTGCCGCCCCCGGCGCCGGCGAGGAGGCCGTCCGAGCTCTCCGCGCGGCGATCTGGGGAGAGGCGGATGCCGATCTCGGCGGCCTCCCACGTGGGGTGGCGTTCGCAGCCGACGCCTTCGGCTTCATCTCCGGTGAGGAGGACGTACCGGTCATGACCTCCGGGCGCTGGACGCGTCTCGCCTTCCGCCGCGGTCACGTGCTCTCCCGCGGCCCCGCTGTGACCGGGCTCACCCCGGTGCGCGACACCGGCAGGGACTGAGCGAAAGCGTCGTCAGACGGCCGCTCCGGCGGCGCGCCCGGCCTGACGGCCGGAGAACAGACATCCGCCGAGAAACGTCCCCTCCAGTGCGCGATAGCCGTGCAGGCCACCGCCGCCGAAGCCGCTGGCCTCACCCGCGGCATAGAGACCGGGGATGACCTGCCCGTCGACGCCGAGTGCGCGCCCCTCCAGATCGGTGTTGATCCCACCCAGGGACTTCCGGGTGAGGACGTGCAGTTTCACGGCGATCATGGGTCCGGCAGTCGGATCCTGCAGACGGTGCGGGACGGCGGTCCGGATGAGCTTGTCGCCGCGGTAGGCGCGCATGGACCGCAGCATCCCGATCTGCGCATCCTTCGAGAAGTCGTTCTCGATCTGAAGGTCTCGCGCGACGATCTCTCGCCGGACGTGGTCGATGTCGAGCGCCTCGCCTCCGGGGTGCGCCTGCATCCCCGCGAGCAGACTCTCGAGATCGTTCTCGACGATGAAGTCCGCGCCCTCGTCGAGGAAGGACTGCACTGGGCCCGTGGGTCCCTTCGCGAGGCGCGACTTGAGGAGGAGGCCGATGTCCTTGCCGGTGAGGTCGGGGTTCTGCTCACTGCCCGAGAGCGCGAACTCCTTCTCCACGATCTGCCGCGAGGTCACGAACCACGAGTGGTCGTGGCCGGTGGTCCGAAGGTGGGCGAGGGTTCCGAGCGTGTCGAATCCGGGGAACAGGGGGCCGGGAAGACGGTGCCCGGTCGCGTCCAGCCACAGCGAGGAGGGGCCGGGCAGGATCCGGATGCCGTGCGACGGCCACACCGGGTCCCAGTTGCGGGTGCCCTCCACGTAGTGCCACATCCGGTCGCCGTTGATGAGTCGGGCGCCGGCGGCCTCGCTGACGGCCTGCATGGACCCGTCCACGTAGGCGGGCACGCCGGTGAGCATGTGCTCGGGCGGAGTGCCGAGAGTCGCCGGCCAGGCTGCGCGGACGAGGTCGTGATTCCCGCCGATGCCTCCGGAAGAGATAATCGTCGCGCCGGCACGGATCTCGAAGTCGCCGATCACCTCGCGGGAGGACTCCACACCGCGCTCGGCCGCGCTCGACGCGAGAACGCTCCCGCGCGCACCCACGACGGCACCGTCGGTCGTCACGAGCTCTGTGACTCGATGGCGGGGAAGGATCGTGATCCGGCCCTCGCGCTCGCCCTGTTCGACCGCGGAGATGAAGGGTGCCACCACTCCGGGCCCGGTACCCCATGTGATGTGGAATCGCGGGACGGAGTTGCCCGGTCCCAACGCGCCGTAGCCTCCGCGCTCGGCCCAGCCGACGACCGGGAAGAACCCGACCCCGCGTTCCTTGAGCCACGCACGCTTCTCCCCGGCCGCGAACTGGAGGTAGGCCTCCGCCCATCGCCGGGGCCAGTCGTCCTCGGGTCGATCGAACCCGGCCGTCCCGAACCAGTCCTGGGTCGCGAGCGACAGGGAGTCCTTGATGCCCATACGCCGCTGCTCGGGGGAGTCGATGAGGAACAGGCCACCGAACGACCACCATGCCTGACCGCCGAGATTCGTGCGCGGCTCCTGATCGACGAGGACGACTCTGCGGCCCGCGGCCAGGGCCTCGCTCGCCGCGACGAGTCCGGCGAGCCCCCATCCGATCACGAGGATGTCTGCGGACAGGGGCTTCTGCGTCATGTGCTCTCCGTTGATTCCTGACGAGATCGGGTCTCGAGAGTGGGGCGTCCTTCGGCGGTTGCGCCGATGCCCGACGGCTCGAATGTGTTCACCATGGCATATGCCGCGCGCTCCAGGTAGTCCCAGAGCGTCGTTTCGTGCAGAGGGGACAACTGGGCTTCGTCCACTGCCGTCCGCATGTGACGGAGCCAACGATCGCGCGCGTCGGGGTCGACGTGAAAGGGCATGTGGCGCATGCGGAGACGAGGATGCCCTCGAGTCTCACCGTACGTCGTGGGCCCGCCCCAGTACTGCTCCAGGAACAGCAGCAGGCGCTCCTCTGCCGGACCCAGATCGTCTTCCGGGTACATCGGCTTCAGCACCGGGTCGAGGGCGACCTCTCGGTAGAACACCGACACGATCTTCGCGAACGTCTCGCGGCCGCCGACCTCGTCGTAGAACGTCACTTCTGGGTGCTCCCGTCATCCGTGTTCTTCTTGCGCCGCCAGATGCCTCGATCCGGGATCACGGGGACTCCCGTCACGGCGTTGGGCCTGGTCTTGGGCGGGTTGGCCCCGCGGACGCGTCGAGCGCCGTCCAAGCCCGAGGGGATCACGGTCGACATGCTCGGCAGCGCGATCTCCTTCTCGAGGAACGCGGCGCGCAGTCGTTTGCGGAGTTCCTGGGCCACATCGTCCTTCGCGTTCGCGCGAGCCTTGATGACGATCCGCACGACCAGCGCATCGCCTTCGATCGACTCGAGGCCCCAGAGCTCGGGCTTCTCGATGATGCGCGTCCGCCACTTGGGGTCCTTCGCGAGACCCTGCGCCGTCTCGAGCATGGTCTGCTCGACCACGTCGATGTCGGCATCGAGGGGCACGCCGAGGTCGATGATCGCTCGGGCCCAGCCCTGCGACATGTTGCCGATGCGGGTGACCTCGCCGTTGCGCACGTACCAGAGCGTGCCGTTCACGTCGCGGACCTGCGTGATGCGCACGCTGACGTACTCGACGACACCGCTCGCGAGTCCCAGATCGACGACGTCGCCGATGCCGATCTGATCCTCAGCAACGAGGAACATCCCGTTCAGGACGTCTTTGACGATGTTCTGGGCGCCGAAACCGAGGCCGGCGCCGACCGCGGCCGTCAGCAGAGTGAGGGAGCCGAGCAGGCTGTTGTCGATCGCGTTCACGATCAGCACCACCGCGATGACGACGAGCATCACATTGACGATGTTCTGCAGGATCGTGCCGAGGGTCCTTGTCCGCTGAACGAGACGCATGTCTGCCAGGGGAGAGCGCTCGAGCGCCTGCGTGTCGTCGACCGCGGCCTTGCTCTTCGCGCTGTCGACGATGCGGTGGACGACTCGCCGGATGACCACACGCAGTACGAGTGCGATGAGGACGCAGGCGATGATGATCAGCGCGACATGGAGAGCTTTCCAGCCCACCCCGGTGAGGACAGCGAGCGTGTCGGCCCACCAGGTCGGGATCGGACCGTCGGTGGCGGGGTCGGTGGTTTCGAAAGGGAGAATCATCCCCTCCAGGGTAGCGAGAGGGGCCTCTGCACGGGCTGGACGCACCGCGCAGAGGCCCCTCTCGTCGAGGGTCAGTCCTCCGCGTCGCGAGCCTGAGCGGCGAGAGCGCGCTCGACGTCCGCGAGGTTCTCGAGCACCAGGCGACGCAGGGCCGGCGCGGCGTCCTGGTTGGCGGAGAGCCACGCTCGCGTCGCGTCGCGGAGCTCGACGTCGGCGATCGCCGTCGGGAAGAGACCGACCACGAGATACTGCGCGATCTGGTACGTGCGCGACTCCCAGACGGGGAGGAGCATGTCGAAGTACGCGGGGACGAACTCGCGGAGCGCGTCGACGCCGGCGGGGTGCACGAAGCCCAGTGCGGCGGAGCGCACGATCGTGTTCGGCGCGTCGTCCCGTTCGATGAGCGACGCCCACGCTGCGCGCTTCGACGCGGCATCCGGAAGTGCGGCCCGCGCCTGCGCGGCGAACTCGCCGCCCTTGGAGGTGTTGTCCGCGGCGAGTGCGGCGTCGATCGACGCGGCATCCGTCGCGCCGATCGTGGCGAGGCCGACCAGCAGCTGCCAGCTGAGGTCCGCGTCGATCTCGAGGCCCGGGAGGGTCTCCTCACCCGAGCGCAGGCGGCCGATGATGCCTGCGTGCTCGGGAGTGACGAGGGCGCCGGCGAAGGCGGTGACGAACTGCAGCTGGCTGTCGCTGCCCGACTCGGCGGCCTCGGCGAGAGCCCAGAGCCCGTCGGCCACCTTCTGACGCGCCGCGAGTCGCTCGGAGGGGCGCACGTACAGGGTCGCCGCGGAGCGGAGCTGCGCGAGCGTCGTCCGCACCGTGGTCGATTCCGTCTCGCGGCCGATGTTGCCGAGGACGAGGTCGATGTAATCGGATGCCGGGGTCTCGGCGTCGCGCGTCTGGTCCCACGCGGCACCCCACACGAGCGAGCGAGCGAGCGGGTCGCTGATATCCGCGAGGTGGGCGATCGCCGTGGCGAGCGAACGCTCGTCGAGGCGGATCTTCGCGTAGGCGAGGTCGTTGTCGTTGAGCAGGACGAGGTCGGGCCGCGCGATGCCGTGCAGCTCGGGCACCTCGGTGCGGTCGCCGTCGACGTCGACTTCGGCGTAGTGCGTGCGCACGAGCGCGCCGTCGGTCAGCGTGTAGAAGCCGATGCCGAGGCGGTGCGGCCGGATCGTGGGGTAGTCGGCCGGTGCAGTCTGCGTCACGGCGAACCGCGAGATCGTCCCGTCGGAGTCCTCGGCGATGACGGGCTCGAGCGTGTTCACGCCCGCGGTCTCGAGCCACTTCTTCGACCAGGTGCTGAGGTCGCGGCCGCTCGTGGCCTCGAGCTCGGTCAGCAGGTCGCTGAGCTCGGTGTTGCCCCACGAGTGCTTCTGGAAGTACTGCGAGACGCCGGCGAAGAACTCCTCGATGCCGACCCACGCGGCGAGCTGCTTGAGGACCGACCCGCCCTTGGCGTAGGTGATGCCGTCGAAGTTGACCTGGACGTCCTCGAGATCGTTGATCTCGGCGACGATCGGATGCGTGGAGGGCAGCTGGTCCTGGCGGTAGGCCCAGGTCTTCTCCATCGCGTTGAACGTGGTCCAGGCCTCGGTCCATTCGGTCGCCTCGGCGGTGGCGATGGTCGACGCCCACTCCGCGAACGACTCGTTCAGCCAGAGGTCGTTCCACCACTTCATCGTGACGAGGTCGCCGAACCACATGTGGGCGAGCTCGTGCAGGATCGTGACGACGCGACGCTCCTTGACGGCATCCGTCACCTTGCTGCGGAAGACGTACGTCTCGGTGAAGGTGACGGCGCCCGCATTCTCCATGGCGCCGGCGTTGAACTCGGGGACGAAGAGCTGGTCGTACTTCGCGAACGGGTACGGCACGCCGAACTTCGACTCGTAGTAGGCGAAGCCCTCGCGGGTCTTGTCGAAGATGTAATCGGCGTCGAGGTGCTGCCACAGGCTCTTGCGGCCGTAGACGCCGAGCGCGATCACGCGGCCGGAGGCGCTCGTGAGCTCGGAGAACGTCGACTCGTACGGGCCGGCGACGAGAGCCGTGATGTACGACGAGATGCGCGGAGTCGCCTCGAAGCCCCAGGTCGCGACCGAATCGTCGTCGTGGACGATCGGCTCGGGCGTGGGGGAGTTGGAGATGACCTTCCACGCGGCCGGCGCGGTGACGGTGAACTGGAACGTCGCCTTGAGGTCGGGCTGCTCGAACACCGCGAACACGCGGCGGGAGTCGGGCACCTCGAACTGCGAGTAGAGGTAGACCTCGCCGTCGACGGGGTCGACGAAGCGGTGCAGGCCCTCGCCCGTGTTCGTGTAGAGGCAGTCGGCGTCGACCACGAGGACGTTCTCGGCCTGCAGGCCGGAGAGCGCGATGCGCGAGTCGGCGAAGACCTCGTCGGGGTCGAGCTGCTCGCCGTTCAGCGAGATCTCGCGCACCTCGCGGGCGATCAGGTCGATGAAGGTGGAGCCCTCCGGCGTTGCGGTGAAGCGCACGACGCTGCGGGATCCGAAGACCTCGGCGCCCTTCGTCAGATCGAGGGAGACCTCGTACGACTGAGTGTCGACGACGTCCCGGCGCTCCTGCGCTTCGATGCGGGTGAGGTTCTCTCCAGGCACAGGTGTACTCCCAGGGGTGAGGGGATGCTGCCGCAACCCGGCGCAGTTGGCGCCCACGGCAACCATGACAGCCTACGCCAGCAGACCGGCCTGTCTCACGTCCGGAAGGTGAAAGGATAAGAGGGTGACTGCGATCGAGCCCACCATCGTTCCCTTTGCCTCCGCCGCCGCGGCCAGCGGCGCCCCGTTCGTGACGACTCCTGTCGCCTACGACGGCATCCTCCTCGCCGGGTTCGGAGGGCCGGAGGGTCAGGACGACGTGATCCCGTTCCTCCGTAACGTGACGAGGGGCCGCGGCATCCCCGACGAGCGCCTCGAGGAGGTCGCGCACCACTACCGGCACTTCGGAGGTGTGAGCCCGATCAACGGGCAGAACCGCATCCTCAAGGAGGCGCTCGAGGGCGAGCTCGCTCGGCGCGGCATCGATCTCCCGGTCTACTGGGGCAACCGCAACTGGGCACCGTACCTCGAAGAGGTCGTGACGGAGGCCGCCGCCGACGGAAACACGACGCTCCTCGCCTTCGCCACGAGCGCCTACAGCTCCTTCTCGAGCTGCCGTCAGTACCGCGAGGACTTCGCACGTGTTCTCGAGGAGACCGGACTGGGCGAGACGGTGACGATCGACAAGATCCGCCCGTTCTACGACCACCCCGGCTTCGTCGAGTCCTTCGAGACCGGTGTGCGCGAGGCCGTGCAGAAGTTCCTGGCGGACGGCGTCGCCGCGGCCGACATCGAGATCCTGTTCTCCACCCACAGCATCCCGACGCAGGATGCCGAGCGCTCCGGTGCCCGCGACATCGACTGGGGCGAGGGCGGCGCGTACGCCGCACAGCACCTCGCCGTGGCGGCGTGGGTGATGGACCGGGTCCGCGAGAGCATCCCCGAGGCTGCGGACGTCGCCTGGCAGCTCGTCTACCAGTCGCGCTCCGGCCCCGCATCGCAGCCGTGGCTCGAGCCGGACGTGTGCGACGTGATCGGTGAACTGCCCGCGAGCGGACGCAAGGCCGTCGCGGTCGTGCCCGTCGGATTCATGAGCGACCACATGGAGGTCCTGTGGGATCTCGACACCGAGGCCGCCGAGGCCGCAGAGGAGGCCGGGCTCGCCTTCACGCGCACGCCGACCCCGGGCGTCGCGCCGTCGTTCGTGGCCGGGATCGTCGATCTCATCCAGGAGCGTCTGGAGGGGCGCCCCAACGAGGAGCGCCCGCACGTGACCTCGCTGCCCGGCGGATTCGACGTCTGCCGCCCCGGCTGCTGCGAGAACGTGCGCGCCGGCTTCAAGCCGGCGGCGGCCGGCGTCGCCCCGTGACGCCGCGCTGACTCCGCGCGCTTCTAGGATGGATGCCATGCGCATCCATATCGCCACCGATCACGCGGGTCTCGACTTCTCCACTCAGCTGCAGGAGCACCTGCGCGGCGGCGGTCACGAGGTCGTCGACCACGGACCGGTCGAGTACGACGCGCTCGACGACTACCCGGCATTCTGCATCCGTGCGGCGCAGGCCGTCGTCGCGGACCAGCGTGCGGGCGTCGAGACGCTCGGAGTCGTGTTCGGCGGGTCGGGCAACGGCGAGCAGATCGCGGCGAACAAGGTCGAGGGCGTCCGCGCCGCGCTCGTGTGGAACACGTCGACCGCCGAGCTCGCCCGCCAGCACAACGACGCGAATGTGATCTCGATCGGTGCGCGTCAGCACACCTTCGACGAGGTCACCTCCTTCATCGACACGTTCATCGCGACGCCGTTCTCCCACGACGAGCGTCACGTCCGCCGGATCGGTCAGATCGCGGACTTCGAGCGCGACGGCTCGCTGCTTCCGGATCCGCGGGCCTGACATGCCCGAGGGTCACTCCGTCCACCGCATCGCCCGCCAGTTCGACCGCAACTTCATCGGCAAGACGCTGCACGCCTCGAGCCCACAGGGGCGTTTCGCCGAGGGTGCGGCGGTCCTCGACGGACGCGAGGCGCTGAGCGTCCAGGCGGTCGGCAAGCAGATGTTCCTCGAGGCAGAGGGCGACGTCTGGCTCCGCGTGCACCTCGGTCTCTACGGAGCCTGGGACTTCGCAGGGGACATCCTCGTCGACCCGACCATCGCGTCGGCCAACGGCCGGATGGGCCAGACGAATCAGCGCGGAACGGTCCTCGACGACTCGACCCTCGACGATGCGATCCTCGACGATGCGGGGGAGAACTCGCTCTCCTCGATCGGGGCACCGCGGCGCACCCGGGTGCACGTGCGCATGTCGGAGCAGACCAAGGGGCTCGCGGACGAGGGCCTCGAGTGGCCGCCTCCCGTGGTCGGTCAGGTCCGTCTGCGTCTCATGACCGACATCACCGCGGCCGACCTGCGCGGTCCAACCGCGTGCGTGCTGCAGACGCCGGAGGAGATGCTGGCCTCGGTCGCGAAGCTCGGTCCCGATCCGCTCGTGGGAGACCCCGTCGAGAACGAGGAGCGGTTCGTCCGCGCGGTGCGCAAGAAGCAGACGGTGATCGCCCTGCTCCTGATGGATCAGGCAGTCGTGAGCGGCATCGGCAACGTCTACCGCGCCGAGATGCTCTTTCGACAGAGACTGAACCCGCACACCCCCGGTCGCGACGTCCCCGACGACGTCGTCAGGGCGCTGTGGCGCGACTGGGTCCGCCTGCTCGCGATCGGTGTCGAGACCGGGCAGATGATGACGATGGACGACCTGTCGCCCGACGAGTACCGCGCCGCCATGGCCAGCAGGGACGACCGGCACTGGGTCTACCACCGCGCAGGACTTCCCTGCCGCGTCTGCGGCACCGAGATCGCGCTCGAGGAGATCGGCGCCCGCAAGCTGTACTGGTGTCCGCGCTGCCAGGCCTGAGCCCGCGGTCATAGGCTGGGAGGATGCGCCAGAACCCCAGCTTCACGCTCGCCGACGTCGAGGAGATCCGCCGGGTCGTCGACGCGAATCCGTGGGCGACGATCGTGAGCTCCGGCCCAGACGGGCTGGTGTCGTCGCACTACGTCGTGCTCCTGGACGAGGAGCACGACGACCTGACGATCGTGGGTCATGTCGGTCGCCCGGACGACCTGATCCACGGGATGGGGGAGCGCGAGCTCCTGGTCGTCTTCCAGGGGCCGCACGGCTACATCTCACCGGGTTGGTACGGCGATGTGCAGGCGGTGCCCACGTGGAACTACACCGCGGTGCATCTCTCCGGCATCCCCGAGATCCTCAGCGACGAGGAGAACCTCGCGGTCCTGGATAGGCTCGTGGATCGCTTCGAAGGGCGGATGCCGGATCCTCGGCGCATGTGGAAGCGGCCCAACGACCCTGCGTTCGTGACGCGCCTGGCAGCGGGCACCGTCGGCTTCCGGCTCACTCCCACCCGCGTCGTCGCGAAGCGCAAGCTCAGCCAGAACAAGACGCCGGAGACGATCGACGCCGTGATCGCGCACCTCGAGGGCGACGGCCCGTATGCGCAGCCCGAGCTCGCGAGTGAGATGCGCCGCGCCCAGGACTCGCGGCGGGCGGCCACCCGATGACGGTCGAGGGGTCGGAGGTCGGCACGGTCACCGGTGTGCGCATCGCCGGGCCTGGGCGCGAGTTCCTGATGGACGACGAACCCGTCGACCTCTTCCTCGACGGTGGCCGGATCGTCGACATCGCCCCCGCACGTGCCCTGCCCCCGCGGGGGGAGGTGCTGGACGGAGGCGGATCCTGGGCGGTCCCCGGCCTCTGGGACAACCACGTCCACACCGTGCAGTGGGCCCTGGCCTCCGAGCGCGTTCCGCTGGAGGGTGCCCGCTCCGCCGTGGACGCTGCCGCACTCATGGCGACCGCGCCGACACTGCCGGACGGACGCCGCGTGGGCGCGGGCTTCCGCGACGCGCTGTGGGCGTACATGCCCTCGCTCGAGACGCTGGACCGCGTCACCGGTGTGATCCCGACGTACCTCATCAACGCGGACGTGCACAGCACCTGGTTGAACTCGGCCGCGCTGGCGCGCGAGGGGTTCCGCAGCGACGACGGCATGCTGCGGGAAGAGGACGCCTTCGAGATCTCCCGCCGTCTGAACGCGGTCGATCCCCAGCGCGGCGATGCTGCCGTGCTCGCTGCGGGACGCGCCGCGGCAGCCCGCGGTGTCACCGGAGTGGTGGACTTCGACATGGCCTGGAACGCGGACGCGTGGGCACGACGCGCGGCGTCGGGCTTCGCGTCGCATCGTGTCGAGTTCGCGGTCTACCCGTTCGACCTCGACCGGGCTATCGCCGCGGGACTGCGCACCGGAGAGCTGCTCGACAGCCCCGACGCTTCGGGACGCGGCTTCATCCGCGTCGGGTCACTCAAGGTCATCAGCGACGGCTCTCTGGGAACGCGCACCGCGGCGTGCTCGCATGCCTACCCGGACGATCCGGACGACTTCGGCGTCCTGACGGTGGCTCCGGCGGACCTCGCCGACCTGCTCACGACTGCGACGGGAGCCGGACTCGCCGCCGCGGTGCATGCCATCGGCGACAGAGCGGTCACCGCCGCACTGGACGCCTTCACGGTGTCCGGAGCGACAGGGACCATCGAGCATGCCCAGCTGGTGCGCCACAGCGACCTCGCCCGTTTCGGTCGTCTCGGCATCATCGCGAGCGTCCAGCCGCAGCACGCCCTGGATGACCGCGATATGGTCGGACGCTTCTGGGCGGAGCAGACGTCGATCGGCTATCCCCTCGGCGCGCTCAGAGATGCCGGCATCACGCTGCGGCTGGGATCGGATGCTCCCGTGGCGCCGCTCGATCCCTGGCAGGCGATCGCGGCGGCCGTCGCCCGAACCGATGACGACCGCGAACCGTGGCATCCCGAGGAGCGCCTGACGATCGATGAGGCACTGGAGGCGAGCGTCCGCACATCCCTGCGCCCCGGGTCGCCGGCGGACATCGCCCTGGTTGGTCACGACCCTCGCACGGCGGACGGCGGGAGGCTGCGCCGGATGCCGGTTCTCGCGACGCTTCTCGGAGGGGCCGTCACGCACCTCGCGTGACACGAGCGCTGTCGGGATACGACGAAGGGCACCGGGAGGACCCGGTGCCCTTCGTGGTGACGATGCTCAGGCGGCGATGTGCGACACGAGGAACCAGCGGTCCTTCTCGAGTCCGCGCATGATCTCGATAGCGACGTCCTGGCTCGTGAGGTCGACCTCGTCGAGTCCGTCGATCGCGGCCTTCACATCGACGAGGATCGCGTCGATGTCGGAGATGACGGCGCGCACGAGCTCGTCTGACTGGGTGAAGCCGGCCGGAACCGACGTCGCGCCACCCTTGGCGGCGACGGCGCTGGTGCGAGCATCGATCGGGAGACCGAGGGCGACGATCCGCTCCGCGGCCGTGTCGGCGAAGTCGCCGGCGTGCGCGACGATCGTGTCGAGGAGTTCGTGAACTCCGACGAAGTTGGCGCCGCGGACATGCCAGTGCGCCTGCTTGCCGTCGATCGTCAGGGCCTGGAGTCCGAGCACGACGGGAGAGAGGAACTGAGACGCTGCGGCGGCCACGGTCGGGTCGCTGGCGGTGGTGGAAACGGTCTGTACCTTGCTCATTGTGACTCCTCCGGAGTGGTCTCTGCGTGCCTGATGATGACAACGCTACTCGTCTGAAATCATTCCGCAAGCAAGCAAAGGCTCGGCTTAGTGGCCCGGAATCACGCGGAAATCCGGGGCCGGAAGGATAGTCTCGCCTTATGACCGTCGCAGCAGGAGCCTCCGTCCTCGCCCTCCGAGGCAAGACCCCGTCGATAGCCGGCGACGCGTTCATAGCCGAGGGGGCGCGCATCATCGGCGATGTCTCGCTGGAGGAGGGGACGAGCATCTGGTACAACGCCGTCCTTCGAGCCGATTCGGCCGCCATCATGATCGGCCGCGACAGCAACGTGCAGGACAACGTCTCGATCCACGTCGATGAGGCGCATCCCGTCATCATCGGAGCGAAAGTGTCGATCGGCCACAATGCGGTGGTCCACGGGTGCACGATCGGAGACGGATCGCTCATCGGCATGGGAGCCGTCGTGCTGAGTGGGGCCGTCATCGGCGCCGGATGCCTCGTCGCCGGTGGTGCCGTCGTGCTCGGAGGAGCGGAGGTGCCCGCCGGCTCGCTCGTGGCGGGTGTTCCCGCGAAGGTTCGTAGAGCGCTCACCGACGACGAGCGTGCCGACCTGATCGCGAATGCCGACATCTATCTGGCGCACCGGGAGTCGCACGCCGCGGCGAGACCGATCTGATCGGTCGCGACCGATAGGCTTGTCGTCGCGGGGCGGTGGCCAAGCTGGTTAAGGCAGTGGGCTCATAACCCAACGATCGCGGGTTCAAGTCCCGCCCGCCCTACTCCCGCTCTACTTCCCCTGTCATGCGCTGAGCGCGATGGACCGTGTCAAGCCCTTTCGGTCATGCGCAGAATTCTGGCATGCTCCTGGCAAGCACATCCCGAGCCCTCAGGAGGCGTCATGACCATCGGAACCGGAGTCGTACTCTTCGTCATCGGAGCGATCCTCGTGTTCGCTCTGAACATCCAGCTCGACTGGATCAACCTCGACATGGTCGGCTACATCCTCATGGCAGCCGGCGTCGTGGCCTTCGTGATCGGTCTCATTCTTCTCGTCAGCCGACGCGCCCGGCGTGGCCGGGTCGTCGACGACGAGATCGTCTGAGTCGACCGATCACTCGTCGAGGGGCTCCAGCGGTTCCAGGTGCTCCTCGACGAGGGTGATCCCCCCGCTCGAGTTGGCGGAATGTGCGAGGTCCTCGATCCAGCGTCGGCTGAGGTCAGGGTTCTCAGCGTCCTGGAAGACGAATCGCAGGGGGATCGAGGGGTGCAGCCAGATGGTCGTGCGCCCCTGGGCCTGCCCCTCGGGGTGCTTCCACGACAGCGTGAAGCTCTCATTGCGCCGCAGCTTCGTCGCCACGACGACCTTCAGGTGCGCCAGGGCGCGGTCTTCGATCTGGATCGGCTCGGACGCGCCGTAGTACAGGGAACCCATGAATCGGACTCTATGCGGCGCTGACTGAAGCTCTGCTACTCGCCGTCAGGACGCGCGGACGAGACGAACAGCTTGTTCGCATTCTGTCATCGGCGGTGCTTCGCGGCCGTCTCCGACGGGAGGACCCCGTATGCGTCTCGATAGGCCGCAGCGAAGCGGGACGGATGAGAGAATCCCCACCGCCGGGCCACGGCAGCGATCGTGATCGGCGCACCCGAGACCAGATCGCGGTGTGCTCCCTCGAGACGGGCCGTCCTCAGGGCCTCGGCTGGCGACATGTCCAGAGCGCGGCGGAACGCGTACTGCAGTCCGCGCGTCGAGATGTGCACGGCAGAGGCGATGTCGTCGACCGTGATCGGTCGATGGGCGTTCTCGTCGATGAAGGTCATGGCCCGCCGAACGGTGTTCGGCGCCGGTGCGGTCTGGGCCGGGCGACGTTGCACGGCGGCGAAGGTGGTGTCGAAACTGGCCAACGTGACCGCCGCCGCGTGCCTCGCGAGCTCCGCGCGGAGCACCACGGCGTCGTCGTCGAGATCGGAGACCGCGCTCTCGAGGTACGAGAACATCCGATCCCACGCCTGCGCCGTCTCGGCGCTGCGCGGCGAGAGATCAGCGACGCGAAGCACGAGCCTGTCGTCGCCGCTCACTCGTCGGGCGAACTGCTGAAGCGCATCGCGGGGAAACACCAGCGCGGTGACCCGCGCACCCCGATCCCACTTCGCATGCACCCGGGTGCCGTCCGAGAGCCACGGTCGGCGTGCGTCGAGGCTGCGGTGATCCGACCACACCCGTGCGTCGGGGCCGTCGACCTTGCAGACGAGGAACTGGTCGTCTGGCTCGGCGGTCGAACGGACCTGTGCGGCGAGGTCGTAGCGCACGAGGCTCGCGCTCTTGAGGTCGTCGGAGTGCCAGTCGAAGAAGAAGCGCTCGGGGTCGACGTCGTGGAGCACGGCCGAGGGGACGTACTGCTTCCAGGTGCTCTCGACGCGGGCGATGTCTCGGGTGTGGAACTGCATAGCTCTTACATTGTCTCCCGAGATCGCGCCGGTCGGACCGGCCAGGAGCCGTCGAGCTCCTGTTCGGGTTCGAGCCGACCGATGCGGATGAAGTACTCCGTGAGGCTCGCTGCCTGCGAGCGCGCCCAGCCGATCTGACGCGTATGCAACTCGTCGAGGGTGGCGGGGAGCGCGAACTGACGGGCGAGCGCCTGCGCCACCCGCCCTGCCGCGACGGCATCCGCGGCCGCCTCGTGTGCGTCCTCCAGGCTCACGGCGTACAGGGCGGCGACGACCTGCAGGGTGCGCTTGCCGGGGCGGTATCTGTCGTAGGCCTTGTCGATCACGTGCGGATCGATGATCGGCGACGGATCCCGCAGCGGCTCGACCCCATGCCGCCGTGCTTCGTGGGCCAGGAGCGAGAAGTCGTAAGAGGCGTTGTAGGCCACGACAGGGACGCCCTGCGACAGCAGCGAACGGAGTGCGGCGGTCACCTCGGACACCACCTGCCGCGCCGGCCGGCCGAACCCTCTGGCGTGCTCGTTCGTCACGCCGTGCACCGCGATCGCTCCTTCGGGGATCGGCACCCCGGGATCGGCGAGCCAGTCCTTCGAGGCGATCTCGAGACCATCGGCGTCGAGCAGCCCGACGTGCGCCGTGACGATCCGATCGTGCTCCACGTCGACGCCCGTCGTCTCGAGGTCGAACACGCCCACGCGCGTCACCCAGTGGGGGAGCGGGACGTCCTGCGGCATGTGCTCACGCTAGAGCCCACCGCCGACATCGCCGCGGAGGCGCACGGGGATGGTCCACTCGACGAACGTAGAATCGGAGGATGACCGTCCCCTCGCCGTACGCTGATCGCCTTCGCCGCCTCCCGGTCTCGCGGCACGCGGTGACGGTGCGGAGCGGTGTCACGGCGTACTGGGAGTACGGGCCGTCGGATGCGGAGACGACGATCATCGCCGTGCACGGGTTCCGCGGAGACCACCACGGCCTGGAGTCGGTCCTGGCCTTCCTCCCCGAGGCGCGGGTGATCGCACCCGACCTGCCCGGATTCGGCGAGAGCGGCACCCTGCCCGGACGCACACACGATCTCGACGAGTACGTGGCCTGGCTGCGCGAGTTCACCGCCGCCGTCGCGCCCGGAGCCGTCATCCTCGGGCATTCCTTCGGCTCGATCATCACGTCTGCTGCGGTCGCCGCCGGTCTCGAGACGCCGCGACTGATCCTGGTCAATCCGATCGGTGCGCCGGCGCTCGAGGGGCCGAAGGGCATCATGACGCGCCTCGCGGTCCTCTACTACGCGCTCGGCGCGAAGCTCCCGGAGCGATGGGGCACAGCCCTGCTCCGTAACGGCCTCATCGTCCGCGTCATGAGCATCACCATGGCGAAGACATCCGATCGCGAGCTCCGTCGTTTCATCCACGATCAGCACGACACGTACTTCTCGCGCTTCGCCGATCGCGACGTGCTCCGCGACGCCTTCGTCGCGAGCGTCTCCCACGACGTGAGCGAGTTCGCCGAGGGGATCGACACGCCGACTCTCCTGATCGCGGCTCAGCGCGACGACATCACGCCCATCGAGGTGGAACGAGAGCTCGTCACGCGCTTCGCTGACGGGTCACTCGTCGAGATCGCCCACGTCGGGCACCTCATCCACTACGAGACGCCCGCCGAGGCGGCCGCGGCGATCCGTCGGTTCCTCAGGATTCCCGTCGCGCGAGGCCGATGAGGCCGGCGACGCGGAACGGGATCACCTCACCCATCGCGAGGGAGGTCTCGGTGCGCTCGACGCCGTCGATCGACAGGATGCGCGCGTCCGTGTCGAACAGGTGCCGCGCATCTCGGCAGGCGACCCGGGCCAGCAGGTCGATCGATCCGCTCAGCCCGTGCGCCTGCACCACCTCGGGGATGCGCGCGAGCTCGTTGATGATGCGCGGCAGCTCCGTCTGTCTGACCCCGATGCTGACGAACGCCTGAAGCGGGAATCCCAGGACGTCGGTCGAGAAGGACCGCTCGTACGACTGGAAGATCCCGGTCTGCTCGAGTCTCGTCATCCGAGCCTGGATGGTGTTGCGCGACAGCCCGAGCGCCTCGGCCAGGGCGACGATCGTCACCCGGGGGTCGTCGGCGAGGGCGGCGAGAAGCTCCAGATCGATGCGGTCAAGTCCGGCCATAGTGCCAAACAGTAGCAGGGCGCGGAACCCGTGGATTGGGCAACATGCTCAAGCGGATCGTCATTGCTTGAGCGTCGTGATGAGCGGACGTACCCTCGAGGAAGTGCCGGCGACGACGCCGGCACCCGCGTGCATCGCCCCACGAAGGCGGCCACGAACGAGGAGGACGATGATGTCACCGCAGATCACACCGATCGCCGACGCAGCTCAGGATCTCGAGCTGTCCGAGCGGATCCTGACCCCGGACGGCACCCGCGTTCCCCACGCGCTCCTCGATCCGTTCATCGCCGACATCGATGCCGCGCAGCTGCGCGCCCTTCACCGCGACATGGTCGTCCTCCGCCGAATCGACGCGGAAGGGGTCGCGCTCCAGCGGCAGGGCCAGCTCGGTCTCTGGGCGCCGTGCCAGGGCCAGGAGGCCACGCAGATCGGGACGGCACGTGCTCTCGCGGATCAGGACCAGGTCTTCCCCAGCTACCGCGAGACGGGCGTGATCTACGCACGAGGCGCGGCGCCGGCGGACTTCGTGCGGATGTGGCGCGGCGAGGAGGGCGCGGGCCATGACCCGGCAGCTCTCAAGGTCGCGCCCCTGCAGATCATCATCGGCGCGCAGACCCTCCATGCGGTCGGCTACGCACTCGGCATCCGTCATGAGGGCACCGACGAGGTCGCTGTGACGTACTTCGGTGACGGTGCGACGAGCCAGGGCGACGTCAACGAGGCCATGATCTTCGCGGCGTCGTATCAGGCGCCCGTCGTGTTCGTGTGTCAGAACAACCACTGGGCGATCTCGGAACCCGTGTCGGTGCAGTCGCAGTACCCGATCGCCGGCCGCGCACCCGGCTTCGGCATCCCGAGCCTCCGCGTCGACGGCAACGACGTGCTCGCCTGCATGGCGGCGATGCGCTGGGCGCTCGATCACGCGCGCTCGGGCAAGGGTCCCGCCTACATCGAGGCCGTGACGTACCGGATGGGTCCGCACACGACCGCCGACGACCCCACCCGCTACCGCGACGAGGAAGAGCTCGAATCCTGGCGCCGCCGTGACCCGATCGCCCGTCTCGAGACGTACCTGCGTGACCAGGGCGAACTGACCGAGGAGCACCTCGACGAGACCCGCACTGCGGCCGACGCGATCGCGAGGGAGATGCGCGCACAGTGCCTCGGGATGGTGACCCGCCCGCCGCTCGCGGTGTTCGACGGCGTCTACGCCGAGCCTCACTCGGGGTTGAGCAGGCAGCGCGACGAGTACGCCGCGTACCTCGCATCCTTCGAAGGGCAGGACTGACCATGTCCGAACTCACGCTCGGCAGGGCCCTCACGGCAGGGCTCCGGCAGGCCATGCGCGACGACGACCGCGTCGTCCTCCTCGGGGAGGACATCGGGAAGCTCGGCGGGGTCTTCCGAATCACCGACGGTCTTCTCGACGAGTTCGGGGCGACGCGGGTCATCGACACGCCTCTGGCCGAGTCCGGGATCGTCGGGATGGCGGTCGGCCTCGCGTTCCGCGGGTACCGACCGGTCGTCGAGATCCAGTTCGACGGATTCGTCTATCCGGCGTTCGATCAGATCGTGGCGCAGGTCGCCAAGCTGCACTACCGCACTCAGGGCCGGGTGAAGATGCCGATCACGATCCGCATCCCCTGGGCGGGCGGCATCGGCGCGGCCGAGCACCACTCCGAGTCCCCCGAGGCCTACTTCGTGCACACGGCGGGTCTCCGCGTGATCGCCGTCTCGAATCCGGAGGACGCGTATCGCAGCCTGCAGCAGGCGATCGCGAGCGACGATCCCGTGATCTTCTTCGAGCCGAAGCGGCTCTACCATCACAAGGGCGAGGTCGACTTCGAGTCGCCGCTGGCGGATGCCGCACCGATGGGGTTGGCGCGTGTCGTCCGAACCGGGACGGATGCGACCCTCATCACCTACGGCGCGATTGTGACGACAGCTCTTCAGGCCGCCGAGGCTGCGGAGGACGATGGGATCTCGCTCGAGGTCATCGACCTGCGCTCGCTGTCTCCGGTGGACTACGACTCGGTCGCCGCGTCCGTCCGCAAGACCGGACGCGTCGTCGTCGCGCACGAGGCCTCGCGCGAGGCGGGCGTCGCGGCCGAGGTCATCGCGAGCATCACGGAGCGATGCTTCGAGTACCTGGAGTCCGCGCCGCTGCGCGTGACGGGGCACGATGTGCCCTACCCGCCGGCGAAGCTGGAGAAGTACCACCTGCCCGACCTCGATCGACTGCTGGATGCCGTGGATCGCGTCCTCGACCGACCGAACAGCCTGACGGGAGCCGACGCATGATCGCCGAGTTCCGCCTGCCCGACCTGGGTGAAGGACTGACCGAGGCCGAGGTGGTGCAGTGGCTCGTCGCCCCCGGGGACGAGGTCGCGCTCAACCAGACCCTCGCCGAGGTCGAGACGGCGAAAGCGGTGGTCGAGCTCCCTTCGCCGTACGAGGGCACGGTGTCCGCGCTGCATGCCGAGGCGGGGGAGACGGTCGCGGTCGGCGCCGCGTTGATCGAGTTCGACGTCGCGGGAGCCGACGAGCCCGCGGCCGCGGCGGCGCCAGCGTCCGAAGCGGCCCAGCCGAACCTGGTGGGGTACGGCGCCGCACCGACGGCATCCGGACGACCAGCCCGACGTGCACGAAGAGCCGCCGCCGCCTCGAACGCCGTCGACACCGCGGTGCTCGAGGCCGCTCCGCACGACGCGAAGCCGACGGCTATGACGGAGGTCGTCGTCGAACGTCCGCGGTCGACGCCGCCCGTCCGCGCCTATGCCAAGAGACGTCACGTCGACCTGGAACTGGTGGCGGCGGCGGTCGGTGACCGCGTTATCACGCGCGCCGACATCGATGCCTTCGCCGACGGCCCCGACCACTCCGCAGAGGATCGCGAGCGCGAGGGGGTCTCGGCGTTCTCGGGCCTTCCCGTCGAGGGGCGACGAGAGGTGCGCATCCCGATCAGGGGCGTGCGCAAGCACACGGCCGCGGCGATGGTCGAGAGCGCGTTCACCGCTCCGCACGTCACGGTCTTCCACACCGTCGACGTGACGGCGACCACGGAGCTGATCGCCGGCTTCCGTGCGGACCGCCGCCTGGCGGACCACCGGATCGGACCGCTCGCCGTCGTCGCGAAGGCGGTCTGCCTCGCACTGGGGCAGACGCCCGGATTGAATTCGCGATGGGATGCCGCGTCCGGCGAGATCGTTCAGTACGGCTACGTGGATCTCGGGATCGCCGCGGCGACCGACCGCGGCCTGATCGTCCCGAACATCCGGGATGCCGAGAGCCTCAGCCTCGTAGAACTGGCTGATGCCATCTCCGCCCTCGCGTCGACCGCGCGCTCCGGCCGGACGTCTCCTGCCGAGCTCGCCGGAGGAACCTTCTCCATCTCCAACATCGGCGTCTTCGGCGTCGATGCGGGGACGCCGATCCTCCCGCCGGGACAGTCCGGGATCCTCGCGGTCGGAGCGGTGCGGCGTCAGCCATGGGAGCACCGGGGCGAGATCGCGCTGCGCGACGTCATGACCCTGAGCCTCTCGTTCGACCACCGCCTCGTCGACGGTGCGGAGGGCGCGCGATTCCTGACGGACGTCGCGGGGGTGCTCGAAGAGCCGGGCCGGGCGATGCTCCTCAGATAGCCGCGCGCAGCGCGGAATCCGCCATCGCGACGAGCACTGTCGCGGTGGCGGAGCGGTGCCGGGCCGCGGCCCTGGTGCTGTGCGGCGTCGAGTTGATGAGCCCGAAGCACGCCTGCACGCGCAGACGCAGCTCTTCGGCGTCGGCGTCGAGGAGGGGAGCGAGTGTCCGGATCCACAGCTCGATGTATGCGCGCTGCAGGCGACGCACCTCGGCGTGGTCGTCGGCCGACAGGTGGGCGACGTCGCGGTCGTGCACCCGGATCACGTCGGCGTGGCCGAGCGCGAACTCGACGTGGAATGTGACGAGTGCGCGCATGCGGCCGCCGTCGTCGTCGATCCGCGCGGCCACATCCTCGCCACCGGCCACCAGATCCTCGCTCACCTTGACGAGGACGGCTCCCAGGAGAGCCTGCTTGCCCGCGAAATGGCGGTACACAGCCGGTCCGGAGACGCCGACAGCGGCGCCGATGTCCTCGAGGCTGACGCCGTTGTACCCGCTCTCGGCGAAGAGGCGAGCCGCCTCGCGGAGGATCGCGTCGGAGCGCTCTGCCTTGGCTCGGTCTCGGGCTGTGCCGGGGCTTGTCATCTCAGTTAATCCTCGCTAACCTGATGCAACGGGTTAGTGAACACTAACCGGAACAGCATGGAACGCGCCAGAGCGAATGGCCGGCGCGACGTGGGTCGAGGAGGACTTCACGATGCCCGCTACCCAGGAGTCTCTGGCGAACGAGCTGCGCGATCGGCTGGCCGTGGCCGCACGGGGCGGCCCCGAGGCGTCCCGTGAGCGGCACCTCAGCCGCGGGAAGCTGCTGCCGCGCGACCGCGTCACGCGTCTCCTCGACGAGGGCAGCCCGTTCGTCGAGGTCGCGCCCCTCGCGGCGGACGGCCTGTACGGGGGAGAGGCTCCGGCCGCCGGGGTCATCGCAGGCATCGGCCTCGTGCACGGGCGGCACGTCATGGTCGTCTGCAACGACGCGACAGTGAAGGGCGGCACGTACTTCCCTCTCACCGTGAAGAAGCATCTGCGCGCTCAGGAGATCGCGCGAGAGAACCGACTTCCCTGCCTCTACCTCGTCGACTCGGGTGGTGCGTTCCTCCCCAAACAGGACGAGGTGTTCCCCGACCGCGAGCATTTCGGGCGCATCTTCTTCAACCAGGCGCGGATGTCCGCTGAGGGGATACCGCAGCTGGCTGCCGTCCTCGGCTCCTGCACCGCGGGCGGTGCGTACGTTCCCGCCATGAGCGACGAGACCGTGATCGTCCGCGGACAGGGCACGATCTTCCTCGGCGGGCCCCCTCTCGTGAAGGCCGCGATCGGCGAGGTCGTCTCGGCCGAGGAGCTCGGCGGCGGCGAGCTGCACGCCCGCCGCAGCGGCGTCGTCGACCACCTGGCGGAGAACGACGAGCACGCGCTGGAGATCCTCCGCGACATCGTCGCGACCCTGCCGACCCCGGCCGCGCCCGCCTGGGAGGTGCAGCCCACGCGCCCTCCGAGCGAGACCGGATCGCTCTACGACGTCGTGCCGGTCGACGTGAACGCCTCGTACGACGTGCGCGAGGTCATCGCCCGACTCGTGGACGGCGACAGCGTGCGCGAGTTCAAGGCGGAGTACGGCACGACGCTCGTGACCGCGTTCGCGCGCCTCCACGGTCACCCCGTGGGCATCATCGCGAACAACGGTGTGCTGTTCGGCGAATCTGCGCTCAAGGGCGCGCACTTCATCGAGCTGTGCGACCAACGCGGCATCCCCCTGCTCTTCCTGCAGAACATCACGGGCTTCATGGTCGGTTCGGATGCCGAGGCCGGCGGCATCGCGAAGGACGGGGCGAAGATGGTCACCGCCGTCGCGAGCACGCGCGTCCCCAAGCTCACGGTCATCGTCGGCGGATCCTTCGGCGCGGGCAACTACTCGATGTGCGGCCGCGCCTACTCGCCGCGCTTCCTCTGGACCTGGCCCGCGAGCCGGATCTCGGTCATGGGCGGCCCCCAGGCTGCATCCGTGCTCGCGACCGTGAGGGAGGACCAGCTCGACGCCCGCGGGGAGAGCTGGACTCCCGAGGAGAGAGCCGAGTTCGAGGCGCCGATCCGCGCGCAGTACGAGGACCAGGGCGAGCCCTATTACGCGACCGCGCGGCTCTGGGACGACGGCATCATCGACCCGGCCCGGACGCGAGACCTGCTCGGTCTCGCACTCGACGTCGTCTCCCGAACCCCGCTGCCCGAGCCCCGCTTCGGCCTCTTCCGGATGTGAGCGCCATGACCGAACCAGCCCCTGCGCGTCTGTTCGACTCCGTGCTCGTCGCCAATCGCGGCGAGATCGCGCGGCGCATCATCCGCACCTTGCGACGACTGGGCATCCGCAGCATCGCCGTTCACAGCGACGCGGATGCCGATGCACCCCACATCCGAGAGGCCGACGAGGCCGTGCGCATCGGCCCCGCGCCGGCCGCCGAGTCCTACCTCGACATCGACGCGATCATCGACGCCGCCCGCCGCACAGGCGCGAGCGCGATCCACCCCGGATACGGATTCCTGTCCGAGAGCGTCGGGCTGGCCGAGGCCTGCATCGAGAGCGGAATCGTCTTCATCGGGCCGTCCGTCGAGGCGCTGCAGATCATGGGGGACAAGGCCAAGGCCCGCGACCACGTGGTCCGCTCCGGCGTCCCGGTCGTCCCCGGGTTCGACGCGCGTGGGCTCTCGGATGCCGAGATCGCCGAGGAGGCCGAGATTGTGGGCTTCCCGCTGCTGGTGAAGCCGAGCGCAGGAGGCGGCGGCAAAGGCATGGAGGTCGTGCGAGACGCATCGGCGCTCAGCTCGGCCCTGGCATCGGCGCGTCGTGTCGCGATCTCTTCCTTCGGGGACGATGCGCTCGTCCTGGAACGGTTGATCGCGCGACCCCGCCACATCGAGGTGCAGGTGTTCGGCGACAGGAACGGCACCGTCATCGCCCTCGGCGAGCGCGAGTGCACGCTGCAGCGGCGTCATCAGAAGGTCATCGAGGAGGCGCCCTCCGCCGGCATCCCGGAGGACACGAGAGCGAAGCTGCTGGACGCTGCCGTCCAGGCCGCGCAGAGTGTGGCCTACGTCGGGGCGGGAACCGTGGAGTTCCTCATCGACGCGGACGCGCCCGACGAGGTCCACTTCATCGAGATGAACACCCGACTCCAGGTCGAGCACCCCGTGACCGAGGAGGTCACGGGGCTCGACCTCGTGGAGATGCAGCTTCAGGTGGCCGCGGGCCTTCCGCTCGGCCCGCCCCCGGGTGTGCGGGGGCACGCTGTCGAGGCGCGGATCTACGCCGAGTCGCCCGAACGCGGCTTCCTGCCGTCGACAGGCCGGGTGCTTCTGTTCGACATCCCGGACGGCGTGCGCGTCGACGCGGCGGTCGAGACCGGCTCCGAGGTCACGGCGTACTACGACCCCATGATCGCGAAGATCATCGCCGTCGCGGACGACCGTGCCACCGCGCTGCGCCGTCTCGACGCGGCGCTGTCGCGCACGGCCGTGCTGGGCGTCGACACCAACATCGCCTTCCTCCGTGCGCTCTGCCAGGACGCCCGGGTACAGGAGGGCGATCTCGACACCGGACTCATCGAGACCCTGTTGCCGTTCGCCCCCGCGCCGCCGCCGCCGCACATGCTCGCGGCCACCGCGCGTCAGGTCGCGGCAATCGCTACGCCGCCGACGAACGATCGTCTCGTGACGCGCGCCGGTGCCGTCTGGGCTGCGCTGTCGGATACGTCGCGTCGGGAGATCGCCTTCCGCACCGATGACGGGAGCATCTTCACGGTCGACGGCGCGAGCGCCAGCGCCCGCGAAGGCAGCCCGTCGGAGGTCGTGGCGGAGGTCGCGGACGACGGGTCGATCTGGGTGGCCGACGACGGCCGATCCCTGCGACTCGAGGTCCTCGACCGGCGCGCGCGGACTCTCCTGACCGCGGCACAGCGATCGGCGGGAGACGCCGCGAGCGGGCCCGAGGGTCGCGCTCCCATGCCCGGGAGCGTCGTCGCCGTCCACGTCGAGAACGGGCAGCACGTTCTCGCGGGAACCCCGATCGTCTCGATCGAGGCGATGAAGATGGAGCATCCGGTGCTCGCGCCGTACGACGGCACGGTGCATCTCCTGGTCGCAGTGGGCGATCAGGTGCGGCGCGACCAACCCGTCGCCCGCATGACCACGAAGGAGGAGTCATGACCGACCAGCTGACGGAGGAGGAGCGCGAGCTCGCGGCGATGGTCCGAGACTTCGCCGAGAGCGTGGTCGCCCCTCAGTCCTACGAGGCCGACCGCACCCACACGCTGTCGATGGAGGTCGTGGCGCAGATGGGCGAGCTGGGCCTCTTCGGGCTGCCGTTCCCCGAGGAGTACGGCGGCCAGGGCGGCGACTACATGGCGCTCGGCATCGCGATCGAGGCGCTCGGCCGCGTCGACCAGTCCATCGCGATCACCCTCGAGGCCGGCGTGAGCCTCGGTGCCATGCCGATCTTCCGCTTCGGGACCGAAGCGCAGAAGCAGGAGCTCCTCCCTGACCTGCTCGCGGGGCGTGCACTCGCGGGCTTCGGACTCACCGAGCCCGAAGCGGGGAGCGATGCAGGAGCCACGCGGACCACGGCTCGTCTGGAGGGCGACGACTGGGTGATCGACGGATCGAAGCAGTTCATCACGAACTCCGGAACGCCCATCACCCGCTTCGTGACCGTGACGGCCGTCACGGGCAGCGAGAACGGCCGCAAGGAGATCTCGACGATCATCGTCCCGAACGGGACGCCCGGGTTCACGGTCGAGGCACCGTACGACAAGGTGGGGTGGAACGCGTCGGACACGCATCCGCTGACCTTCGTCGGCGCGCGAGTGCCGCAGGAGAACCTGCTCGGCGAGCGGGGGAGCGGCTTTCGCAGCTTCCTCAGCATCCTCGACGAGGGCCGCATCGCTATCGCCGCCCTGTCGACGGGAGCCGCAGAGGGGTGCCTGGAGGCCGCCGTGGACTACGCGAAGAGCCGCACGATCTTCGGTAGCGCCCTCAGCACCCGGCAGAACGCGCAGTTCACCCTGGCGCGCATGCGTGCGCGCGTGCACACCGCGCGTCTCGCCTGGCACCACGCCGCACGTCTGCGCGATGCCGGGAAGCCCTTCGCCGAGCAGGCGGCGATCGCGAAGCTCGTGGCGGGTGAGGCCGCGATGGACAACGCCAGGGACGCGACGCAGATCTTCGGAGGCAACGGCTTCATGAACGAGTTCCCGGTCGCACGCCACTACCGCGACTCGAAGATCCTCGAGATCGGCGAGGGGACGACCGAGGTGCAGCTGCTCGTGATCGCCAGGGCGCTCGGACTCGCCGGGTAGCGTGACAGGATGACCGTTCGCGACATCATCCAGCGGGGCCTGTACTTCGAGGAGCTCGAAGAGGGCGCCCGCTATCTGCACCGGCCGGGGCGCACGGCGACAGAGGCGGACAACGTCCTCTTCACCACGCTCACGATGAACACGCAGGCGCTGCACCTGGACGCCGCGTTCGCGGACGCCCAGGAGCCGTTCGGCACCCGACTGATGAACTCGATGTGGACGCTGTCGACCATGGTCGGCGCCTCCGTCGCACAGCTGACCCAGGGCACCCTCGTGGCGCAGCTCGGGGTCGGCGAGGTCGCCTTCCCGCATCCGCTCTTCGCCGGCGACACGCTCTACACCGAGAGCGTGGTCACGGCGAAGCGGCTGTCCTCCTCTCGTCCCGGTCAGGGAATCGTGACGATCGCCCACACCGGCCGCAACCAGGACGAGACGGTGGTCGCCACGGCATCCCGCTCCGTCCTCGTGCACTGCGTGCCCGCGGGGAACGTCTCATGAGCTTCACGCTCGGGCCCGCGCTCCTGTTCTGCCCCGCCGATCGTCCCGAGCGGTTCGCCGGGGCGCTGCGGAAGGCGGATGCCGTGATCCTCGACCTCGAGGACGCGGTGCTGCCGACGGCGAAGACCGCCGCGCGCGGCAACCTCATCGATGCGGACCTGGATCCGGATCGCGTGATCGTCCGTGTGAACGCGCCGACGTCGCCGGACTTCATCTCGGATCTCGCCACCCTCGCCCAGACCGACTTCCGCACAGTGATGGTGGCGAAGACCGAGGACCCGACGGCACTGGACGCCTTCGACGAGCGGTTCTCGGTGATCGCCCTGTGCGAGACGGCGCGCGGCGTCCAGGCGGCGGACCGCATCGCCGCGCATCCGCGCGTGGTCGCGATGATGTGGGGCGCCGAGGATCTCGTGGCGTCGCTCGGGGGCACCTCGAGTCGGAGGCCGGACGGTGGCTACCGCGACATCGCGCGCTATGCCCGCTCCCGGGTGCTCCTCGAATCCGGCGCGCGAGGCAAGGCGGCGATCG
The DNA here is from genome assembly GCA_037033365.1 of Actinomycetota bacterium. Classification (GTDB taxonomy): domain Bacteria; phylum Actinomycetota; class Actinomycetes; order Actinomycetales; family Microbacteriaceae; genus Microbacterium. The sequence goes on along the minus strand of JAZBLS010000002.1, from coordinate 23,332 downwards.
ACGCCGTGCACATCGACCTCGGCGACTCGGCAGGTCTCGAGAGCGAGGCGGCGGATGCTGCGGCATCCGGATTCTCGGCGACCGCCTGTATCCACCCGGACCAGGTGTCGATCATCCGCGCCGCGTACGCACCGGACCCGGCGACCGTGCAGTGGGCGCGAGACGTGCTCGCCGCGGCCGAGTCCGAGCGCGGAGTCTTCCGCTTCGACGGTCGGATGGTCGATGAGCCCGTGCTCCGGCACGCACGCACGGTGCTCGCCCGCGTGGAGTGATCTCCTGACGGAGCCGACGCCGGTCAGGCCAGGACGGACGTCTCCAGCAGGCGCAGCGATCCCGGTGAGGCCTCGAACCTGTGCACGGAGCCGTTCGCGAGCACGTCGCCGACCCTGGGCAGTGTGCCGCCGGACACGTGGTCGATAAGCGACCGGATGACGCCGCCGTGCGTGACGACCACGACCGACTCGGCGACCGGGGCCGAGCGTCGACGGGCGTCACGCGCGATCTCGTGGAGTGCCCTCAGCGCACGATCCGCGACGCCCTCGAGCGTCTCGCCACCCGGCACGGGAGACACCCAGTCTCCGTAGCGCTCGAGGTACTCGGCGACGAGCATGCCCTCACCCTCCCCGAACTCGCGTTCGCGGATGTCGGGTACGAGCTCGGGCTCGGGGAGGCCGAGCTGCTTCGCGATGATCTGCGCCGTCTCGCGCGCGCGCTTCAGCGGGCTCGCGTAGATCGTGTGGTGCTCGATGTCGGAGAGGATGTCGGCCGCCGTCCGGGCATCGGCGCGGCCGGTCTCGTTCAGCGGGATGTCGGTGGACCCCTGGATGCGGCGCGCGAGGTTCCAATCGGTCTGACCGTGGCGGACGAGCGTGAGCAGAGTCATTCGAGGAGCTCCTGAAGGGACGAGAGGACCTCGCTCGTGCCGGCGGCGATGGTGACATCGGCCCAGACATCGGCGCGGGTCGGCTCGCGGTTGATGATGACGAGGGGGATGCTGCGGCGGCGCGCGCGCTCCACGAGACGGACGCCCGAGTTGACCACGAGAGACGACCCGGCGACGATCATCGCGTCGCTCGCCCGCAGCAGGGATTCGGCGGCGCGGAAGCGGTCCTGCGGCACGTATTCGCCGAAGAACACGACGTCCGGCTTGAGCATGCCCTGGCACACCGTGCAGACGGGCACGACGAATCCGTCGGTGCTCTCGGGGAGCACGTCTCCATCCGGATTGAGCTTCACGTTCTCGGGAACCGTGATCCAGGGATTGCGCTCCTCGATCTGCACCGCGATGTCGCGACGGTCGAAGACCTGACCGCAGTGCAAGCACAGCACGCGGCGCATGGTGCCGTGCACCTCGATCACGTGCGAGCTGCCAGCACGCAGGTGCAGGCCGTCGACGTTCTGCGTGATCACGCCGCTCACGCGACCGGCCGCCTCCATCGCCGCGAGGGCGAGATGGCCGGGGTTCGGCTCGGCCTGCGCGAACGCGCGCCAGCCGAGGTGTCCGCCGACCCAGTACCGTCGCCGCGCGGCCTCATCGCCGAGGTAGCGCTGGATCGTCATGGGGTCGGAACGCGTCCGAGCGCCCTCACCGCGATATGCGGGGATGCCCGAGTCGGTGGAGATGCCCGCCCCCGTGAGCAGGGCGATCCGGCGACCCCGCAGGAGTTCGGCGGTACGAGCGACGGTGGCCGATAGCTCGGCTGAACTCGATGCGCTCACACAGGACCTCCGGCTCCGAGTCTACGGCGTGCGGGCGGCGCCCGGTTCCGCGACGGAAGGTCAAGCAGGCGATGGCAGACTGAGGCGCGTGGAACTGCTGCCTGTGACCGACCCCGACGATCGACGACTCGACGACTACCGCGCACTCACCGATACGGCTCTCCGGACCGTGACGGAACCGGCAGGAGGCCTCTACATCGCCGAGTCCACGAAGGTCATCGCCCGCGCGGTTGCCGCGGGCCACCGGCCTCGCTCCGTCCTGGTGCAGGAGCGCCGCGTGGACGACATCCGGGCGATCGTCGGCGACCTCGACGTGCCGGTGTACGTCGTGCCCGACGAGGTCGCGGAGTCCGTCACGGGTTTCGCCGTGCACCGCGGAACCATCGCCTCGATGCACCGCCCTGAGCTGCCGAGCGTGCGCGACGTCGTCGAGGGAGCGACTCTCGTGCTGATCCTCGAGAACATCGGCGACCACACCAACGTCGGCGCCGCGTTCCGCGCGGCCGCCGGTCTCGGTGCGGATGCCGTGCTCGTATCGCCCGGGGGAGCGGACCCGCTGTATCGACGCAGCGTGCGCGTGAGCATGGGGACGGTGTTCCAAGTGCCGTGGACCCGGATCACCGACTGGGATGCAGCCATCACCGACCTCCACGACGCCGGGTTCGACATCGCTGCACTGGCGCTGCGCGACGACGCCGTGACGCTCGACGCGTACGTCGAGAACCGTCCGGAGCGCGTGGCCCTCGTCATGGGCTCAGAGGGCGACGGGCTCTCGCGCACCGTGCTCGAGAAGGCGGACACGGTTGTCACCATCCCGATGTCGGGAGGCGTCGACTCGTTGAACGTCGCGTCGGCTGCGGCGGTCGCCCTGTGGGCGGTCGGGTCGCGCTGACGCTCTGACGCTCTGACGCTCTGACGCGACCGTCAGTCGGGCTCGCGGAACACCATCGGAGCCGGCTCCGGACGCTTGGCCGCGATGTGGTCGCCGGACGACTGGTGCCGCAGTCTGCGCAGGACCCAGGGCACGAGGTGCTCCCTCGCCCAGCCGAAGTCCTCGCCGCGGGCCTCGCGCCAGGTGCGCAGCGGCAGCGTCTCGGGCTGCATGGCCTCGAGGTCGTTCGGGACGTTGAGCGCGCGGAGGACCATGCGGGCCACTTCGTGGTGGCCGAGCGCGTTGTAATGGAGGCGGTCGTCGTCGAAGAAGCGCATGTCCTGGACGACCTTCAGCGCCCACTGGTCGGCCACGATGCAGTCGTGGCGGTCAGCGATCGCGCGCACGTTCTCGTTGTAGATGGCGACCTTGCCGCGGAACGGGCGGAACACCGGGGTGAAGGCGGTGTCGATCCCCGTGAAGAGCAGGACAGCGGCGCCCGTGGACGCGAGACGCGCGACGGCGTCCTCGAGCTGGACCGCGATGGCGTCGGGGTCGGTGCCGGGGCGGATCACGTCGTTGCCGCCTGCGCAGATCGACACGAGGTCGGGGCGCAGCGCCACGGCCGGTTCGATCTGGTCCGCCACGATCTGGGCGATGAGCTTTCCGCGCACCGCGAGATTGGCGTACGCGAAGTCGTCGACCTGCCGGGAGAGCACCTCGGCCACGCGGTCCGCCCACCCGCGGTTCCCGCCGGGGGCTGCGGGATCGGGGTCTCCGATGCCCTCCGTGAACGAGTCGCCGATGGCCACGAAGCGCCGCCAGGGGTGCGCGCTCTCGTTGGGGATGTACGGGGTGCGAGTCGAATCCTGATCGGTCATCGAGCTCTCCTTCGGGGGTGAGCGCCGCCATCGGTCGCGGCGGCGCAGTGACCGACTCTACTCGTCCGGCGTGCCGAGAGGGAGGGCGCGCGCGGGGTGCAGTGCCGTCGTGCCGAGTGTCCTTGGCAGCGATTATCGTTGACTCGATGCTTTCTCCGTCCTTCCCACAGCGCGCCCCCTGGGGTACCGCCAACAAGCTGCGCGCCTGGCAGCAGGAGGCGCTCGAGCAGTACTTCGAGGCGGACCAGCGCGACTTCCTCGTCGCCGCCACACCCGGCGCAGGGAAGACCACGTTCGCCCTCACCCTGGCCGTCGAGCTCATGCGCACCGGCGAGGTCAACCGCATCATCGTGGTGGCGCCGACCGAGCACCTCAAGACGCAATGGGCGGATGCCGCGGCGCGCGTGCACATCCGTCTCGACCCGCGCTTCCGCAACAGCCATTGGGCACCCGCGTCGCACTACCACGGCGCCGTCGTGACGTACGCGCAGGTCGCGGCGAAGTCGTCCGTACACCGCCACCTCACCGAAGACGCCAAGACGCTCGTGATCCTCGACGAGGTCCACCACGGCGGTGACGCCCTGAGCTGGGGCGACGCGATCCGCGACGCCTACGGGCCGGCCAAGCGACGACTGCTGCTCTCCGGGACGCCCTTCCGCAGTGACACCGCCCCCATCCCGTTCGTCGAGTACCACCCCGACGAGTCCGGTGCCCGGATCTCCCGCACCGACTACAACTACGGCTACGGCCGCGCGCTGGCCGATGGCGTCGTGCGGCCGGTGCTGTTCCACATGTACGCCGGCAAGATGCGGTGGCGCACCACCACGGGCGACGAGCTCGAGACGCACCTCGGTCAGGACAACACGAAGGACGTCACCTCGCAGGCGTGGCGCACGGCTCTCGATCCCGAGGGGGAGTGGATGCCGGCGGTGCTCTCCGCTGCAGACCGACGCCTCACCGAGATCCGCCATCACGTCCCGGATGCCGGGGGACTCGTCCTGGCGACCGATCAGACCGTGGCGAGGGCGTATGCCAAGATCCTGCACAGCATCACGAGGCAGCAGCCCACGATCGTGCTGTCGGACGATGCCACGGCCTCCGAGCGCATCGAGAAGTTCAGCGAGAGCAACGATCGCTGGATGGTCGCGGTGCGCATGGTGTCCGAGGGGGTCGACGTGCCGCGCCTCGCGGTCGGCGTCTACGCGACCTCCTCATCGACCCCGCTGTTCTTCGCGCAGGCCATCGGCCGCTTCGTGCGGGCGCGCAGGAGGGGGGAGGCTGCCAGCGTCTTCCTCCCGCAGGTGCCGGTGCTCATGGGTCTCGCGAACGAGATGGACAAGCAGCGCGACCACGCGCTCGACCGTCAGAGCGCCGACGACGACGGACTCGAGGATTCGCTGCTCGACAGCGCGAACCGCGAGGACGACGCCTCCGACGCCCTGACTCAGGAGTTCAGCTATCAGGCTCTGTCGTCCGTCGCGCACTTTGACCGCGTCGTCTTCGAGGGTCAGGAGTTCGGTCAGCTGGCGGAACCAGGCACCCCGGAGGAGGAGGAGTTCATCGGCTTCCCGGGCCTCCTCGAGCCCGAGCACGTGCACGACCTCCTGATGCAGCGTCAGGCCCGTCAGTCGCGGCTCCGTGAGGCGCGCGAGGCCACGGCCGGACCGAGCGAGACCACGACCCTCCCGGCGCCCCTGCACCGCACGCTGCGCGAGCAGCGACAGCTGCTGAACAGTCTCGTGGGGCTGTACGCCCGGCAGAAGGGCGAACCGCACGGCGCGGTGCACGCCGAACTCCGGCGCATCTGCGGCGGTCCCGCGGTCGCGCAGGCGACGGTCACGCAGCTGCAGGCGCGCATCGACGTGCTGCGCAAACGCGTCCGCTCCTGAAAGGCCTGGTTCGGAACCCCGAAAACCTGGCAGTTTCGGCTTTCGAGGGCTCTGTCCTGACCCTCGCGGATAGCGTGGAACGGTCGCCCGGATCCGGGCATCCGTTCTTCCAGGAGTATCCATGACAGCCCCCGCTGCCGCTGAACCGACCGCCGCCGACCGTCGCCGATGGGCACGCTACCTCGTCGAGGAGCGCGCCGAGGGCTTCGTCTATCAGAAGCTCGCGGCACGCCGCACGGGGGAGGAGCGGGAGATCCTGCTCAGCCTCGCGGATGCCGAGCGTCGCCACGAGCAGCACTGGCTCGATCTGCTCGGCGACGAGCCCGTCCGTCTCCCTCGGGCGGGCCTGCGCTCGCGTCTGCTCGGCTGGATGGCCGGTCGCTTCGGCTCGATCTTCGTCCTCGCTCTCGCGCAGAGCGCCGAGGCGCGCTCTCCGTATGACGAGGAGCAGTACGCGACGCCCGCGATGCGCGCGGACGAGAAGATCCACTACGAGGTCGTGCGCGGTCTTGCGGCCCGCGGACGGCGGCGCCTCTCCGGATCGTTCCGTGCGGCTGTCTTCGGCGCCAACGACGGTCTGGTGAGCAACCTGGCGCTCGTGCTCGGCATCGGTGCGACCGGCGTGAGCTCGGGCTTCGTCCTGTTCAGCGGCATCGCCGGCCTTCTCGCCGGCGCGCTGTCGATGGGCGCGGGGGAGTTCGTCTCCGTCCGGTCGCAGCGGGAGCTGCTGGCGGCCACAGAGGCGAACGAGGATGCCGCGGCATCCGCCGGCGACCTCGACATCGACGAGAACGAGCTCGCGCTCGTCTACCGAGCTCGCGGGATGGACCAGACGGAGGCGCTGGAGCGCGGGAGGCGGATCATCGCCGCGGCCCGCGCGGGCGTGGAGCGCGCGCACACCGGACCGATCCGCGCGCACGCCGTCGACGACCACGACATCGTCGGAAGCGACTGGACTGCCGCGATCTCGAGCTTCCTGCTGTTCGCTTCCGGCGCGATCATCCCCGTGCTCCCGTGGATCTTCGGACTCCAGGGCGCCGTCGCCGTCGTAGTGTCACTGGTCCTCGTCGGCGTCGCGCTCCTCACCACGGGAGCGATGGTCGGCATCCTCTCCGGCGGCCCGCCCCTTCGCCGCGCCCTGCGGCAGCTCGCGATCGGTTTCGGCGCCGCGGCGATCACCTACGTCCTCGGCCTCGTCTTCGGAGTCGGCGCCGTCTAGCCCCCGTCTGTTTCTGCCGTATGACCGAAACAGACCCTCTATTTGTGCCGTATGGCATGAATAGAGGGTCTTTTCGTCGGGGTACGAGAAAGCCCCGGCGATCCGAGGATCAGCCGGGGCTTGTCTGTGCGCGGAGGGGGACTTGAACCCCCACGCCCTTACGGGCACTACGACCTCAACGTAGCGCGTCTACCATTCCGCCACCCGCGCAGGTGTTGGATGTTCGTTGCCGAACGAAGATTTACATTAGCACGGGGTTCACGGCTCTCTGAAACCGAGCGCGCGTCCCGGGCGCGCCACGCGCCTTCGATAGCCTGGCAGGTATGACCGATCCGCAGCTTCCCGAGGTCGTCCGCATCGCGGCCGACCTGATCCGCTTCGACACCTCGAACTACGGCGGAGGCAACGCGAAGGGCGAACGTGAGGCCGCGGAGTACGTCGGCGCATACCTCCAGGATCTCGGGCTCAAGGTCGAGTACTACGAGCCGATCGAGCGGCGGACCAACGTCATGGCGCGCGTGCCCGGCCGCGACCGGAGCAAGCCGGCGCTCGTCGTTCACGGCCACCTCGACGTGGTTCCGGCGATGGCGGACGACTGGAGCGTCGATCCCTTCGCCGGGACGGTCCAGGACGGGATGCTGTGGGGACGCGGCGCCGTCGACATGAAGAACATGAACGCGATGATCCTCACCGCCGTCGCGGACATCCTCCGCGCGGGGGAGCAGCCGGAGCGCGACCTCGTGCTCGCCTTCTTCGCGGACGAGGAGAACGGCGGCGTCGAGGGCTCGGCGCTGGTGGTGCAGGACCACCCGGACTGGTTCGAGGGCGCGACCGAGGCGATCAGCGAGGTCGGCGGCTACTCGATCACGGTCGACGACCGACGCGCGTATCTGCTGCAGGTCGGCGAGAAGGCACTGATCTGGATCCGCCTTGTCGCCAAGGGCCGTGCGGGTCACGGCAGCCGCCTGCACGACGACAACGCCGTGACGAAGCTCGCGGAGGCCGTCGCGGCGATCGGACGCACGCGCTGGCCGCTGCGACTCACGCCCACGACAGAGGCCCTGCTGCAGGGCCTGAGCGATCTCACCGGGCGGCCCATCGACGACCCGGATGCCCTGGCCGCCGCCGCGGGGCCTGCCGAGGCCTTCCTGCGGTCGTCGTTCCGCACCACGTCGAACCCCACCGCGCTCACCGCGGGATACAAGCACAACGTCATCCCCGAGCGCGCCGAGGCGCTGATCGACGTCCGCGTCATCCCCGGCACGGAGGACGACGTCCTGGCAGAGCTCCAGGCGATCGTCGGCGACGACATCGAGATCGAGACCGTCGTGCGCGACATCGGCATGGAGACGCCCTTCGAGGGCGATCTCGTCGAGGCGATGGTGGCGAGTCTCGGACGCCACGACCCCGGTGTCCCGGTGATCCCGTACCTCCTGGGAGCCGGGACCGACAACAAGGCGCTGGCCTCCCTCGGCATCACCGGATACGGCTTCGCGCCGCTCCGCCTTCCGGCGGACCTCGACTTCACGGGCATGTTCCACGGAGTCGACGAGCGGGTGCCCGTAGAATCGCTTGTCTTCGGTCAGCGGGTGCTGGCCGACCTGCTGCGCACGTACTGAGGCTCCGGCCCTGCGCCGACGCGGCCCCCGACTCAGAAGGCCCTCATGCACCTGCTCGAAGCGCTCATCCTCGGCGTCGTCCAGGGACTCACCGAGTTCCTCCCGATCTCCTCCAGCGCGCACCTGCGCATCCTCGGCACCTTCCTGCCGTCCGGTGAGGACCCGGGTGCCGCGTTCACCGCGATCACCCAGATCGGCACCGAGGCCGCGGTCGTCGTGTTCTTCTGGCGCGACATCGTCCGGATCATCTCGCAGTGGTTCCGTTCGCTGACGGGCCGTGTGCCGCGCAGCGATCCGGACGCGCGGATGGGCTGGATGATCATCATCGGCAGCATCCCGATCGTCCTCCTCGGCCTGCTCTTCCAGGACCAGATCGAGACGGTCTTCCGCTCGATGTGGATCGTCGCGATCATGCTCATCGTGTTCGGCATCCTGCTGGGCGTCGCGGACCACGTCGGCGCGAAGCGCCGCAAGCTGACGGACCTCACGTACCCGCACGGCGTCGCCTACGGCTTCGCGCAGGCGCTCGCGCTGATCCCCGGTGTGTCGCGCTCGGGCGGCACGATCACGATGGGCCTGTTCCTCGGCTACGAGCGTGCGGCAGCCGCACGCTACGCGTTCCTGCTGGCGATCCCCGCCGTGTTCGGCAGCGGTTTCTACCAGGTGTTCAAGAGCTGGGACGAGCCGTCGTTCTTCTCGTTCGGCGACACGCTCGCAGCGACCGGCATCGCCTTCGTGGTCGCACTGGGCGTCATCGCGTTCTTCATGAACTACATCTCGAAGCGCAGCTTCCTGCCGTTCGTGATCTACCGCATCCTGCTCGGCACGGTGCTCCTGGTGCTGCTCGGCACCGGCGTCATCGCGGCCTGAGCCAGACCGCCCGGCCCCGTGTCGGGCGCGGCGCTCCTCAGCGCTTGTGCTCGCCGGGGCCGTCGCCGCGGCGCTTGAGATAGCGCTCGAACGCCTGGGCGATGGCATCGCCGGAGGCGTCGGGGGAGTCCCACGTGTCGCGGGTGCGCTCGAGTTGGCGGATGTACTCCGTCATGTCCTCGTCGTCGGCAGCGGCGGCGTCGATGGACGCCTCCCAGGCCGCGGCATCCGTCCGCAGGTGATCACGGGGTACGTCGACGCCGGTGAGCTCCTCGAGCCGGTCGAGGAGCGCGAGCGTCACCTTCGGAGAGGGCGTGGCCGAGGCCACGTAGTGCGGCACGCTCGCCCACAGGCTGGCGGTCGGGATGCCGGCGCTCTCGGCGAAGTGCTCGAAGACGCTGAGGATGCCGACCGGCCCCTCGTACATCGACTTCTCCAGGCCGTGCGCCTCGCGCACCTGCTCGTTCTGGCTGGCCGCGAAGATCGAGATGGGCCGGGTGTGCGGGACGTCCGAGAGCATGGCGCCGAGCGTGACGAGCCCCGTGATGTCGTCGCGCAGCGCGACGTCGATGAACTCCGACGCGAACGCCTGCCAGGTCCGAGCGGGCTCGACGCCCGTCAGGATCCAGAACTCCGGTCCGGGGCCCGGATCGCGCGGACGCCACAGACCGGCCTCCGGCCACGTGAGCTGCCGACGACCCTCGGCGTCCATCTTCGTTGCGGGCCGCGTGTACTGATAGTCGAAATACAGCTCGGGGTCGATCGCGTGGACGAGGTCGTAGTCCGTGGTCTCCCGGAGCGCGGCGATCGCCCCTGACGCGGCCTCGCCTGCGTCATTCCAGCCGTCGAAGGCGGCGATGATGATGCGTTCACCGAGAACATCCATCGTGGGCTCCCTTCGCGGACTCGGATCAGGTATCCCTCCAGGCTAGTCCGACCGCGCGGGGTCGGGGCGGAGCCACGGCTACCATGGGTCTAGTGACTACACAGGCAGATCCCGTCCGACCCCGCGCGATCCTCTGGGACATGGACGGGACGCTCGTCGACACCGAGCCCTACTGGATGGCTGCGGAGACGTCGCTCGTGGAGTCCTTCGGCGGCACCTGGACGCATCAGGACACCCTGCAGCTCGTCGGCAACGGCCTGATCGACAGCGCGCTCATCCTGCAGCGTGCCGGAGTCGACATGGAACCGGACGCGATCATCTCGCTGCTGACCGACGGCGTGCAGGAGGCGCTGCGGACGCAGGGCGTTCCCTTCCGCCCCGGTGCCCGCGAGCTGCTGCAGGACCTCAAGGACGCGGGCATCCCGACCGGCCTCGTCACGATGTCGCTGCGTCGCATGGCGCTCGGCGTCGTCGATCTCATCGAGTTCGACGCCTTCGACATCGTCGTCGCGGGCGATGACGTCACGAATCCGAAGCCGCACCCCGAGCCATACCTGCAGGCGGCAGCCCTGCTCGACATCGACATCGCCGACGCGGTCGTGATCGAGGATTCACCGACCGGCCTGCGCGCCGGCATCGCCTCCGGGGCCGTCGCGCTGGGCGTCCCGCACATCGTGTCCCTCGACGAGGTGGGCGCTCACGAGCTCTGGCCGACGCTCCAGGACCGCACGGCGGCAGATCTGATCGACCTGTTCGATCGCAAGAAGTCCATGACAGGAGCAACCCGATGACCGCCACCTCCGTTCCGCGTCCGAGCGGTCCCTTCCGCGAGGGCGACCGCGTGCAGCTGACCGGCCCCAAGGGTCGCCTGCACACCGTCACGCTGAAGCCGGACGGCGAGCTGCACACGCACCAGGGTGTGCTCCGCCACCGCGACCTGATCGGACTGCCCGACGGCTCCGTCGTCGCCAACAGCTCCGGTCACGACTACCTGGCCCTGCGCCCGCTGCTCCGCGACTTCGCGATGTCCATGCCGCGCGGCGCCGCCATCGTCTACCCGAAGGACGCGGCGCAGATCGTCATGCAGGCCGACATCTTCCCCGGCGCGGTCGTCGTCGAGGCCGGGGTGGGCTCCGGCGCGCTCTCGCTGTCGCTCCTGCGCGCGGTCGGGCCGGCCGGTCGCCTCGTCTCTTTCGAGCGCCGGGATGACTTCGCCCAGGTCGCGCAGGGCAACGTCGAGACGTTCTTCGGCGAGACCCCCGACACGTGGAGCGTGGTCGTGGGCGACCTGGCGGAGGAGCTGCCGACGCAGTTCACCGACGGCACGGTCGATCGCGTGGTCCTCGACATGCTCGCCCCGTGGGAGTGCATGGATGCCGTGGCCGACGCGCTGACCCCCGGCGGTGTCGTGCTCTGCTACGTCGCGACGGCCACGCAGCTTTCGCGCGTCGCGGAGTACATCCGGCTGACGGGCCTGTTCACGGATCCCGACGCATCGGAGACGATGGTCAGGGGATGGCACGTCGAGGGGCTCGCCGTCCGCCCCGATCACCGCATGGTCGCGCACACCGGCTTCCTGCTGACCGCGCGCCGGCTCGCGCCGGGTGCTGTCGCTCCCTCGGTCAAGCGCCGCGCGTCCAAGAGCAGCTACAACGACGCCGACGTCGATGCGTGGACGCCCGGTGCCGTCGGCGACAGGGAGATCACGGACAAGAACCTCCGCAAGCGCGCTCGCGAGGCGGCCAAGGCCGCGGAGGGGGCTCGTGTCGCCACCGCTTCGCGCGAATCGGAGCCGACGACGGAATAGACTGGAGCGCGTGCGTAAAACGTCCGCCGTTCTGGCCACTCTCAGCCTCGCCGTCCTCGCTCTGACCGGATGCGCCGCGGCTCCGACGTTCGCGGGCGACGCGTGCGATCGCGCCTCCCACGCCGGCTCCGTCGCGGATTCGGTGACCGTGGAGGGAGACCTCGGCGAGTCGCCCGACGTCACGGTGTTCAGCCCGGTCAAGGTCGACGACACATCGTTCGTCGATGCCATCTCCGGCGACGGGCGCACCCTCACCTCCGACGTGCAGCCGATGGTGCTGGATCTGGCGTTCTACGGCGGCGCGAGCGGCGACAAGCTCTACGAGACCGAGTTCAACGACGATCTGAGCCGCGTGCACAGCATCTCGTACTGGGCGCAGAAGTCGCCCGGTCTCGAGAAGGCACTGGAGTGCGCGACCGGCGGAAGCCGCGTCGTGGCCGTGCTGACCCCGGAGGACTTCGGCGACGCCAACGTGAAGGGCTTCGACCTGGCGGAGGACGAGAACGTCGTCGCTGTGATCGACGTGCTCGACGTGTACATGCCGCGCGCCGAGGGCGCGTCGCAGTTCAACGATGCTCGCGGGCTCCCGACCGTGGTGCGCGCGCCCGACGGAACGCCCGGCGTGATCATCCCCGACAGCGAGGCTCCGACCGAGTCGGTCAGCCAGACGCTCATCAAGGGCGACGGCGAGGTCGTGAAGAAGGACTCGACGATCGTCACGAACATCACGGCGGTCGACTGGGACGACAAGACCGTCACCTCCACCACGTGGGGCGCCGAGCCGAACATCGGTCCGGCCGCTCAGGAGCTGGTCGGCGCCACCGTCGGCTCCCAGCTGCTCGTCGTGGTCCCCGGCACCGAGGGCGCAGCGGCGACCGCAATCGTCGTGGACATCCTGGGTATCGTTCCCGTCGCGGGAGAGTGATGGCGGCCCGTATCCCCGCGGAGGAGCGCCTCACGAATCTCGTCGTGGCGCTCATGGCCACGGAGATCGGGCTCACCAAGCAGCAGATCCTCGACAACGTCTCCGGCTACCGCCAGCGAGCGGATGCCGGCGCGCGCGCCGATGCGCTGGAGAAGATGTTCGAGCGCGACAAGGACGAGCTGCGCACGCTCGGAGTGCCGGTGGAGACCATCGGCGATCAGGCCGACCCGAACGACCTCCGTGAGGCGCGGTACCGCATTCCCCAGGCGGAATACGACCTGCCGAGCGACATCGAGTTCACCCCGGCGGAGCTGGCGGTCCTGCGACTCGCCGGAAGCGTCTGGAGCGCCGAGTCGGCATCCGGCGACGCGAAGGCCGGCGTGCGCAAGATCCGCGCCCTCGGGATCGACGGTGACGAGCCGATCATCGGGTTCGCTCCGCGGATCACGGCACGCGACGCCGCCTTCCCCGCCCTGCAGGAGGCCATCGAGAAGAGTCGCGTGGTCGTGTTCGACTATCTCAAGCCCGGAGAGGATGCACCGCGCCGTCGCAGCATCCGCCCTCTCGCCCTCGTCGACTACGAGGCGCGCTGGCATGTCTTCGGGATCGACGTCGACATCGACGAGGACCGGACCTTCCTGCTCGGCAGGATCGTCGGCGACGTCCGGATCACGGCAACCGGGTTCGACGCCTCCCTGCGCAACGGCGCGGGCGAGCGGGCGCTCGCGGGGCTCGAGCGCGTCGCGTCGGAGAACTCGGCGCTGCTCGAGGTGACTCCGGGCACCGAGGCGTCGCTCCGGCTCGGTCGCAGGGCGACGCCCGCGGACCCGCAGGGCATCCTGGTGCCGTTCGTCGACCTCCACATCCTGGCGGACGAGATCGCCTCCTACGGGCCGGAGGTACGGGTCGTGGAGCCCGCCGCCCTTCGGGAGGCGGTCATCGCTCGTCTGAGCGCTGTCGTCGCGACCAACGCGGGGGAGAGCCGATGAGTGCGCAGTCCAAGCCGCTCCTCGCGGCAGACCGGGTGCAGATCTATCTCACCCTGGTGCCGTATCTCCTCGAGCACGGGCAGGTGTCGCTGGCGGAGGCCGCGGACGAGTTCGGCGTGAGCCCGACCGAGATGCGCAAGATGGTCGAGAAGCTCACCGTGATCGGACTCCCCGGCGACTCGGGCTACTGGCAGCAGCCGCAGGAGATGTTCGACATCAACTGGGACCTCCTCGACGAGGAGGACGTGATCGAGATCACGAACGACGTCGCACTGCGCCGCGTTCCCCGGTTCACCGCTCGAGAGGCGGCAGCCCTTCTCGCCGGTCTGCAGATGGTCGCCGCAGTTCCCGCGGTCTCGGATTCCGGTCTGGTCTCCGGGCTGATCTCGAAGCTCTCCCGCGGTGCCGCCGACGCGCCCGCCGAGGTCGTCGTCGCGCCCAGCGCGGTCGACGAGGTCAGGCGGGTCGTCTCGCAGGGCGTGCAGGGCGGCGTCGCGGTCTCGTTCACCTACCAGGCGCCTGACACGGTACCGACGACCCGCACGGTCGACCCCGTGCAGGTGCTGATCACGAACGCCCAGTGGTACCTGCAGGGCTGGTGCCACATGCGGAAGGCCATGCGCACGTTCCACCTCGACCGCGTCAGCGATGCGCGTCTGACCGACATCCCGATCACGCACGCCGGGGACCACGTGCCCGAGGCGTTCTCGGCTCTGGACGACGAGGGGGAGGTGCGCGTCCGCGTGCCCGAGCGCCTGGCTCCTCTGCTGGGCGATTTCCTCACGGCGGACAACTCCGAGACCGTCGACGGCATCGTCACCGCGCGGCTGCATCTCGCGGATCCCCGTGGCATCAAGCGCCTCGCCGCGAGGTTCGGCGGCGCGCTCGAGGTCGTAGAGCCCGGCGTCGCCCGCACAGCTGCCCGGGAGTGGGCCGCAGCGGGACTCGCCCTCTACCGCCACCCTTCTGCGGACGATGCCGGTTAGACTGGCAGGAACCCCCGACGTGAGGAGTACAGAATGGCTGGCTTGACCGGTTGGCATCTGCTGGCGCTTGTAGTCATCGTGCTGCTGTTGTTCGGGGCTGCGAAGCTCCCCGCGCTCGCGAAGAGCATGGGCCAGTCGGCCCGCGTGTTCAAGGGCGAGATGAAGGCGATGCGCGAAGAGGACGGCCCCGCCGCGCCCGCTGCTCCCGCGACGCAGACCGAGGCGCCCAAGGACAACGGCTCCACGGCACCCGACAGCGGCATCGCGTCGGGACCTGATCGCACCAGCTGATCTCCGTGGCCGCAATCGACTCCACCGCGAGCGCCGAGAGCGATGCGCGGCGGGATCGTCGGATGTCGCTCGGCGCTCACCTGATCGAGCTCCGTCGACGACTGATCATCGCTGCGATCGCTCTGGTCGTCGGCATGGTCGTGGCATTCCTCGTCACCGACCCGATCATCCACTTCATCACCGAGCCGATCCGCCACGTCGCGGATGAGCGCGGCGACAACATCGTTGCGCTCACGTTCGCGTCGGTGACGGCGCCGTTCGATCTGCGCATGCGGATCGCCTTCTCCATCGGCATCTTCCTCTCCGCCCCCGTGTGGCTGTGGCAGATCTGGGCGTTCATCATGCCGGGCCTCACGAAGAAGGAGGTCCGCTACACGATCAGCTTCGTGGCCGCTGCGATCCCGCTCTTCTTCGGCGGCTGCTACGTCGGAACCCTCGTCGTCCCTCACGTGATCGAGCTGATGGCCGGCTTCACGCCCGAGGGCGGGAACAACCTCTACGAGGCCTCGGCGTTCTACGACTTCGTGTTCAAGCTGATGATCGTGGTGGGTGTCTCGTTCGTCCTCCCGGTCTTCCTCGTGGCCCTCAACGTCGCCGGCATCATGACGGGCAGGGCGATCCTCAAGGGCTGGCGCGTCGCGATCCTCATCGCCTGCGTGTTCGGTGCTCTCGCCACGCCCGCGGCAGACCTCGTGAGCATGTTCATGCTCGCCGGCATCCTGATCGTGCTCTACTTCGCCGCGGCCCTCGTCTCCCTCCTGTTCGACCGACGCAGACGCAAGCGGGATGAGGCGGCCGGACTGCTTCCCAGCGCCTCGTGAGCTCGCCGTCCGAGCGGTACGCAGCCGCGCGTGAGGCCGCCGGGAATCCGGAGACCACCGCATTCGCCGCGAAGCAGCGATTCGATCTCGACCCGTTCCAGATCGAGGGCTGCCACGCTCTCGAGCGGGGGAGCAGCGTGCTCGTCGCTGCTCCGACCGGCGCGGGCAAGACGATCGTCGGTGAGTTCGCGATCCACCTCGCTATGCAGACCCCGCGGGACAAGGCGTTCTACACCACGCCGATGAAGGCGCTGTCGAACCAGAAGTTCCGGGAACTCGTCGACGTCTACGGCCCCGACGACGTGGGTCTGCTCACGGGCGACACGAACATCAACGGGAACGCGCGCATCGTCGTCATGACGACCGAGGTGCTGCGCAACATGATCTACGCGGACTCCGCAGCGCTCCGCGACCTCCGCTACGTCGTGATGGACGAAGTCCACTATCTCGCCGATCGGTTCCGCGGCGCGGTGTGGGAGGAGGTCATCATCCACCTCCCGCAGCACGTGCGGCTCGTGTCGCTCAGCGCCACGGTGTCGAACGCCGAGGAGTTCGGCGACTGGCTCGACACCGTGCGAGGTGACACCGAGGTGATCGTCTCGGAGATCCGGCCGGTCCCGCTCGAGCAGCACGTGCTGGTGCGCGACGACCTGCTCCCGCTGTTCGACGACCGTGCAGGCCTCGCCACCGCCAAGGTGAACCAGGAGCTCATGCGCATCCGCTCGTTCACCGGATCGAACTACGACAACAACCGTCAGGCCCAGTCGTACCGGAGCAACCGGCACGCGGGCCGCCAGGCGCAGCGGCCGCAGCGGGGCGGACGACGCCCCGTGCGCTCGGCCAACGTCCAGCGCATCGAGCGCATGGACAGGCCCGATGTCGTCCGGCTGCTCGAGCGCGCGAACCTGCTGCCCGCGATCTTCTTCATCTTCAGCCGGGTCGGCTGCGACGCGGCCGTGCAGCAGGTCAGGCGATCAGGACTCCGACTGACCTCGGCGGAGGAGCGCGCGACGATCCGTGAGATCGTCGAGGAGCGCACCCGCACGCTGCAGGACGAGGACCTCGGCGTGCTGGGCTACTTCGAGTGGCTGGACAACCTCGAGCGCGGCGTCGCATCGCATCACGCCGGTCTCCTGCCAGCCTTCAAGGAGGTCGTCGAGGAGCTGTTCCAGCGCAAGCTCGTGAAGGCCGTCTTCGCGACGGAGACCCTGGCCCTCGGCATCAACATGCCGGCGCGCACGGTAGTCCTCGAGAAGATGGAGAAGTTCAACGGCGAGGCCAGGGTAGCGATCACGTCGGGGGAGTACACGCAGCTCACCGGGCGCGCGGGGCGTCGCGGAATCGACGTCGAGGGGCACGCGGTCGTCCAGTGGACCGAGGGCATGGACCCGCAGGCCGTCGCCGCTCTCGCGTCCCGTCGCACGTATCCGCTGAACTCGAGCTTCCGGCCGACGTACAACATGGCCGTCAACCTCATCGACCTGTTCGGCAAACCGCGGGCCAGAGAGGTCCTCGAGTCCTCGTTCGCCCAGTTCCAGGCCGACCGGGCCGTCGTGGGCCTCGCCCGGCAGGTGCGCGAGGCGGAGGAGTCCCTGGAGGGCTACCGCGCGGCGATGGTGTGCGATCACGGCGACTTCCTGGACTACGCGTCCATCCGCCGCGAGCTGAGCGACCTCGAGAAGAAGAACCGACAGGACGCACAGGCGCCGAGGACGACGCGCGACAAGCGGATGAAGCAGATCCAGGCCCTGCGGACGCGCATGCAGCGGCACGGATGCCACCGCTGCCCCGACCGCGAGTCGCACGCACGCTGGGCCGAACGGTATTGGAAGCTCAAGCGGCAGACCGACCGGACCCGGCGTCAGATCGAGAACCGCACCGGGACCGTCGCGCGCGTGTTCGACCGGGTCGTCGAGGTCCTCGAGACGCTGGACTACCTCGAGCGCGACGGCGACGAGATGACGCTCACGGATGCCGGACGCACGATGCGCCGCATCTACGGCGAGCGTGACCTCCTGGTCGCGGAGTCGCTGCGTCAGGGGCTGTGGAAGGGGCTCGACGCCCCCTCGCTCGCGGCGATGGCCTGCTGCCTCGTGTACGAACCTCGACGGGACGAGGCGAACTCGGGCGAGCGGGGCCTCCCGCGGGGAGCGTTCCGCGCCGCCTACGAGAAGACGACCACACTCTGGGCGGAGCTCGACGATCTCGAGAAGGACCACCACCTCCCCGGGACCGAGCCCCTTGCGGCGGGTCTGGCCGGAGCCATGCACTCGTGGGCACGCGGCGGGATGCTGGACCGGGTGCTGATCGATGCGGACATGGCCGCCGGTGACTTCGTGCGCTGGGCGAAGCAGACGATCGACCTGCTCGACCAGCTCTCGATCGTGGCGGAGGACGGAGATCTCGCACGCAATGCGCGCGTGGCGCTCGACGGCGTCCGCCGCGGCATCGTCGCCTATTCCTCGATGTGAGAATGGGAAGGATGCCTGACACCCGCGCGCGTCCGCGCCCTCTTCTCCCGCTCTGGGCTGCAGCGATCGCCGCAGCGGTTGCCGCCCTCCTGATGTACCTGGCGTATCCGGGGCCCGCCGTCTGGGGCCTCGCCTTCCCGGCGGCCGCGCTGCTGCTGGTGTCACTGATCGGCCGCCGCTTCGGAGGCTCGCTCCTGGTCGGCCTCGTGTACGGCATCCTGTTCTTCGCCCTCCTCGTGTCCTGGACGTCTCGCTACCTCGGACCGGTGCCGTGGGCCGCGCTGAGCGTCGTCGAGGGCGGGCTGACGGCCCTCGCGCTCATCCCCATCACCCTGGCGTACCGGTGGCTGCCCCGAGCGTTCCCCGGACGCGGAGCCCGAATCCTCCTCCTGCCGGTCATCGTCGCCGCGCTGTGGATCGGGCGGGAACTCTTCGTCGGCACGTGGCCGTACGGGGGGTTCCCGTGGGCGCGCATCGGCATGAGTCAGGCGCAGAGTCCGCTGGCCCCGCTCTCGTCCTGGGTCGGGGTGAGCGGTCTCGGCTTCCTCATGGTGCTGCTGGTCGCCATCCTCATCGAGATCGTGCGCCTGGGGCTCTGGCGACGCCCGCTCCCGCTGCTGGCCCCTGCCGCACTCGTGCTCGTGCTGGCGTTCACGCCGCTGTTCCCCACGTCTTCCTCCGGCTCGATGCGGATCGCAGCGGTGCAGGGCAACGGTCCGACCGGCTATTTCGATCAGCGCGAGCCGTACTCCGTGATCAACGCGCAAACGGAGGCCACAGAGCCCCTTTACGGCGAGGACGTCGATCTGCTGGTCTGGCCCGAGGGATCGCTGGACGGCGATCCGTTCCAGAACGAGACCCTGGCTCGTCGCATGACCCTGATCGCGACGCGCATGGACGCGCCCCTGCTCGCGAACGCCGCGACCGGGCGCAACGGACGCTATTTCAACACGTCGATGCTGTGGACGGATGCCGGCGGCGCGACCCGGCTGCACGATAAGCGGCACCCGGTGCCCTTCGGCGAGTACGTCCCGGACCGGCCGTTCTTCGCGGCTCTCGCCCCCGATCTGATCGGACTGATCGGTCGGGAGTACACGCCGGGGGAGAACCCCCCGATCGTCGATGTCGACGGGATCGCGGTCGGGCTGGCGATCTGCTTCGACGTCATCTACGACGACCTGATCCTTGAGGGGATCAACGGAGGAGCGCAGGTCCTCGTCTTCCAGACGAACAACGCCGACTTCCGCGGCACCGACGAGAACCTGCAGCAGCTCTCCTTCGCCCGCATGCGAGCGATCGAGACGGGGCGCAGCGTCGTCAACGTCTCCACCGTGGGCACCAGCCAGATCATCCGTCACGACGGCTCGACGCTGTCGAGCCTGGACGCAGGAAAGGCCGGTGCGCTCCTCGATGATGTCGAGTTGCGAACCGGCCTGACCGCTGGTGTCGTCCTGGGCCCCTGGATCCAGCAGCTGCTGCTGTGGGGCGGGCTGGGCGCGCTCCTTGTCGGGTGGTGGCGCGCCCGTCGTCGGTAGTTAGGCGCCGATCTTCTCGCGAGTGGGGTCCTCGCCGGCACCGCGGCGCGCACGGATGAACGCCAGGCGCTCCTCGAGGAGCTCCTCGAGCTCAGCGCGGGTGCGGCGCTCCATCAGCATGTCCCAGTGAGTGCGAGCGGCCTTCTCGTCGGTCGCGTCGAGCGTGACGGCCTTGCCGTCGACGTTCAGGCGGGCCTCTGCGCCGCACGCGCGGCACTCCCAGGTCTGCGGCGGCTCTGCGTCCGCCGCGAACATCAGGTTCGTGACATGGCCGCAGGTGTCACAGGTGTAAGTGGTTTCACGGCGCTCCATGAAAACGACGCCCTCTTCGCTCTGTAGGCTCTGGGCGCCGAGTCGGATGCCGCGTAGGCTGCGATCTGCCATTGTGTGGTCCTCTCGTCGCTGTCAGGTATAACGCTCCGACCTGTGCGCTTCATCCACGCAGGCTGTATCCGGGCGCTATTCACAGCGGAATCCCAGCGCGAGCGCGTATGGGCGGCGTGGCGGCCTCAGGAGTGCAGTGCGGCGACGGCCAGATCGGCCCGATCGGTCACGACGCCGTCGACTCCGAGGGCGACGAGACGACGCATCTCGTCGACGTCGTTCACGGTCCAGACGTGCACCTCCACACCGCGTCGATGCGCGGCATCCAGGAGGGGCTTCGTGAGCACGCGGATGCCGCTCCGGCGCTCCGGGATCTGCAACGCATCGATCTCCCGGAGTACACGACGAGAGGGGAGACGGAACGACGAGAGCGCGCGTGCCGCGGCGATCGTGCGGCTCCCGCCGGAGGTCGCCGGACGGAGTCCGGCACCGGCCCGGAGTGTCGCGGCGACGGCAGCCCTTCTGTTCGCATCCGCGAAGCTCGTGAGGAGCACCCGCTCTGTGTGGTCGACGAGGATCCGGCCGAGCGGCTCGGCGGCGGCTGAGGTCTTCACGTCGATGTTGAATCGCGTGCGCGGGAACGTCTGGAGCGCCTCGGCGACGGTCAGGAGGCCACCGTGATCGGCGAACACGGACCTGAGCTCGCGGGTGCTCACCTCGCTGACCGGGCGCGGGTCGCCGAGGAGCCGCTCGACCGTCGCGTCATGGAACAGGACGACGTCGCCGTCCGCGGTCACGCGGCAGTCCGTCTCGATGTACTCCGCGCCCGCAGCATGCGCGGCCGCGAAGGCGGGAGCGGAGTTCTCCCACACGCCGGAGTCCTCGCCCGCCTCGGTGATCAGACCGCGGTGGGCGAGGACTCGGGGCTGACGCGTCTTCTGAAAGTACGGGTGCGTCACGCGCCGGGGAAGGTGGTCGGGCCCTGCCCGGGCTTCGGCGTGAAGGCGCTGCCGATGCCCTTCAGCGCCTCGGTCAGCTCGCTCGGGATGATCCAGAGCTTGTTGGACTGACCCTCGCTGATCTTCGGGAGCATCTGCAGGTACTGGTAGGCGAGGAGCTTGTCGTCGGGCGCGCCCTGGTGGATGGCGGTGAAGACGTTCTGAATCGCCTCGGCCTCGCCCTGGGCGCGGAGGACGGCTGCCTGCTTGTCGCCCTCTGCGCGCAGGATCTCGGCCTGCCGGGCGCCCTCCGCCTCGAGGATGGCCGACTGCTTGGTTCCCTCGGCCGTCAGGATCGCTGCGCGACGGTCTCGCTCGGCACGCATCTGCTTCTCCATCGAGTCCTGGATGGAGATGGGCGGGTCGATCGCCTTGAGCTCGACGCGTCCGACGCGGATGCCCCACTTGCCCGTGGCCTCGTCGAGGACGACCCGGAGCTGGCCGTTGATGTTGTCGCGGCTGGTGAGAGCCTCTTCGAGGTTCAGGCCACCGACGACGTTGCGGAGGGTGGTCGTCGTCAGCTGCTCGACGGCGCCCAGGTAGTTCGCGATCTCATAGGTCGCGGCGCGGGCATCCGTCACCTGGAAGTACACGACCGTGTCGATCGAGACGACGAGGTTGTCCTCGGTGATGACGGGCTGCGGCGGGAAGGAGACGACCTGCTCGCGCATGTCGATGAGGGGCCGCAGCCGATCGATGAACGGCACCAGGATGTTCAGACCCGGCGTAAGGGTCTTGTGGTACCTGCCGAGGCGCTCGACCACGCCTGCCGTGGCCTGCGGGATGATGCGGATCGCGCGAGCGAGCGTGACCACCACGAAGATGATGACTGCGATGACCAGGATCCAGAGGATCGCGGTCGGGATGAACGAGGAATCGTCCACGGAGTGCTCCTAGTCGTTGACGGGACGGACGATGGCTGTGGCGCCGTTGATCGCGCTGATCGCGACCGGCGAACCCTGGGGGATGGCGATGGGCGAGCTCGATCGGGCTGTCCAGGTGTCGCCGTTGCTGAGCTTCACCTGCCCCGAGATCTGCGTGACGTCCTGCAGCGCGATCCCGCGGAGGTCGAGAAGGGCGTCCACGTTGGACTTCGTTGGGTCCTCGCCTCGGCGCAGTCGCCGGAGGAGGGGAGGACGGAGGAACAGGATGAACGCCGCGGCCGCGACGGCGGCGATGATCACCTGGGCCCAGACGGGAAGTCCGACGAGATCGGTGACGAGACCGAGAGCGCTGCCGAAGCTGAGCATGAGGAAGGTGAAGTCGAGCGTGAGCATCTCGATCACGAGGAAGAGGGCGATGAGGACCAGCCAGCCGATCCATGCCCAGTTCTCGACCAGTTCGATGAAGACGGAGAAGTCGTTCATGCTGCCTCCCTTTGCCGTCAACCTATCACGCGGCTGTGATGCCTCGACGGGCGCCGAGCGGCTCCTTGATAGTCTGATCGTGCCGCGTCATCGCGGCGATTCACGCATTTGAGGAGTCATCGTGACCGACGTTCTTCCCGCAGGTTCTCTCGACGGCAAGGTCGCTCTTGTCACCGGTTCGTCGAGGGGCATCGGCGCGGACACCGTGCGATATCTGGCACAGGCGGGAGCGGACGTCGTCGTCAACTTCCGCAATAAGGCGCCGCGCGCCGAGAAGCTCGCGAACGAGCTGCGCGAGCTCGGTCGCCGCGTGCTCGTCGTCGGAGCCGACCTCACGGATCCGGCATCCGTCGCCGACATGTTCGAGGCGGTCAACCAGGAGTTCGGGCGTCTCGACGTGCTCGTGCTCAACGCCTCCGGAGGTATGGAGTCGGGCATGGCCGCCGACTACGCCCTCGCCCTCAACCGCGACGCGCAGGTGAACGTGCTCGAGGCCGCGACTCCGCTGCTCGGCGGGGGCTCGCGCGTCGTGTTCGTGACCAGCCACCAGGCGCACTTCATCCGCACGACCCCGACCATGCCGGAGTACGAGCCCGTGGCGCTGTCGAAGCGCGCGGGCGAGGACGCGCTCCGCGAGCTGATCCCTGGGCTGTCGAAGAAGGGGATCGGGTTCACTGTCGTCTCCGGCGACATGATCGAGGGCACCATCACCGCGACGCTCCTCGAGCGGGCGAAGCCCGGTGCCATCGCCGAGCGCCGCGAGTCCGCGGGAAAGCTCTACAACGTGTCGGAGTTCGCCGCGGAGGTCGCAAAGGCCGTCGTCGAGCCGGTGCCGACGGATAACACGCGGCTCGTGGGCGACGT
>JAZBLS010000001.1:0-148043 GCA_037033365.1 Actinomycetota bacterium | reverse complement strand
ACCGGACCTTATTTTGAGTGATTCAAAATAAACGGGGTGGTGCTCAGAGAGTCGCGCGCGTGACGCATCCGCGCGACAGCGGCAGGTTCATCAACGCTCAGCTATGCATAGTCAGAATGTCAGGACATTCTATTGACGCGTTGACCTGTATATCGATATGCTCAGCGCACCAATGACGGTAGCCGGAACCCGCCGGCGCACGAAAGGATCACGACGCCGTGAAACTCACACACAGCACTCGCAGTGGACTCGCTCTGGTCGCCATTGCGGCATCCGCGCTCGCCCTCGCTGCCTGCACCTCGACCGACTCCGGCAGCGACGCCGACACGAAGTCCGGTCTCACCAGCGGCTTCGGATCTCTCGCCGAGAATCGCGACGCCTACTTCTTCACGTACTACAACCCCGCCGGAGACCCGTTCTGGGCGCAGATCCTCCAGGGCGGAGAGGATGCCGCAGAACTCGGCGACCTCACGCTGACGCATCAGACCGCCGACGGTGACCCGGACAAGATGGTCGACCTCGTGCAGACGGCGATTGCGACTGACCCCGCCCTGATCTTCATGCCGTTCAACGAGGGCGAGAAGTGGGTCGGGGTGGCCTGCGACGCCGCGGAAGCCGGC
The DNA here is from genome assembly GCA_037033365.1 of Actinomycetota bacterium. Lineage (GTDB taxonomy): Bacteria > Actinomycetota > Actinomycetes > Actinomycetales > Microbacteriaceae > Microbacterium. The sequence goes on along the minus strand of JAZBLS010000001.1, from coordinate 147,423 downwards.
ATCACGGTCGTCGCCTACAACGTGCCCGCCCCCGACTCGGCAGCCGACTGCGTCTCGGGCTTCGTCGGACAGGACTTCCGCGAGGTCGGCCAGATCGTCGGAGAACGCCTCGTGGAGGAGGCCGGGCTCGGCAGCGGCGACAAGGTGCTTCTTCCGGCCGAGGAACCCGAGCAGGCCTACGCGATCAATCGCGGAGGCGGCGTGCAGACGGCCCTCGACGAGGTCGGCGCCAAGGGCGAGTTCCTCCGGACCTCCGGCAACGATGAAGAGGCGCTGAACGCTCTGACGGCGTGGCTCACTGCGAACCCGGATGTCGCCGCGATAGCGCCACTCGGCGGCACTCCGCATCGCAACATCGTGGCAGCGATGGAGGCCGCCGGGGTGAAGGTGCCGGTCGTCGGATTCGACACGTCACCCCAGGTCGTGGCGGGTATCAAGAACGGCGACATCATCGCCACAGCCGACCAGCAGGGGTACGTCCAGGGCTTCCAATCCGTCACCCAGGGGATCCTCTATATCGACTTCGGTCTGTCCCCCGCGAACATCAACTCCGGCGGCCGCGGCCTGATCGACAAGACGAATGTCGACCTCCTCGAGAACGACAAGCTCAAGGGCGTCCGCTTCTGACAGATCCCGTCGTGGGGGCCGCTCCCGGGCGGCTCCCCACGCTTCGGCTCCCCTCCCTGAAAGGCATGAGATGACTCAGCCCACAGAAAGACCGCGAGAGCATGTGCTGACCGCTCCCGCGCCCACCGAGGCGGTCGTCACCGGCCGCCGACTCGGCGACAACCGACCTCGCTCGCTCGGCGACTCCCTGCGCGAGAGCATCCGTTACAGTCGCGGACGCGGCGCTCTCGAGATCGGCGTGATCGTCGCTCTCGTCCTGGTCGGCTTCATCATCGCCAGCCTCGTCGCCCCGACGCAGTTCCCCTTCCTCTCCGCGAGCAACCTGTCGGGCGTGATCTCACAGAGCATCCCGGTACTCGCACTCCTCGGGCTCGGCGCCGGGATCCTCATGGTCGCGGGTGAGTTCGATCTGTCCCTCGGGGCGAACGTCGGCTTCACGGCGATCGTGTTCATCAATGTGTCGGAGAGCGCAGGGTGGGGCTGGGGCATCGTCGCGGCTCTCGCGACGTCGACGTCCATCGCCCTGATCAACGGCCTGATCGTCGTCCTGACCCGCATCCCGTCCTTCATCGCCACTCTGGGAATGGGCTTCTTCTGGGTCGGCGCGAGCATCTTCGTGAACGGCACGGCGCCCGCCATCCTCGTCGACGGCAAGGACGACACGTTGGTCACCCTCTTCGCCGGAGACTTCGGCTTCTTCCGTTCGCAGCTGGTCTGGTTGATCCTCATCGGGTTCGGTGCGTGGGCGTTCCTGCATCGCCACAAGCTCGGGAACCACATCTTCGCCGTCGGCGGTAACGCGTCCGCCGCGAAGGCGATCTCGATCAAGCCCAACTCGGTGCGCCTCCTGGCATTCGGCGTGTTCGGGCTTCTGGTCGGGTTCGCCGCGATCCTGATCTCGGTCAGAACCGGTTCCATGCAGCCGGGAAGCACCGACGACTACACGCTCATGGCGATCGCCGCGGCCGTCGTGGGCGGGACGTCATTGAACGGCGGACGCGGATCGGTGGTCGGCATGATCATCGGCGCGGCCCTGATCCGTCTGATCGAGAACGGCCTGATCCTCGCCAAGGCCCCGGGCTTCTACATCCAGCTCTTCGTCGGCCTCATCATCGTGGTCGCCGCCGTCTTCAACAAGCTCATGGAAGGAAGGGCCTCATGACCTTCTCCGACTACCTCCTGCGCCTCGAAGGCATCACCAAGAGATATGGAGCGAATACGGTCCTCAAGGATGTGTCCTTCGACATCGGCCACGGCGAGGTCGTCGGCCTCCTGGGTGACAACGGTGCCGGCAAGTCCACGCTCGTGAAGATCATGTCCGGCGTCGTACCGATGAGCTCGGGCGCGTACTACTGGGACGGCGCGACCGTGCCCACGGTGAACAGGCCGACCACCGAGGCTCTCGGTGTCGAGACGATCTTCCAGGACTCCGCTCTGGTGGATCAGATGTCGATCACCCGCAACATCTTCATGGGTCGGGAGATCACGAATCCCCTGGGATTCATGAAGCTAAAGAAGATGGACGAGATCGCCACGAACATCCTCGACACGGTGGTCACGATCGAAGGCATCAAGAGCTCCCGACAGCTCGTGTCCTCGCTCTCGGGAGGCCAGGCGCAGGCGGTAGCCATCGCCCGAGCCGTGCACTTCAAGCGAAGCCTCCTGATCCTCGACGAACCGACGTCGGCGCTCGCCGTGCGGGCGACGGAGGCGCTGCTCGACTACCTGCGCCAGCTCAAGACCGAGGGCGTGAGCTCGGTGCTCGTCACGCACAATCTCCACCACGCGTACAAGGTATGCGATCGGCACATCGTGATGAACCACGGCAAGAAGATCCTCGACGTGCGTCGCGAGGACACGAGTGTCGAGGAGCTCACGGCCGCCGTCGTGGAGGGGCAGGTGGGAGTCGACCGTTTCCGTGCGGGGGCGGCGATCTGACAACGAGCAGCCCGATGCCCGTCACTCAGAAGACGGGCATCGGGCGCAGCACGCCCCCGTGTGAGTGAATGTGTTCATACGCTGTGTAAGGTATAAACTATATTCATTTGCTTGATTAGACATCAGGGAGCCCCGATGGAGCAGAGTCCGGTCACCGCAGACGCCGTCGAGACCTTCACCTCCCGTCGCCATCGGATCGCGGCGAACGGCCGGGACCTCGACTACACCGCGGGCGCCGGCACGGTGATCGTGCGCGACGACGATCAGACTCCGCTCGCGAGCGTCTTCTACACGTCGTATGTCGCGGACCACGAGGAGGGAACGTCGTCACGACCCGTCACCTTCCTCTTCAACGGCGGCCCGGGATCGGCGAGCCTGTGGTTGAACATCGGCGGCTTCGGTCCGAAGCGGACTCCGACGAACACACCGAGGGCCACCCCGCCGGCGCCGTACCTCTCGGGAGACAACCCGCACACGCTGCTCACGACCTCGGACCTCGTCTTCATCGACGCCCCGGGCACCGGATACTCTCGTCTCCTCGGCGACACGACACCCGCCCAGATCTGGGGCGTCGATCAGGACGTCGACGCGTTCGCGAAGGCGATCACCCGCTGGCTGACCATCACGAACAGATGGAACGCGCCGCGCTTCCTGTTCGGCGAGTCCTACGGCACCACGCGCGCAGCCTCGCTCGTGCACCGGCTGCAGAACCAGGGCCTGGACTTCAACGGCGTCGTGCTGCTGTCGACCGTCCTGAACTGGGGCGAGAGCAACCTCGGCGGTCCGCGCGAGTACATCAACCTGCTCCCCTCGTTCGCGGCCACCGCGTGGTACCACGGCAGGGCCCGGACGGATCATGAGACGCTCGAGCCGTTCCTCGCCGAGGCGCGCGAATTCGCTCAGGGTCCTTTCGCCTCGGCTCTGCTCCAGGGCGACCTCATCACCGCTGACCTCGAGCACGAGGTGGCGGAGCGGATGAGCACCCTCATCGGGCTCGACGTCGAGTACCTCAAGAAGCATCACTTCCGCATCGGGATGGAGCAGTACCGGTACGCCCTGCTCGCGGACGAGGGCAAGGTGATCGGACGCTTCGACACGCGTTTCACCGCCGAGCACCAGTACGTCGTCGGCGGGGGCTCGCACGACCCCGCCACCGACGACGCCGCCACGGCCGGAGTGAACAGCGCCCACCTCTCGACGTATCGGGCTCATCTCGTGGACGACATCGGCTACACGAGCGAGCTGCACTACCGTCACCTCCACAACATGCCCATCTCGCGAGCCTGGGACTGGAAGCACAAGGCACCGGGGATCGACGCCCCGCAGCTCGTGCCCGACGTCTCGCTCGACCTGTCCGCCGCCGTGCGTCGCAACCCGAACCTCCGGGTGTTCGTGATGGGCGGATACTACGACCTCGCCACCCCGTTCTTCGGACCGGAGGTCGACGTCGCGCACCTGTACCTCGCGCCGACTCTGCGCGAGAACATCCGCTTCACGTTCTACGAGTCGGGGCACATGACCTTCGTGGACGAAGATGCCGTGGTGCGGATGAAGAGCGATCTCGACGACTTCTATCGCGACGCCACCACGCGCCGATGACCCCGCACGAGGCGGCCGGCCGCGTCGGAGACCTCGAGTTCGTCGTGCGCAGGGAAGAGCTGTCTCTGCGACGCTCCGACGGCTCGCCGCAGGGCACGCTCTCCGCCTTCAGCTACACGGTCGATGCACCGGATCGCCCGGTGCTGTTCCTCACGAACGGTGGTCCGGGCGTCTCCTCGGTGTACCTGCACCTGAGCGGCATCGGCCCCTGGCGCGCCCGGGTGCCGGTGGATCCGGACGACACAGGGCTCCCGCCGTACGGGATCGAGGAGAGCCCGTCGACGATCCTCGACGTCGCCGACCTCGTGTTCCTGGACGCGCCGGGCACCGGCTTCGGCTCCTTCGCGGACGACGCCGACCGCTCCCTGTTCCGGAGCGTCGAAGGAGATGCCGATGCGATCGCCGCCGCGATCGGCGACTGGCGCGACCGGCACGCGCGCTGGGATTCCGCGACGTTCTTCCTCGGGGAGAGCTACGGGACGGTGCGGGCGGCATTCCTCGCGACCTCCGCACACAGCATCGACACCGCGCCGCTCAGCGGCGTCGCCCTGCTCGGACAGGCGGTCAACATCCAGGAGACGCAGGACCGACCCGGCAGCATCATCGGCGCGCTGGCGAACCTGCCTTACAAGGCGGCGACCGCGTGGTACCACGGCGTCGGCTCGCGCGAGCACGCCTCCGTCGATGAGGCCGTCTCGGCCGCCCTCGAATTCGCGCGCGGCGACCTGGCCGCGGCGATGCTGCAGGGAGACCAGCTGCCGTCAGCCGACCTCGCGACCATCGCGGCGCGCCTGTCGGCGATGATCGGCGTCCCGGAGGCCGACCTCGTCCGCGACCGGCTGTGGATCAGCAGGAGCGACTTCCGCGCGCGACTACTGCAGGGGCAGGCTCTGGGGGTCACCGACAGCCGCTACCGGTCCCCCGCCGCCGACCACCGCTTCGGCGAACTGGATCAGGACGCCGCCGACACCGCGCTCTCGCCGCGCTACGTCACCGGACTCTCGCGGCTGATGCACGACGTCTTCGGATCCGCGACCGAGCCCTATCGGTTCGTCGATCCGGAGGCGGGACGTGACTGGGACTGGCAGGAACGGGGTGGGGCCCTGTTCCCGACGTACGGACGCCCCTCACCGTTCCACACCCACCCGTACGCCGCCCGCCTCTCGCAGTGGATGAAGCAGAACCCGCACGGGCGCCTCTTCATCGGAACCGGGGTCTACGACGCGTTGACGACCGTCGGCGCCGCCGATCACCTGCTGCGGCATTTCGGTCTTCCGCGTGAGCGCACGACGTCTCATTGGTACGGCGCGGGACACATGATGTACAGCGACCCCCGTGTGGCGGCCCAGCTGAACGCAGACCTCCGCGCATTCCTCACGCGCTGATCCGGGGCGCCGTCAGGCGCCGAGGTGTCCGAGGGCCAGAGCCGCGAGAGCCGCAGCCTGATCGGCGAGCACCGCGTCGTCGAACACGACCGTCGGCGAGTGGTTCGGCGACGCCGTCGCGAGATCCACGTCCGCCGGGGTGGCCCTGAGGAAGAGGAACGCGCCGGGCACCTGCTCGAGCACGAACGAGAAGTCCTCCGACCCCATCACCGGGTGCGCGGTCTCCCACACCCGCTCTTCGCCGAACAGCTCCCCGAGGGTGGACCGGACACGCTCGACCGCCCCGGGATCGTTCACCGTGGGGGCGCACAGGACGGTGACCTCGACGTCGGCGGAGCACCCGTGCGCCGCTGCGATGTCCTTCACGAAGGCCGGGAGCTCGGCCTGGACGCGCGCGCTGGTCTCGTGAGACAGCACTCGCACAGACGCCACGAGCGACGCCGTATCGGAGATGATGTTGCGGGCCGGGCCCCCCGCGTGGAGCTGGGTGACGCTCAACACCACCGGGTCGAACACGTCGAACCTCCGCGTGACGAACGTCTGCAGCGCGGTCACGATCTCGGCGATCACCGGCACCGGGTCCCGCGTGAGGTGCGGCGCCGAGGCGTGTCCGCCCGATCCGGCGACCGTGACCTCGACCTCCACGGCTCCTGCCATCAGCGCACCGGCCCTCGTGGAGAACACGCCGAACTCACCGGGGACGACATGGATGCCGTAGGCGGCGACCGGGCCGGATCCGGTCGCATGGAGAAGTCCCTCCGCGAGCATCCGCGTGGCACCGTCGCCGAGCTCCTCCCCCGGCTGGAACATGAGCAGGACGTCACCGTGCAGGTCCGCGCGCCTGGCGGCGAGAAGCTGAGCTGCTCCCACGAGACCCGCGACGTGCAGGTCGTGCCCGCATGCGTGCATACGCTCTCCGGTGGCGGCGTAATCGAGCCCGGTCTCCTCGGTGAGCGGCAGCGCATCCATATCTGCTCGCAGCAGCACGGTCGGCCCAGGATGGGCGCCGCGGATGATCGCGGTGATCGAGGTCAGCCCCTTACCGAGGGTCACCTCGACACCGAGCGGCTCCAGGGCGTCGAGGATCCGCCGCTGTGTGCGCGGCAGCTCGAGCCCGAGCTCGGGATCAGCGTGGATCGCACGGCGCAGCGCCACGAGCTCGGGGAGGAGATCGCGCGCGTCGCCGAGCAGCGGGTCGGCGGGGTCGAGCAGGGTCATTCAGGATCCGATCGCGTGCAGGAGGTGGTCGGTCCCCGCGTTCTGGATGCGCGGGATCGCCGCGACGAGGGACTGCGTGTACGCGTGCTGCGGGTTCGAGACGATCTCGTCGGCATCGCCGTACTCGACGATCCGCCCCTTGCGCATCACGGCTGTGGTGTCGGCGATGTACCGCACCGCGGCGAGATTGTGCGTGATGAACAGCACCGAGAGCTCCAGTTCGCGCTGCAGATCGCGGACGAGGTTGAGCACGGCGCCCTGCACCGACGCGTCGAGCGCGGAAGTGATCTCGTCGGCGATGATGAGCCGTGGTCTCACGGCCAGGCATCGGGCGATCGCGACGCGCTGACGCATTCCGCCGGACAGCTGGGACGGATACTGGTCGATCGTGCGGGGCTTCAACCGCACCAGGCGCAGAAGCTCGGTCACCCCCGCAGCACGCTCCCGGGCGCTCCCGCTGCCGTGCAGGGCCAGCGCCTCGTCGAGCGTCGCGCCGACGGTCATCCGCGGATTCAGCGAAGAATACGGATCCTGGAAGATCATCTGCACGTCACGGGCGCGGGTCAGCCGCTGCCGACCGGTCGCCGGACGCAGCTCCTTCCCGTCGAGCAGCAGACGCCCCGCGGTGGCGGGCTGCAGCCCGGCGATCACCCGCGCGATGGTCGACTTCCCCGAGCCGGACTCACCGACGAGGCCGACGATGCTGCAGTGCGGCACCGTGAGGGAGACACCGTCCACCGCGTTGAACGACGAGTCCCCGTGCCCGAAGGTCACCACCAGGTCGTCGACGACGAGTTCGGCCATCAGCGCACCTCCTGCGTCGTCTGCGGCTGCGTGGTGGTCGCCCCGGTGAGCACGACCGGCTCGCCCAGGATGCCCTCGATGGGCACGCCGTCCTGCGGATGCCAGCAGGCGACGCGGCCGCCGTGGCCGTGGGCGACCGGCTCCGGCGTGACCGTGCGGCACTGCTCGGTCGCGAACGGACAGCGCGGCGCGAACGCGCACCCCACGAGCGGCAGGGACAGGTCCGGTGGCTCCCCGGGGATCGTCGCGAGCGGCTGCGAGCGGTCGGTGTCGAGGTCGGGCAGCGACTCGGCGAGCGCACGCGTATACGGGTGCGCGAGCCTCTCCGGCGTGGCGAGCAGGCGCACGTCGACGTCCTCCACGATGCGTCCCGCATACATCACGAGGATGCGCTGGCAGAGCTCGGCGAGCACGGCGATGTCGTGCGACACGACGATCGCCGCCGCACCTGTTTCCTCGCATTCGCGGCGGAGCAGGGCCAGCACACGCTGCTGCACGGTCACATCGAGGGCCGTCGTCGGCTCGTCGGCGATGATGAGGCGCGGCTTGCCGATCTGCGACATCGCGATGAGCGCCCGCTGGCGCATGCCGCCGGAGTACTCGTGCGGGAACTGGCGGGAGCGACGCTCCGGCTCGTCGATCGAGACGTCGTCGAGTGCAGCCACCGCCTTCCGATGCGCGGCACCGAGGGCGTCCTTGGCGTGGAACCGCGGGATCTCGGCGAGCTGCGTACCGACCCGCAGCGCCGGGTTGAGCGCGGTGAGCGAGTCCTGGAAGACGACGCCGATCTTCGTGCCGAGCCGCCTCTTCATCACCGCGGGCGGGAGCTCGAGCAGGGCGTCCCCGTCGAAGCGGAGCTGCTGCGCGGTCACCGCGGCACCGGCGGCCGACAGCTGGGCGACCGCCATCAGCGCGACGGACTTCCCGCTGCCCGATTCTCCGACCACGCCGACGATCTCGCCGGGCGCGATGGAGAACGTCACGTCCTGCACCGGTCGTACCCAGCCCGTCGGTGACGGGAACGATACGGAAAGGCCGTCCACCACGAGCAGGGCACCGTCGTCGGGGGCCTGCTCGCGAGCCCCGACACGGGGTGCGGGACCGAGCTTGCGTCGGGAGAGTGCACTCCCCCTGCCGTGACTGCGCAGGTGCGCGGCGAGCGATTCACCGAGCGTACCGAAGGCGACGCCGGCGAACACCACGGCCACGCCGGGGCCGACGACCGCGGTCGGGCTCGTGTACACCTGGTCGAACGCCTCGCTCAGCATCCGACCCCAGTCGTAGTCCGGGGGCTGCACGCCCACACCGAGGAACGAGAGGCTGGACAGGGCGAGGAGGCCGCCGCCGATCGACAGCGTGACATTGACGATGATCGGCTCGGCGATGTTGGGGAGGACGTAGCGAGCGAACTGCCGCCCGCGCGAGACTCCCATCATCCGGGCCGCGGCCAGATACTCCGACCCTCCGACACGCGACGACAGGGTCTGCGCGAGACGCGCGAACGACGGCACCATCGTGAGGCCGAGCGCGATCACGGCCGACGTCGAGCTCGGACCGAGGAGGATCACGGTCAGCATCGCGACCAGGAGAACCGGGAACGCGAGCCAGGTGCTGATGACGGAGCTGAACAGCCGCTGTACGCGCGGGCCCAGCACCGAGGGCAGCGCTCCGAGCAGCAGCCCGAACACGAGGCCGATGACGGTGGCGATCAGCGCCATGCCCAGCGACAGGCGCGTGGCGACGAGCGTGCGCAGAAGCAGGTCGCGGCCGAGGCCGTCTGTGCCGAGCGGGTGGGCGTCGCTCGGCCCCTGCAGCAGCGCCGACGTGTCGGTCTGCGTCGCCTGTGCGCCCCAGATCTCCGGGGCGAACAGCGCGAGGAACACGAGCACGAGCACCATGACGGCGCTGATCGCTCCGAGCGGATTACGCAGGAAGGTGAGGATCGAGCGCATCAGGTCGTCTCCAAGAGGGTGGTGCGTCGGTCGAGGAGCGACAGCACGACGTCGACCGCGAGCGTGATGACGAGGATGATCGCCGCGTACACGAGAGCCAGACCCTGCACGATGCCATAGTCCTTCGTGGCGATGGCCTCGACGAATGCCGAGCCGAGCCCCGGCCAGTTGAACACCTTCTCGACGAGCACGCTGGAGGCGACCATCGTGGACAGCAGCGTGCCACCGATCGTCAGCGTGGCGGTGAGCATGTTGGGAAGAGCGTGCCGGAAGTACACCCACGACGCCGGGATGCGCTTGGAACGGGCCGTGCGCACATAGTCGTCCGAGAGAGTGTTCAGCGCCTCGACGCGGGCGATGCGCGACAACGACGCCCATGAGGCCACCGTCATCGCGAGCACCGGGAGGACGTAGGACGCCGGGCCGGTACGCCCCGCGACGGGGAACCAGTGCAGCGTGACCGCGAAGATCACGACGAGCGCGACGCCCAGGAGATACTCCGGGATCGCCGCGATGAGGCCGGTGATCCCGGTGAAACCCACCTCGGTACCGCGTCGGCGGCCGCCCTGGGTGAGGATCGCGACGCCGAGGCCGACCGGCACAGCCACGAGCAGCACGATGAGGAACGAGATGCCGGCGAGCTCCAGGGTGGCCGGAAGGCGGTTCTGCACCAGTTCGGACACCGACCGACCGGTGATGAGGGATGCGCCCAGGTCGCCGTGCAGGATGCCGGTGAGGTAGTTCCAGAACTGGACGATCAGCGGGTCGTTGAGACCCAGCTGATCACGCCGCGCCTGGACCACGGCCTCGTCGGCGGTGGCACCGAGAGCGGCGCGCACGGGGTCGCCACCCGATGCTCGGAGCACGAAGAACGCGACCGCGATGATCACGAACATCGCCACCAGCATCCGCACGGCCCTGCGGAGGAGGAATCTCAGCCAGGGGTTACCGTGGCGGCGCTTCCGGAGAAACACCGCCACGGTATCCGTCCTGGCGGACGCGTGGTCCAGCATGCGGCTCCTAGCCTCGGAGGCTCGTGGGGATCAGCAGTCCGTTGGTGGTGACCTCGAACTCCACGCCCGCGCCGTACAGCGTGCTGGTGGACTCTGCGAACGGCATCACCTCGAGGTTACCGATCGCCGAGGCCTGCGCCGCGGTCCAGGCATCGCAGCTCTCTTCGCCGGCCAGCTGCTGGGCCTCGGCCGTGAGATCGAAGAACTCCTGGTTCGTGTTGTACGTCCAGTTGCCGCCGTCCGGGGGGAAGTCACCCGACAGGATGCCCGCCCACGTGGAGGGCAGCGTGGTGGAGATCGGAGCCCAGATCAGGTCCCAGTCGCCGCCCTGGAAGATGACATCGGTGTACGACGATGACGGTGCCGGGGTGACCTCGACGCCGATCTCTCCCAGCTGCTGCTGGATGAGCTCGATGCCGGCGACCACCGACTGCGCCTCGGTGGACGGATAGACGAAGCTCAGCGAGAGCTTCGCGCCGTCCTTCTCACGCACACCGTCGGATCCTTCGATCCAGCCGGCCTCGTCGAGGGCCGACGACGCCGCGTCGGCGTCGAACCCGATGAGTGAGGTGGTCGCGTCCTCGCCCACGCACACGGCGGTGAAGGAGGAGACGAGCGAGGTCATGAGCTCGCCGCGGCCGCCGGTGGAGACGGAGGCGACCTCGTCGCGGTCGATGCCTCCGGCGATGCCTTCGCGGACCGCGAGGTCGTTGGTCGGGCGCCCCTCAGCCTGATTGAAGAAAACCAGACCGGGGCGAGAGGGCACGTCGATCGTGAACAGGTCGCCGCTCTCGAGGCGGTCGCGGTCGGTCCCGCCGACCTCGGCGACGTTCACCTCCGAGGAGAGGAGCATGTTCGCCCGTGTGGGTTCGGTGTCGACCACCTCGAGCTCGACCGTCTGGGGAAGGCCCTCGGTCTCGCTCGTCACGTCCCCCGGGCCCCAGGTGTAGTCGTCGCGCAGCGCGAGCGTATAGCTCTGGCCGGGCGAGGAGTCCTCCAGCGTGTAGATGCCCGTGCCGACCGGCGTCGTGTCGAGGGACGCAGGGTCCGCGACGCCTGCGGCGCACACGACCGGCATCTGCCCGATGTTGCTGAGCAGGAAGCTCTGCGGCTGGGCACTGGTGAACGTCACGGTTCGCGAGGCATCGTCGGCGTCGACCGTCAGTCCTTCCGCGGGGAAGTACACGCCGGAGTACGGAGAAGCCGTCTCCGGGTCGGCCGCGTAGTCGAAGGACGCCTTCACGTCCGACGCCGTGAGCTCGGATCCGTCTGTGCAGACGATCCCCTCCTTCAGCACGAACGAGACCTCGGTCGTCGACTCCGTCCAGCTCTCAGCGAGCAAGCCCTCGGCGTCCTTGCCGTGTGCGAAGGACATGAGCGTCTCGTACAGATAGGCGGAGACCTCCTGTCCGGCCTGCGTGGCGTTCGTGATCGGATTGAGCGAACCGGGATCGGCCGCGATCGCGATGGTCGCCTTCTCCACCGCGCCTTCCGCTCCGCCTCCCCCGCCGGCGCAGCCGGTCAAAGCGAGTGCCGTCACGCCGACGACCGCGGCTACGATGCTGCGTCTCATGGGTGTCCTCTCTTCACGGAACCTCAGCCGGGTTCCACCTAATTGAATGTTATGAATTGATCTTTATTGGCTCGTGTCGCCGGTGTTTCGGTTTTGTTACCGGTTACGGGTGATCGTCGAGGAGGGCCGCGGCGCCCATCACCGACTTCAATTCGAGGAACTCCTCGAATCCGTGGACACCGCACTCCCGGCCCACACCCGACTGCTTGTATCCCCCGAAAGGGGCACCCACATCGAGTCCGGCGCCGTTGATGCCGACGGTCCCGGTCCGCATGCGCAGAGCAGTCTGGAGGGCGCGTCGAGGATCGCTCGACCACACGCCGCCCGACAGTCCGTAGACGCTGTCGTTCGCCAGATCGACAGCCTCCTCGGCCGTGTCATAGGGAGTGATCGTGAGCACGGGACCGAAGACCTCCTCGTGGAAGATCCTCATGTCCGGCGTCACATCGGCGAAGATGGTGGGCTGCACGTACGCGCCACCCGTCGTCGGTTCGACGATATCGAGACCACCCACGAGCACGCTCGCGCCGTCGTCGATCGCAGACGCGATGTGCGCACGCACACGGTCGCGCTGCAGCGACGAGGCCAGGGGGCCGGTGGCCGTGCCCTCGAGCGCGGGGTCGCCGGGCGCCCAGGCCGCAGCGGCTTCGACAGCAGCACGCTGCCATGCGTCCTGCATTCCCCTGGGCACCAGCACCCGGGTCTGGGCGGCACACGTCTGGCCGGCGTTGGCGAAGCACGAGGCCAGCACGCCGCGCACGGAGTCCTCGAGGGGCGCGTCGTCGAGGACGATCGCCGCGGATTTGCCTCCCAGTTCGAGGGCCACCTTCTTGATGGTCGCGGCAGCGGCGCGCGCGACGTGCTCCCCCACGTGACGGGAGCCGGTGAAGGTCACCATGTCGACATCACGGTGCGCCACGAGCGGTGAACCGACGTCGGCGCCGCCACCGTGCACGATGTTGACGACACCGGCAGGAAGACCGATCTCGCGGAGGATGTCACCCACGATCGCGGCGTTGAGCGGCGCGACCTCGCTGGGCTTGAGCACCACGGTGCAGCCGGCGAGCATCGCCGCTCCCACCTTGAGCATGATCTGGTGCAGGGGGAAGTTCCAGGGGGTGATCGCCGCGACGATGCCCACCGGCTCCGATACGACGAGGGAGTTCGAGACCGCCTCGCGCTCGACGTGAGCACGGGCGGCCTCGACCAGGCGCGCGAGGTCGGCGATCGCGACCCCCACCTGGGCGGAACGCGCGAACGCGATCGGCGAGCCCATCTCGGCGCTCAATGTCTCGGCGAGCAGCTCACGGTGGCGCGCCAACCCCTCGGCGAGCGCCTCGACGTGAGCGATCCGCTCTGGCATCGGCGTCGTCGACCAACTGCCGAACGCCTCCGCGGCCGCAGCCACCGCACGATCCACATCGGCGGGGCCGCCTGCGACGACGGCACCGATCACGGTGCCGTCGGCCGGGCTGACGACATCGATCGAAGCCTGCCCTCCGGCATCCTCTCTGATGCCTGCGATGTCGTGCCCGATGATCATGTCAGACCCCTGCCTGCTGTACGAGATGAGCGTCAGGGGCGAGTGGGGCGGGACGCGGCACGCCCTCGTGGATCAGGTGCCAGGGCGAGGGGAACTCGCCGACCGGCACGTTGATGAGGATGGGCTCGTTGGCCGGGACGGCGTCTGCGAGCACGCCGGCCAGCTCAGCTGGGGTGGTCGCCCTGGCAGAGCGGATGCCGAACGCCTCGGCGAGCGTGCCGTAGTCGGGATTCGTCAGGTCGCTCGCGAAGTAGCGCGCGCCGTAGCGGTTCTTCTGGATGCGGCGCACATTGCCGTAGAAACCGTCGTGGAACACGATCGTGACGAGTCCGAGTCCGTATCGCTTTGCCGTCGACAGCTCCTGCAGGGTCCACGAGAACCCGCCGTCGCCGTTCACCGAGACGACCGCGCGAGCGGGGTCGGCCGCCTTCACGCCCAGCGCCGTCGCGAAACCGTAGCCGAGCGTGCCCTGATAGCCGGGGCCGATGTAGGTGCGCGGCTGGTAAGCGGGATAGCAGGCGCTGGCCGCGTAGCCCACCTGCGTGAACTCGCTGACGAAGACGCCGTCTTCGGGAAGCGCGCCGCGGATGGCCGTGAGGTATTCGCGCTGCGGGGCGATGTCGGCGAACTGCTCGGACAGCCAGCCCCGCACGCGGGCGAACTCGCTCTCGCGCGACTCCCGGGCCGGTGAGCCGATCTCCGCAGCCAGGGCCGCGAGGGCGAGGCGGGCGTCGGCGTGCAGCGTCTGTGCGGCGGCGCGCGGATCCCCGAGATCGGCCGCTTCCGCGTTCACGAGGATGACGGGCGCGCCATTGGTGTCGACCTGGGTGCCGAAGGTGGAGACGAAGCGCGTGCCGACGGCGAGCACCAGGTCGGCGTCTTCACGGAAGGCGCGGAGGGCGAGGGAGTCGAAGGCCAGACGATGCCGGGCGTCGAGCGCGCCGCGGCCGTTCTCGGTCATCAGGACCGGAGCCTCCAGCGACTCGGCGAGCGCGCGGAGCGCGACCGAGGCGTTCGAGGCGAGCACTCCCCCACCCACGACGATCATCGGACGCCTCGCGGCGAACAGCTGGGCGGCAGCGTCGCGGATCTGCTGCTCGTCGGGCACCAGCGGAGCCTCGGCGACACGCGCAGCTGCGACAGCGCGCGAGGTGGCGGCAAGCACGTCCGGCGGCACCTCGAGTGCCACGGGGCGAGGGCGCCCGCTGCGGAGCTGCGTGAAGGCCTCGCTCACCAGTCCGGGGATCTCGTCCGCGGAACGCGCTGTGCCGGTCCACTTGGTGAGCCGCTGCAGGATGCCGGTCTGGTCAGGGATCTCGTGCAGGGCGCCGAGGCCGCGTCCGATGGCCTGGGAGTCGATCTGCCCGGCGATCAGGAGCATGGGCGAGTTCGCGGAGTAGCCGGTCGCGACGCCCGAGAGCGCGTTGAGCACTCCGGGCCCCGGGACGACCATCGCGACGCCGACGTCTCCCGTGCTCCGTGCGTAGCCGTCGGCCATGTAGGTCGTCGCCTGCTCGTTGCGTGCGCAGATGAAGTCGACCTGGTCGGCACGGGCGTGGAGGGCGTCTGCGGCCGCATCGAGCTGGACGCCCGGGATGCCGAAGATCCGTGAGACTCCCTGATTAATGAGGGAGTCGGCGAGCAGAGCTCCACCGGTGGGGTCGGTCATCTGGTTCCTCTCGTGAGCGGTGCAGGATTGACTGTATTAGATACATTCAATTACTGCAAATAGGAGAATCGCCCGCGGCCACCGCCCCGGCCGGACGGGCGCTCCTTAGGATGTGAGTCATCCGCTCCCGAACCCCCGACCGAAGGATCACCGTTGGCCAGCACCCAGGATGAAGCGCGAACGTTCCAGCGCGTCGCGCCCGCGCAGTCCGTCGCCGACCGCGTCGTCACCGAGGTCGAGGCCATGATCAAGACGGAGGGGCTGGAGCCGGGGCACCGCATCGGCACACGCCAGGAACTGTGCGAGCAGTTCGGGGTGGCGCCTGCGACGCTCGGCGAGGCCCTGAGGGTGTTGCGCGCGCGTGGCTCGGTGGATCTTCGCCCCGGGCCTGGCGGAGGCATCTTCGTCGCCGACCAGTCGCCCCTGATCCGTCTGGCGCACAGCGTGCTGCGTCTGCGGCAGACGGGCGCTCCGGTGAACGACGTGATCAAGGTGCTCGACGCCCTCGACGAGGCCGTCATGCAGGATGCCGTGCAGAATCGCTCGGATGCCGACCTCGCGGATCTCGAGGCGGTCATGGCCGACCTGGCCGAGCACTGGCACGACCCGGTCGAAGGTCTGCACGGCAACTGGCGGCTGCACCGGAGGATCGCGGAGATCTCGCCGAACGCCGTGCTGCGCACCTTCTACCTCAACCTCGTCGATTACATCGAGGGCGAGACGGCGGGGGCCGCGAGCGACGACGCCCTGGCCGTCCCGGGCTTCCGCCAGGACACGGACGAGCGCCTGCGCATCCATGAGGCTCTCATCGACGCGATCCGCTCCGGCGACGTGGAGGTCGGACGGAAAGCCGTGCTCGACCACCGCACGCTGGGCCGCTGACACGCTCCGCGATGCGCGACTAGGGCTCCCCGACCCCCACGTGACGCCAGGCGAGAGCCGCGAGAGCCGCGGCCTGATCGCCCAGCACCGCGTCGTCGAACCGCGCGTGCGGCGAATGGTTCATGGGTATGTCGTCCGGATCGACGTCGGGCGGGGTCGCGCACAGGAACAGGAACGTGCCGGGCACCTCGCGCAGCACGAACGAGAAGTCCTCCGACGCCATCCACGGGGTGGCGATCTCCTCGACCCTGTCGGCACCGAACTCGGCACGCAGCACGGCGGTCGCCGCCGCCGTCTCGGCCGGCGTGTTCACCGTGACGGGGTAGCCGATGACGATCTCGACATCGGCTGTGCAGTCGTGCGCGGCCGCGATGCGCTCGATGAGCGACGGCAGCTCGGCCTGCGCCTGCTCGATCGACGCCCCGGAGAGTGTGCGCAGGGTGGCCGCGAACCCTGCGTTCTCCGGGATTACGTTCGTGATCTCCCCCGCATAGAGCGCCGTGACCGACAGGACGACGGGGTCGAACACGTCGACACGACGCGTGACCCAGGCCTGGAGAGCGAGGATCAGCTCCGCGACGACCGGCACCGGATCCACCGCTTCTTGCGGTCGCGATCCGTGTCCACCGCGGCCGTGCACGCGCACCCGCACCACGTTCGCCCCGGCCATGATCGTGCCCGACTTCACCTGGAAACGCCCTCGCTCGCCCGGGCCGACATGGATGCCGTACGCCGCCTCGACGCGCGGTCCCGCGGCATCGAGCACGCCGTCGTGGATCATGAGGGGAGCGCCGCCGCCCGCCTCCTCGCCCGGCTGGAACATGAACACCACGGAACCGGCGATGCGGTCCCGTCGGGCGGCGAGCAGGCGCGCGGCGCCGACCAGCCCGGCGACGTGCAGGTCGTGCCCGCACGCATGCATCGCGCCGTTGGTCGCGGCGTAGTCCAGTCCCGTGCGCTCCTCGATGGCCAGAGCATCCATGTCTCCGCGCAGGAGCACGGCGGGCCCCGCTGTCGCTCCCTGCAGCACCGCGGTGACCGACGACAGATCAGAGCCGGTACGGATCTCCAGCCCCAGTCCCTTGAGTTCATCGAGCACGGCACGCTGGGTCAGCGGCAGGTCGAACCCCGGCTCGGGGATGCGGTGCAGCCGGCGGCGCAGGTCGACCAGCCCGGGCTGCAGCACTGCGGCGTCCTCTTGCAGCGTCATCCGATTCCCCTCCGCGCGGCCGCCGATGCGGTGTAGACCGTGCGGCCCCCGATGAGAACCTCCCGCACGGTCGAGGCGATGTCGAGCGGATCCCCACTCCACAGGATCACGTCCGCGTCCAGCCCTGGCAGCAGCGCGCCGACGCGGTCATCGATGCCGGCGATGGCGGCGGCGGTCGAGGTCATCGCGGCCAGCGCGGTCTCCCGCGGCAGCCCGGCCCGCACCGCCAGGGCCGCCTGCATCGCCAGCAGGCCGATCGGCACCACGGGGTGGTCGGTGGTGAGCGCCACGCGCACGCCCGCTGCGGCGAGCGCGGCGAGGTTCGCCGGATCGGCTTCGCGCACCTCCACCTTGGAACGGCTGGACAGGATGGGTCCGAAGATGACCGGTACGTCGCGCTCGGCGAGGATGCCGGCGAGCTTGTGCGCCTCCGTGCCGTGGTTGATGACGAGGCGCAGCCCGAACTCCTCGGCGATGCGCAGCGCGGTGGCGATGTCGTCGTGCCGATGAGCGTGCTGCTCCCAGGTCAGGGTGCCGTCGAGGGCCTCCGAGAGAGCCTGCTTCCCCAGGTCCACGGCGAACGGGGCATCATCGGCGCGCGCCCTGTCTCTCCTGGCGGCATAGTCCTGTGCCTCCAGGAGTGCCTGGCGGATGACGAATGCGACACCGAGCCGCGTCGACGGCAGCTGCTTGCGCTCGCCGTATGCCTGCTTGGGGTTCTCCCCCAGAGCGGACTTCATGCCGAGCGCCGCGCGGATCACCTGCTCATCCACCGATCGGCCGCCTGCCGTCTTGATCGCGACGCTCTGCCCGCCGATGGGATTACCCGACCCGGGCTTCACGACGACGGTGGTGATGCCTCCGGCGAGCGCGTCACGGAAGGCCATGTCCTCGATGTTGATCGCGTCGATCGCCCGGACGCCGGCGGTCACCGGCGACGAGACCTCGCTGCCGTCGAACCCTGCGGGACCATTGGCCTCCTCATGCGCGCCGATGTGGCTGTGCGGGTCGATGAAGCCGGGCAGCACCCAGCATCCGGCAGCGTCGATGATCCGCGCGTCGGCCGGGACGGCGACGTCGGCGCCGACCGCCTCGATCCGACCGTCCGACAGCAGCACGGTGCCGCCGTCGATCTCCTCGCCCAGGCCGGTGACGACCCGCCCTCCCGTGATCGCGACGGCATCCGTCATGCGCGCTCCCCCTCGTCTTCTCGCGCGCGGCGCTGAATCAGCTCCCGCGTCTTCGCCAGCAGGTCGTCGACATCCAGACTGAGGATGCCGGCGGCAGGGTCCACCCGCACCACGATCCCGTCGTCGCACACCGGCGGCTTCCCGCTGAGATCGACGAGCGGGTCGTCCACCCAGACCCAGGGCAGCCCTCCCGCGTAGCGGCGGATGTGTGCGAGCTTGTCGAACTGCACCGGCAGGAAGGGCCACGGTTCCTCGGGAAGGTCGAGCGGCTCGCGGAAGGCGGTGTGGGCGTTGTGACCCCACTCCGACGCCCACACGATGTCGAAATGCTCGGCCAGTTCATGCAGGCGTCTCGCTGCGGCGTCCGGGATGGCCACGTCCCGCACCCACCTCCCCCATGCGGACAAGTGGTGCAGACTCACCGGCACTGCCGGCTCGCCCTCGATCACGACCACGTCGCTGATGCCCATCACGAGGACCGGGCGGTCTCCCCGAGGCGGCCGCGCCGTGTACTTGACCACGTCAGTCGTCCACCGCGTCGGCGAGCAGCGGAGCATCCGCGGCGCCCTCGAAGTAGTTGCCGCCCTCGATGCGGATGAGGCGCTGGGACTCGTCGAAGAACACGCCCACCGGGTCGCCCCCGCCGGCGACGGCACGATGCTGCTTCGCCATCATGCGACGGATCATCGCGATGCCCTGGTCGGTCGTGGTGAGGTGATCCTCGGAGTGCAGCGAGATCGCGCCCTGGGACTTCTGCGCCTCGTAGTCGCCGGGGAGGCGCTGGTGCTCCTGGTCGGTGAGCTCCTTCCACGGCTTACCTTCGTGTGTGGAGCGCAGCTTGCCGAGGAAGTCGGGATCGCTGTCGCGGGCCACCGTGAAGATACGGAAGTTCGTGTCGTCCATCGGCACGACCCAGCCGATCATGTTCGTCTGGCCGGACGCGAGCTTCGGACTCGCGACCACACGCAGATTCGGGAAGATCACCTCGGTCACGCGGCGCAGCTGTCGGCCGTCACCGAGTTCGCGCATCTGGATGCTGCGCACGCCCAACGGCGTGTACTCGTACTCGACCTCGGGGATGAGCGCCATCTCGGGGGTGAACTGGTTGCCGCTGAACCGGGCGTGCAGGATGGGCACGTGGAACGGGTCCATCACGTTCTCCCAGTGTTGCAACCAGTTGAAGTCGAGCTGCGCCGGCCCGCCGCCTCCCACACCCTGGTCGTTCACGATCAGCTGCTCGTCGGCGTCGAGCTCCTCCAGCGTGTCGTACCGCGGCAGAACCGGCTTCCTGTCGGGCGGACCCATGTACGCCCAGATGAGCCCGTACAGTTCCTCCACCGGGTACCAGGGCTGACGCACACGGTCCCGGTGCAGGCCCAGGTCGGGCTCGCACGGCTGCTCGAGGCAGTGCCCCTCGGTGTCGAACACCCAGCCGTGGTAGCAGCAGCGGATTCCCTCGTCCTCGACGCCGCCGTAGAAGAGCGAGGCGCCCCGATGGATGCAGCGCGGGTGCAGCAGACCGGCTTTGCCCTTCCTGGTCCGGAACAGCACGAGCTCCTCGCCCAGCACCTGCAGCGAGACAGGGCGCGTCGTCGCGTCCTCGACCTTCGCGACGGGGTGCCAGTAGCGTCGCAGCACCTCGCCGTAGGGGGTGCCGGGGCCGACCTGGGCGAGTTCGTTGAGGGGCTGGCCGAGGCGCAGTCCGTAGGCGGTTCCGGTGTCCATGTTCGCTCCGTTCGCGGGTCAGATGTCGAGGACGAGACGGTCGGCGAGCGAGCGCGAGACGCAGATCATCATCGTCTCGTTGCTCTCTCGTTCGTCGGGGGTGAGGATCGAGTCGCGGTGCTCCGGGGCACCATCGATGACGGCGGTCTCGCACGTGCCGCACACGCCCTCGAGGCACGAACTCGGCACGCCGATGCCGGCATTCTCGAGCATCTCGAGGATGCTGCACCCACGGTCGACCGTCACGACGAGGTCAGACCGGCTGGCCACCACTTCGAAGGACTCGGCGCCCTGCGACTCGCCGAACGACTTCGCCTGGAACCGCTCGACGTGCAGCGCGCCGCGCGGCCAGCCGCGGCTGAGGTCCTCCAGCGCGTCGAGCATCCGCTCAGGACCGCACGCGTACACCCCGGTGTCCGCGGTGGGAGCGCCGATCCAGGCGGCCAGGTCGAGCCGGGCATCGGTGTCACCGCGCACGAGAATCGTCTCGCCGCCGTCGAGCTGTGGTGCCGAGAGGAAGGCCATCCTTTCCCCTGCCGAGCCGAGGTACGCCAGCCGCCACGGGACGCCGCGACGGCTCGCATCGTCGAGCATCGGCAGGATCGGCGTGATGCCGATCCCGCCCGCCACGAAGACGTAATCGGCGGCGGGAGCCAGTTCGAAGTGGTTGATCGGCGCCGACGCGGTGACGGCCTCGCCCACCCGAAGGGTCTGATGCACGTACCGGGATCCCCCGCGGCTCGGGCTCTCGGCGAGGATGGCGATGCGCCACGCAGAACGGTCGTCGGGGTCCGAGCACAGCGAGTACTGGCGCTCCACACCGTTCGAGAAGCGGAGATCGATGTGGGCGCCCGGCGTCCACGCAGGAAGATCAGCACCGGTGGGGTCGTCGAGCTCGAGGGACAGCACGTTCCGAGCCTCGTGGCGCATGGCCCGCACGCGCAGGGTGAGGCGCTGTTCCTCGGAATCGACCGCGGGGTGGGGCACCGTCGCTCCGTCCTCTCGTGACGCCGACCGCTGCGGATCGGAATGACAACATTCTTTATATTCAATTGCGATAGTATGAAGTCCGCTCGCACGTGTCAAACGGACCCGGCGGGTTCACCAGAGAGAAGGGCGATCGATGTCGGAACTGAGACTGCGGGAAGACCTGGACGCGATCCCCGGCTACAGGCCGGGCAAGGCGGCACCGCAGACGGAGACGACCGAGCCGGTGCACAAGATCTCATCGAACGAGAATCCCTATCCGCCGCTGCCCTCCGTGACCGCCGCGATCGCGAACGAGCTCGCGCGCATCAACCGCTACCCGGAGACGGCGGCGACAGCCCTCACCTCCGTGCTGTGCGAGCGCTTCGGCGTCGAGCCCGTGAATGTGGTGCTCGGCAGCGGCTCGGTGGAGGTGGTGTCGCAGCTCATGCGTGCCACCGCGGGCGAGGGCGACGAGGTGCTGTTCGCGTGGCGCTCGTTCGAGGCGTATCCGATGCTCGCCAGGGCTGCGGGTGCCGTCCCGATCATGGTGCCCCTGACAGCTGATCACCGGCATGACCTCGATGCGATGCTCGCCGCGATCACCGACCGCACGCGGCTGATCCTGGTCTGCAACCCGAACAACCCGACCGGCACGACCGTCGGTGACGCCGAGCTCGACCGGTTCCTGTCGCAGGTGCCTGCGCACATCGTCGTCGTGATCGACGAGGCGTACGTGCAGTTCAACGATCGTGAGGATTCTCCGATCGGTATCGAGTACTTCCGCCGCTATCCGAACGTCGCAGTCGCGCACACCTTCTCCAAGGCGTACGGACTGGCCGGCGTGCGGGTCGGCTATGCGATCGCCCCCGCGCAGCTGGGCGTCGCGCTGCGCAAGGTCGCGATCCCGTTCGGAGTGACGAACCTCGCCCAGACCGCGGCCCTGGCATCCCTCGCAGCGGAAGCCGAGCTGGAGGAGCGCGTCGCCATCCTCGTCACCGAACGCGAGCGCGTCGTCGGCGCCTTCCGCGCCGCCGGAGTCGAGCTGCCGGAGAGCAAGGGGAACTTCGTGTGGCTGCCCCTCGGAGAGAAGACCGTCGACGTCGCCGAGTTGCTCGAGCGCCGCGGGCTGCTCGTGCGTCCGTTCCCGGGAGAGGGCCTGCGCGCCACGATCGCGGAGCGCGAGGCGAACGACCGCCTGATCGACTCCGCTTCCGATATCGCGGCGGTACTCGGACACATCGTCGAAGCGCCGGCGGTCGTCTAGCGCGCACCCGTCTCCGGCCGATTCCTCGGATGCGCGGCGTCTTCATGACGCCGCGCGTCCGGACGGTTGCCGGAGGCGTCGTCGCGGGCTGAGATCGACTCATGACAACGATCGCCGTTCTCGTGGGAAATCCGCACCCGGCCTCGCGCACGGCCGCAGTCGCCGAAGAGACCGCCGCGCAGATCTCCGCGCTCGTCGGAGGCGAGGTGAGCCCGACGATCGAGCTCGCGGCCTACGCGGACCGCATCTTCGTGTTCCCGGATGCCGAGCTCGACGAGCTGGTCGCAGAGGTGTCGACCGCTGATGTCCTCGTCGTGGCCAGTCCGACGTACAAGGCCGCGTACACCGGTCTGCTCAAGGCGTTCCTCGACCGCGTGGAGACCGGCGGGCTCGAGGGGGTCGTCGCGGTGCCGATCCTGACGATCGGCTCACCCGCTCACGCCCTGGCCGTGGAGCACACACTTCGCCCGCTGCTGGTCGAGCTCGGCGCGACCGTGCCCTCGCGGGGACTCGCCTTTCCCGCCGCCGACGCCGACGACCGGGAGCGCATCGTGAGCGCGTGGCTCGCACCCCACCGCCGACAGCTGGAAGCACTACTGACGCGCTGACGCCGTGCGACGTCGTGTGGCCGCGCGTGTCGCCGTGTTGCGGCCCGCGTGCGAAGACGCGTTCGGGTTGTCTACGGTCGTGCCATGACCGCTCACGCCGCTTCCGTCCCGTCGCCGTCCCGTGAGGGCGCTCTCGCCTCCGACGTGCTGGACCAGCTCTCCGTCGGTGCGGACACCTTCAAGGCGGTGTTCCGCGGACACCCGGGTGGGGTCGCCGTGATCACCGCGCAGGGCGCTGACGGTCCTGTCGCGCTGACGGCGTCGTCGGTCTCCTCGGTGAGCGTCGACCCTCCCCTGCTCGTCTTCTCGGTCTCGGCGCAGTCGTCGGCGGCAGCGACCATCACCGCGGCATCCACGATCGTGGTCCACCTGCTCGACGCGCAGGACATCGAGCTGGCCCGCCTCGGCGCGACGAGCGGCGTCGATCGCTTCGCCGACACGACGGCCTGGGCTCCGCTCGCGACAGGAGAGCCCGTCTTCGCCGGCGCGCGCGCCTGGGTGCGCTGCTCCGTCGTGAGCCGTATGGAGGCCGGCGGATCGACGGTCATCGCCGCGCACGGATTGCAGGCCCACATCGACCGCGGGGCCGCGAGCGCCCTCGTCTACCACGACCGCACCTGGCACGGGCTCGGTGCGCACTCCGTGCTCCCCTGACACCTTCCAGCCGATTCGAACCCTGAGCGCTCACCACGTCCAGGCAGGCGGGCGCGCATCGACACCCGCCCGGCGCTCGAGCTCCGCAGCGACCGCGAGGATCGTCGTCTCTCCACCAGGACGGCCGACCAGCTGCACGCTGACGGGATGTCCATCGTCGGCGGTCGTGACCGGCAGCGTCAGCGCCGGGAGCCCTGCGACGTTGACGAAACTGCTGTACGGGGCGTAGCGGACCTGTTGCGCGAAGTTCTCCAGTGCGTCTTCGGCGTCGAACCACCCGACGGGGCGCGGCGACTGCGCGAGTGCGGGCGTGAGGACGACGTCGTATGCCGAGAAAGCCTCGATGGTCTGCCGCTCGAACGCGGTCCCCGCGGCGAGCGCGGAGAGGAGGCTCTCGGCGCTGAGGGCTCGCCCTTCGCGCACCAGCCAGGCCGTGATCGACTCCACCCGTGCGAGGTCGGCGTCCCGCACCGGCACGCGGGCGGCGCTCGCCCGCCAGATCGTGCGGAACATCTCGGCGTAGCCCTGCGGATGCCACGCCAGCGCCTCGACCGCACCACCGGCGTCACTCAGCAGCGAGCTCGCCACTTCGACAGCCCGCACGGCGTCGCGATCCAGTCGGATGTCCTCGTCGTCATCCCACGGCGACACCGTCGTCACGCCGATGCGCACCCGCGCACCGGCGCCGCGTGCAGCCTGCAGGAAGTCCGCGGATCCGGGCGCCGCCGTCGCGTACCGGTGGGCACGGCCGGCCACCATGACCTCGAGCGCGAGCGCGGCATCCTCGACCGTCCGGGCGATCGGTCCCGCGACGACGAGACCCGCCGGTCCGTCGAAACCGGTGGCGAACGGCACCCGACCGCGCGACGGTTTGAGGCCGACCACGCCGACGGTGGCGGCGGGGATGCGGATCGACCCTCCCCCGTCCGAGGCCGGAGCCAGCGGCAGGAGTCCCGCGGCCACGGCGGCGGCCGCGCCGCCGCTGGAGCCGCCCGCGCCGTTGCGCGGATCCCACGGGTCTCGGGTCGGCGGGCCGATCAGCGTCTCCGTATATCCCGTCAGACCGAACTCCGGGGTGGCGGTCTTGCCCAGGCTGATCGCTCCCGCTTCGTCCCAGACCGCCGCCTGGTCGCCCGTCACCTCCGGCACGTGATCGACGAACACCCGCGATCCGTATCGGGTCGGCACTCCCGCTCGCGGCACCAGATCCTTGTCGGCGAACGGCAGCCCGTGCAGCCGACTCCGGCTCTCTCCCGCGCCGATCGCCTGCGCGGCGGCACGGGCGGCCGCACGCGCGGCATCCGCCGTCACCGTGACGAAGGCGCCGATCCCGTCGTCCAGACGCTCGATCCGCGACAGGTAGTGCTCCACCAGGTCGATCGGTTCGAGTTCGCCCGCGCGCAGCCGGTCGAGCTGCTGGACGGCGGTCAGATCGTGCAACTCCGGCATGACACGAGCCTACGGGCGCGACTGCCCGCTCCCGCTATCCAGGGGACCGTTACCCAGCGAGCCATCCGATGTCAACGGCGTCGATCCGCCGCTGGCGACCGCATAACCTTCCTGGACGACGTGCCGAGGAGGCTCTGTGCACCAAGAAGGCTCTGTCCAGTACCCGAGCTCAGCCGACCCGCCCCTCACCGTCTCGGTCGTGATCCCGGTGAAGGACGACGCGGATCACCTGCAGCAGTGCTTGACGGCTCTTTCGCGTCAAACACTGCGTCCGGGCGAGATCGTCGTGGTCGACAACGACTCCGCCGATTCGTCGGCGGACGTCGCGACGTCCTTCGGCGCCACGGTGGTGCGCTGCGATCAGCCCGGCATCCCGGCGGCGAGCGCCCTCGGCTACGACACGGCGACCGGGGATGTGATCCTGCGGCTCGACGCCGACTGCATCCCTGCCGACAACTGGGTGGAGGAGGCAGTCGACGCCTTCGTGCGGCATCCGCGGGTGTCGGTCTTCACCGGCGGCGCCCGTTTCATCGACGGCCCGCGAGTCCTGCGCGCGCCTCTGGCCGGCGCCTATCTGGGCGCGTACGCGGCTGTCACCGCTCCCGCTCTCGGCCACCTGCCGCTGTTCGGTTCGAATCTCGCCTTCCGCCGTTCGGCGTGGCTCGCGGTGCGAGCGGACGTGCAGCGAGACGATCCGGAAGTGCACGACGACCTCGACCTCGCCTTCCACTTCGGCGAACGCCACCGCATCCGCTACCTCCGAAACACCGAGATGGGGATCTCGATGCGCCCGTTCTGGAGCGGTCACGCCTTCGCGCGTCGTGTCAGCCGAGGTTTCCGCACCGTGATCCGGCACTGGCCGCAGGACTTCCCGTCGGTGCGCTGGGTGCGGTTGGCGCTCCGGCGCATCCTGCACCGACTCGGCGTGCCCGCGCCGGGAGGTGCCCGTCGATGACCAGCCCCCTCATCGGCCCTGTGCCCGCGCCGGATCTGCACGTGATGACGTTCAACGTGCGGCGGCGCATGACCTTTCCGACCTGGCCTCCGGCCGACCGGTGGAGTGCTCGGCGTCCTCGCCTCGAAGCGCTGATGGGCGGCGAGCGACCCACCGCTCTCGGCGCGCAGGAGGTCATGCCGGACCAGGCGATCGTGATGCGCGACGCGCTCGGCGGCTCGTATCGCTTCGTCGGTCACGGTCGCCATGCGGGACCCCGCGGTGAGGGGTGCCCCGTGTTCTACGACGACGACCGGCTCGAACTGCTCGACTGGCGGCAGACCGCCCTCTCCGATCGGCCGGAGCAGCCGGGATCGATCTCGTGGGGCAATGTGATCCCGCGCGTCGCCGTGCAGGCGCGGTTCAGGGATCGGGTGACCTCGCGAGAAGTCATGGTCATCAACACGCACCTCGACGTGTTCTCTGCACGATCCCGCGTTCGCGCGGCGGAGGATCTTCACCGTACGGTGATCGGGCAGTCTCTGCCCGTCATCCTGCTCGGAGATCTGAACGCGGGGCCGATGTCCGATCCGTGGCGCGCGCTGCAGGCCGGCGATGCGCTGGCGGATGCCTGGACGACGGCCGAGGCCCGACTCACACCGGAATGGGGGACGTATGGCCGATACCGTCCGCCTCACCCCGGCCGGCGCATCGACGCGATCCTCGTCTCGCCGGAAGTGCAGGTACGCCGTGCCGCGATCAATACGCGTCGCGTCGCCGGGGGCTGGCCGTCAGACCACTTCCCCGTTCAGACCGTGGTTCGACTCCCGAGGACAGCCAGATGAAGCAGAATTTCCTCCGTCCGCCGAGTCGCGTCTCCGAGTACGTGGCCGACGCTCTGCGCGTGATCGCGGTGCTCAGCGTCGTCGTCGCCGCCATCTGGTCGACTCCGACGGATGCCGGCATCCTCGCTCTCGCGCTGCCCGCCCTCATGGTCCCCCGCATGCTGGGCATGCGCGCCTGGCCGGACATCTCCGTCGGGGTCACCGTGCTCGTGGCAGCGGGAAGCAACGTGTTCGATCTCTACCGCACCGTCACCGGCTGGGATCTCGTCGTGCACTTCGTGTGCACCGGTGTGATCGCCGCGACCGGCTATCTCGTCCTCGCCCGGTGCGGCGTCGTTCCGCGTCCGGACGCCGCGACGTTCCGCGCGCGCACGGGCGTCGTCGTCACAACGATGCTCGGCCTCGCCGTCAGCGCGGTCTGGGAGATGATCGAGTGGGCCGGCCGCACATTCGTCACCACGGAGATCTTCGTGACCTATCAGGACACCATCGGCGACATGGCCGTGGGCGGTCTCGGTGCTCTGGCGGCCGGGGTGGTCGTCGCGGTGGTTCCGCTCGAGCGGCCTGACGCGCAGTGACACCATTCACCCGCGTGACGCAAGCGGCTTCCGCGATCCAGCGCCGAAGCGCAACACTGACACAATGACGGACTCGACGGATCGCGAGCAGCTGACCGGCCCCGCCGAGCCGGGGGTGCGCGAAGAGCTGCAGAAGGACACCACAGTCGGCTCGACGAACCTGACTCACTGGTACACGCCCTGGGGCCGGGCGCTGGCGCGAGCCATGCGGCTGATCGGGACTCGGCTGGGGCCGTATACGGCGCTCATCGTCACGCTCCTCGTCGGAGCAGCCATCGCGTTCGCGCTGAGCGCCGCCGCTGTCGAGGTCTACGACGCCGTCACCGACGCGGACGGCGTCTCCGGCATCGATCAGCCGCTCCTCGACGTCGCTCTCGCCCTCAGGAACCCGGTCGCAGACGTCATCGTGACAGGATTCACCGACATCGCCGGCACGATCGGGATGCCGGTGATCGCCGTGACCGCGATCCTCATCCTCGCGATCACGCGCAGATCGTGGACGCCCGTGGTCCTCATCGTCGCCGCCGGAGGCGGATCGCTCCTCATGACGATCGCGGGCAAAGACCTCATCCAGCGTCAGCGCCCGCCGCTGATCGACGCGGTCCCGCCGTACGAGTACTCGCCCTCGTTCCCGTCGGGGCACACCCTCAACGCCGTCGCCGTCGTCGGCATCATCGCCTATCTCCTCGTACTCCGCCGCGTGTCGACGGCCGGGAGGGCGATCGTCATCACCGGAGCGGCGGCATTCGCTCTCCTGGTGGGGCTCAGCCGCGTGTACCTCGGTCACCACTGGTTCACGGACGTCCTCGTCGGATGGATCCTCGGCGCGCTCTGGCTGTCGCTCATCATCACCGCGCATCGCCTCTACCTCACGGTGCAGGAGCATCGGCACGTCGAGTTGAGCACGCCGCATGATGCCGCCTCGCGCAGGGCAGGTTGACCACTCATCGCAAGTATCCGGCGCCGCTCGGCGACAGTGACACCGCGCAGGTCAGGTCCCGGCGTGAGCAACCCCGCGGATCTCTCGCTCCGCGGCGCCGATGATCTCGTCGATGCTCCGATCAGCGTTCACCACGTGACCGCGCTCGTCGGCCGTGAGCGGTTCGAGCGTGGCGATCTGGGAGTCGAGCAGAGTGAGCGGCATGAAGTGCTCGGAGCGCACCACCATCCGCCGCGCGATCACCTGCCTCGTCGTGTCGAGGTGCACGAAGCGCACATCGGGCGCATGCGCGCGCAGGATGTCCCGATAGGTCACTCTGAGCGCCGAGCAGGCGATGACGAGTCCCGTGACCCGATGCCGGGACAGCTCTTCGCCGACCAGGTGCAGCCACGGTGCGCGGTCGTCGTCGGTGAGGGCGACTCCGCGAGACATCTTGTCGACGTTCGCCGCGGGATGCAGGTCGTCGGCGTCGCGGAAGGGCATGCGCAGGCGCTCCGCGAGGGCCGCGCCCACCGTGGACTTGCCGCATCCGGAGACGCCCATGACGACGATCAATGGGGCGGTCATCGTGCGCGACCGAACTTCAGCAGAACCTTGCTCGACACGGTGGCATCCGCCGCGGTCGCGAACGCCGCCTCGGCAGAGCGCCAGGACTCGACGTGGCTGATGACCGGGCCGATGCGGAGATCCTTCGCGGCGAGCGCGGCGATGACCTCGTCGATCTCGTCGTTGAAGCGGAAGGAGCCGAGCAGGTCGAGCTCTTTCGCGATCGCGAGCGCGACCTGCACGGGCTGCGGGCCGCTGGGCAGCAGGCCGACCATCGCGACGACCCCACCGCGCGCCGCGGCGCGGATCGCGGTGTCGAGGCCGTGGTGGCTGCCGGACGACTCGATCACGACGTCCGCATCGATCGCGGCCACGTCGGCCGCATCCGGCTGCTTCAACACCACATCGGCGCCGAGCTCCTTCGCGATCGCGAGCGGCCGGTCGTGCAGGTCGACGGCGGTGATGTGACGCGCGCCGCGCGCCTTCAGCACCGCCACGGCGAGCAGACCGATCGGGCCGCATCCGACGACGAGCGCCGTCAGATCGGTCACATCGCCGATCCTGTTCACGGCATGCCAGGCGACGCTCGCGGGCTCGATCAGCGCCGCCTCCTGCAGGTCGACGCTCTCGGGCAGCGCCCGCAGCATCCGCGTCGGGATCGCCACCCGATGCGCGAACGCCCCGTCGCGGTGCGGGAAACGCGCGGCCGATCCGAGGTATCCGCCGCCCGAGATGTTCGGGCGATCAGCGGGATGACGCACGTACTCCTTCGCCGGGGTCGCGGGATGCACCGCGACCCGCGTCCCCTCCGAAGGCCCTGTGCCGTCGGGCGCCACGCGCCGCACCACGCCGACCACCTCGTGTCCGAGCACCATCGGCGCGCGGAGGATCGACTCCCCCGCCGCCCCGTGCTTCCAGTAGTGCAGGTCGGAACCGCAGATGCCGCCGTAGACCACCTCGATCACGGCCTCGTCGGGCGCGGGGACCGGCTCGGGGATCTCGTCGATCCGCAGATCGCCGGCCTCATGGATCACGATCGCGTGCAGAGCAGCCGACATCACACCACCGCCGTCATTCCGCCGTCGACGAAGACGACCTGGCCCGTGACGAACCTCGAGGCGTCGGACGAGAGCCACACCACCGCGCCGCCGATGTCTTCGGGCTCTCCCCAGCGGCCCACCGGGGTGCGGCCGAGAACCCAGGAGTTGAACGTCGGATCGTCGACCAGCGCCTGTGTGAGCTCGGTGCGGATGTAGCCGGGTGCGACGCCGTTCACCCGCACACCGCTGCCCGCCCACTCGGCCGTCATCGCCTTGGTGAGATTGCGCAACCCGCCCTTCGCCGCCGTGTACGCGCCGATCGTCGGTCGGGCGAGATCGGTCTGCACCGAGCAGATGTTGACGATCGCCCCGTCACCCCGCTCCACCATCGCCCGCGCCGCCGTGCGCCCGACGAGGAACGCGCTCGTGAGGTCGGTGCGGATCACGCGCTCCCAGTTCTCGAGGCTGACATCGAGCATCGGCTCTCGGTGCTGCATCCCGGCGTTGTTGACCAGGATGTCGATCTCGCCCTCGGCTTCGACACGACGGATGCCGGCTATCACCGAGTCCTCGTCGGTGATGTCGAACGCCGCCGTCGACACGGCATCCGCGCCGAAGTCGATCGCGAACGCGGCCGCCGCCGCATCCACTCGTGCGGACTCTCGGCCATGCACGATCACGTGCGCACCGGCGTCGAGCAGCGACCGCGCGATGGCGTGGCCGATGCCCCGGCTGGAGCCGGTGACCAGGGCTCTTCTGCCGGTCAGGTCGAACGGGTTGGGCATGATGTCTCCGATGCGGATCAGATGGTCGGGGTGCGGGTCAGTAGAACTCGACGGTGTCGACGACGTTGCGCAGCGGGGCGGCGTCCAGCAGCCGGGTGGCGTTGTCGGCGAACAGTTCGGCGATCCGGCGGTCTTCTCGTACGTCGAGCGCCGCCGTGTGCGGGCTCACCAGCACACGCGGATGCGCCCAGAGCGGGCTCTCGGTGGGCAGCGGTTCGACCTCGAACACGTCGAGGGCGGCGAAGCCGACCCTGCCGGAGTCCAGGGCGCCGAGCAATGCGGCCTCGTCGACCACCGTGCCACGGCCGACGTTGACCACCGTGGCCCCGGGACGCAGGGCGGCGAGGAACTCGCGGCCGATGAAATGCTGCGTCGCGTCGGTACCGGGAAGAGTCGTGACGACGGCATCCACCTCTCCGAGCACCGACGCGATCTCGTCGGGATGCACGGTGCGTGCGACGCCGGGGACGGATGCTCCGCTGCGCGAGGTACCGATCACGGTCGCCCCCAGCGCCGACAGCTTCTCGGCCACCGACGATCCGATGCCCCCGAGCCCGAGCACGAGCACCGTCTGCTCCGACACCTGCGACATCAGCCAGCGGCCGCTCCATTCGCGATCGGCCTGCTGACGGGTCAGGCGCGGGAGGTGCTTGGCTCCGGCGAAGACGCCGAACACGGCGAACTCGGCGAGCGCGTCGCCGTGCACGCCGGCCGAGGTCGTGAACGTCACGCGTTCGAGCTCGTCGTCACGCAGCTGCGCGGCCCGCACCTGTCCCCCGCCGCCGGCCGCCATGGTGTGCACCCACCGCAGCGACGGATTGGTGCGCACGGTGCGGGCGAGCGCCGCGGGGTCGACGTCGGGGATGCCGTACAGCGCGTCTGCTGAGTCGAGCAGCTGCTCGTAGGCCGCCTGCTGCTCGGCCGTGCGGCGGAACGACGGGTCGCCGGAGTAGTCGGCCGGATGCCGCATCGGCGGCAGCAGCGTCTGGTCGACGAGCAGGTCGATGCGCGGCTCGAGCGAGGTGAGCAGTTCGCAGAGTTCGGGGGCGAGCGGCGCGGCGACGGCCACGCGGAGACGGGCGGTCATCGCAGTGCCTCCACGGCCGCGGCGATCTCGGCCACGGCGGCGGTGATCGTGTCGATGTCGGTCGCGAACGAGATGCGGAAGAACGGAGACCGACCGTACGCCGATCCCTGGATCACCGCGACGCCCGCATGATCGAGCAGGTACAGCGTGACGTCCTGGTCGTTCTCGAGCACCGCGCCCTCGGCCGTCGTGCGACCGATCAGGCCTGCGCAGTCGACGTAGAGGTAGAACGCTCCGTCGGGCACGAGCGGGGTGAGACCGTCGATCGCCTGCAGCCCCGCGACCGCGGCGTCTCGACGCTCGCGGTACACGGGCACGGACTCGGCAATGAAGTCCTGCGGGCCCTCGAGCGCTGCGGCCGCGGCCGCCTGGCTGATCGACGACGGGCACGACGAAGTCTGCGACTGCAGGGTGTTGATCGCCTTCACGAGCGCCGGATCGCCCGCGGCGTAGCCCAGACGCCACCCGGTCATGGCGTAGGACTTCGAGACTCCCGAGACGACGAGCACGCGGTGGCGCAGATCGGGGGCGACTCCGGCCAGGCTCGGAGCGGGCGCTCCGGTGAACGAGATCTCGCTGTAGATCTCGTCGGACAGCACCGACACCTGCGGGTGGCGGCGCAGCACCTCGGCGAGCTCCGCGAGCTCGTCCTCGGTGTGGATCGCGCCGCTGGGGTTGCCGGGGCTGTTGAGCACGAGCCAGGTCGTGCGGTCGGTGATCGCAGCCTCGAGCTCGGTGGCGCTGATCTTGTATCCGTTCTCGACGGAGGTCTCGATGGTCACGGGGGTGCCCTCGTTCGCGCGCACCATGTCGGGGTACGACACCCAGTAGGGCGCGGGGATGAGCACCTCGTCGCCGGCACCCAGCGTCGCCATGAACGCGAGGAAGATGACCTGCTTGCCGCCGCCGCCGACCGTGAGTTCGGCGTCGGAGTACTCGATCCCGTGCGTGCGGCGCAGCGCACCCCGGATCGCGGCTCGCAGACGCGGCGTGCCGTTCACGGGCGTGTACTTGGTCTCACCGGCCTCGATCGCGGCGATGGCCGCCTGCTTCACGTGATCGGGGGTGTCGAAGTCGGGCTCGCCGACCGTCAGATCGAGGATGCGGC
This sequence comes from Actinomycetota bacterium, assembly GCA_037033365.1. Lineage (GTDB taxonomy): Bacteria > Actinomycetota > Actinomycetes > Actinomycetales > Microbacteriaceae > Microbacterium. The sequence goes on along the minus strand of JAZBLS010000001.1, from coordinate 114,288 downwards.
GCCCCTCGTCCTTCAACTGCCGCACCCGCGCGGCAGCGGCCGTGCTCGGCGACGGCTTGATGCGGCCGAGGCGCTCTGCGGCGTGGAAGGACGAGGCGACCGCTCCGGTCGCGACGTCGGTCATGAGTGGTCCTCGACCTCGTCGATGTCGGTCGTGAGACCCTTGGCCTTCAGCACCTCGGTGAGGTTGCAGAGCTCGATCGTCGTGCCGCCCGCCCAGTACTTCTCGATCAGCGCGGCCTCGTTCGCGTCGCGCGCCGCCGAGAGCTCGGCCGCCTCACGCGCCTCCTCGCGCCGCACGACGACGATGCCGTCGGCGTCGCCCTTGACGATGTCACCCGGGTAGATGATCTCGCCCGCGAACACGACCGGCTGGTTCAGGGCGCCGAGGGTCTCTTTGACCGTGCCCTTGATCGACACGCTGCCCGAGAACACCGGCAGGCCGAGTTCCCGCAGCTCCTGCGTGTCGCGCACCCCGGCATCCGTGACGAGCGCGGCGATGCCCTTGGCCTTGCACGCGTTGCCGAGCACGTCGCCGAACATCCCCGCCTCGGCGAACTCGCCCGCCGACACGATCAGCACGTCACCGGGCTGCGCGTAGTGGATTGCGACCTGCAGCATGAGGTTGTCGCGAGGGGCGCACACCACGGTGAATGCAGAACCCACGAACGACATGTCGCGGTCGATCGGCGTGATGTTCGAGTTCAGGGCACCGCGACGACCCTGCGCCTCGTGGATGGTCGCGGCGGTGAACTCCCCGACGCGGGCGATGTCGGCGGCGTCCGCGCGCTCGATCTTCGTGGTGACGTGAACCATGGTGTGTGTCCTTACTTCGCGTTCTGGAGCGCGGCTTCGCGGCGGTCGAAGGTGAGACCGCCGGGAACCTGGAAAGTGGGCATGAGCTCGACGAGCCCGATGTTGACGTGCGGGGGGGCATCGACCGCGAACTCGATCGCGGCGATCACGTCGTCAACCGTGAGCGACTCGTAGCCCTCGTAGTACGTCGCCCAGGCCTCGGCATCCGTCTCGGGCGTGCCGCCCAGATTGCGCGAGAAGATCTCGGTCTCGATGCGCCCAGGGCTGAGCTCGGTCACGCGCACGCGCTTGCCCATCGCGTCGTTGCGCAACTGGCGCGAGAGCTGGTGCACCGCCGCCTTGGTCGCGTGATACGCCGTGTGGCCGAAGAAGTTGTAGTGCCCCGCGATCGACGAGATGTTCAGCACGTGGCCGCGGTCGCGCTCGACCATGCCGGGGTACAGCAGACGGAGGATCTGCATCACGGCCGTGAGGTTCACCTCGACGAGGTCGTCGAGGTCCTCCGCCGAGGACGACAGGATGTTGCCCGCCCGGCTGACGCCCGCGCTGTTCAGGACGATGTCGGCCTCGACGCCCGTGAGCTCGCGGGTCAGAGCGGCGGTGTCGCGCACATCGAGTGCGTGCGTGATCACGCCCTTGTCGCCGAGTTCGGCGAGCCGCGACTCGTCGCGGGCGATCGCGTGCACGGTCAGCCCCTTCGAGAGGAAGAGGTCGATCGCGCCGCGCCCCACGCCGCTGGTGGCGCCGGTGACGACGGCGACTCGGTAGTCGGAGAAAGTCATAGCAGGGTCCTTCCGGTGGATGTTGCAAGGGCGTCGAGGGCCGTGAACACGGATCGGACGCGAAGACGGAGAGTCTCGAGCTCGACGAGCTCGGCTCGGGCATGGGCGGCAGCATCCGCGGCCGAGACCCGGCGGAAGCGCAGACGCTCGCCGGGGCGCACCTGGGCGAGCACGTCGAGGGATCCCGCCGTGACGACCGCGAGCACGGGATATCCGGCGGTGACGCCGCGGCCGCGGTGCAGCACGAGCAACTCGTCGCCCGGTGGCACCTCGACCGCCCCCACCGGTACGCCCCGCGACAGGACTTCGCCCGTCGAGCGCCTCTCGGGCAGCGGCCCTGTCATGCGCAGGCCGATGTGGTTGCTGGTCGGGGTGACCAGATACGGCTGTGCGAACAGTCGATCGGCGGTCTCGGCGAAATCATCGATGTCGGGGCCATCGGTCACGTCGACGACGAATCCGGTGGAGATCCGCGGAACGTCGAGGCTGTACAGCTCGGCCGCGAAGTGATCGTTGATGAACGGAGGCGTGGAGCGGCAGATGACGATGGTCGCCCCGGCGAGCAGTCGCCCCCCGAAACCCAGCACCGAGTCCGGCGCACAGCTGCCCAGCAGCAGCGGCACGTCGAACGAGCCGCGCACCGCGACGTACGCCCGCAGCCCGCCCTGCAGCTGCCGCAGCGCCACGGCTTCACCCGCGCGCACCGAGACCGGCTGATTCGTCGGGCGCGTGACGCCATCGACAGTGAGGTGCCCGTCGGCTCCGGTGACCGCGAGCAGGATGTCGACGTCGGTGACGAACTCGAGGTCGAGCGCCGTGACCTCGAGCAGCGCGGCATCCTCGCGGTTTCCGACGAGGATGTTCGCGACCCGTGCCGACCGCTGGTCGAGCGCGCCGTTCACGGGCACGCCGTAGCGAGGGCCCCGCACACGTCCGAGATCGGTGATCTGCGTCGAGCCCGCCTCGATGACGGTGAGCTGTCCGGCGTTCATCGGGCCACCATCCTGGTGCCGAGGAGCGCGTCGTACTCGTCTCGCTCGATCGGCCGGAACGCGATGAGGTCGCCCGGCTCGTAGGGCACGAAGGGTTCGACAGTGAGGTCGAGCACCGTGAGAGGGGTGCGGCCGATCAGGGGCCAGCCACCGGGAGCGGCGGCCGGTGTGATCGTCGCCTGCCGCCCGGCGACCGACACGACGCCCTGCGGGACGTGCGCGCGGGGGCTCGCAAGGCGGGGAACGGGATGCGGGAAAGGCGGCCCGTCGAGCATGGGCGATCCTCCGGGGGCGCCGAGGCAGCGCACGGTGTAGCTCGCCTCGCTGTGCAGCTGCACGACCTCCTCGGCGCTGATGCCCTGGGCCGCGGCGACCATGCGCAGGTCGAGCTCACCCTCGAGGTCGTAGAGCACGGGCACGTCGAAGGTGCGCGGCGTCTCCGTGAGCGGGCGGTCGTGGTCGAGGCCGTCGACCACGACCTCGAGGTACTCCGCCAGCCGATCGAGCGCGACCGCGGCCGGATCGAGTTCGATGAGGGCCGCGTCGTAGGTGGCGATCACACAGACCACTCCGGGCACACGCGCGGCGTCGATGAACCGCGCGAGGTGATGCACGAGTCGCCAGCCGGCCTCGCGATCGGGGAGCGTGCTGACGACGCGCAGCGCGGAGGTGCCGCTGGGTGAGATGACGACGGACGCCGGTGCCATGGCGAGTCCTATTCCAGCCAGTCCGCGAGTGGAGCGATCTCGACGCCCGCCGCCTCGAGGCCCTGACGGATCTGCACGGCGAGCGCGACCGCGCCGTCGGTGTCGCCGTGCACGAGCACGGTGTCGCACTCGACCGGGATCAGCACGCCGTTGCGGCTCTCGATGACCCCGTCGACGACCATCCGCACGGTGCGGCTGCGGATCTCGTCGGCGTCATGGATCACGGCGCCGGGCTCGGTGCGGCGCACGAGCGTGCCGTCGTCTTCATAGGCACGGTCGGCGATCCCGACGATGCCGACCCGCAGCCCCGCTGCACGGGCCGCGTCTGCCAGCCTGCCGTCCTGCGCGAGCACGATGAGCTCGGGGTTCAGTCGGCGGGCGGCGTCGGCGACGGCATCCGCGTAGTCCTCCCGCACCGCCACGAGATTGCCCAGGCGGCCGTGCGGAGCCAGATGCGTGACGGCTGTGCCGTGGTAGGCCGCGATGGCCTGCAGCGCGCCGAACTGGTAGAGCACGTCGGTGCGCACCTCGTCGGCGGTGAGTCCCATGTCGCGGCGGCCGAAGCCCTGCAGGTCGGGGAACGACGGGTGGGCTCCGATGCCGACCCCGCGCTGCACGCAGGCGCGGACCGTCTCATCCATGATCTGCGGGTCTCCGGCGTGGAATCCGCAGGCGATGTTCGCCGAGGTGAGCACGTCCAGCAGGGCGACGTCGTCGCCCATACGCCACGGGCCGAAGCCCTCACCGAGATCTGCGACCAGATCGATCTTCCGGGTCATCGTCAGCTCCTCTCGTCGTCGATTCCGCCGATGCAGACACGCTACGACTGCGGGCACGGAACGGTGCAGGATCATGCCGCATCCGTGCCGCACATCTCTGCCGGACCCCGTGAAAAAGCGGGTTCGGGGGCGGGCACTTGGCAAAGACTGTGCCACACTCCATCGTCGAGACGGCGCTCGTCGGGTAGCATCGACGTCATCATCCGCCACCGCGAGGAGCATCCCGATGGTCGTCCCCGCCCGCCGCGTGCAGCGCCGCGTCACCCTCACCGAGATCGCCGAGGCCTGCGGCGTCGCGCCCTCGACCGTGTCACGCGCTCTCTCGAACCCGAATCGCGTCAGCGCCGAGATGTACGAGCGGATCACCAGCAAGGCTCAGGAGATGGGATACGCGTCGGCACTGCTGCCGGCTGCCGAGAACCGTCTCGCCCGCGGCACGATCGCCCTCGTGCTGCCGAACCTCACGAATCCGTTCAACCTCGACGTGACCCGCGGTGCGCAGGCGCAGATCCGCGCCGCGAGCTACCTGCACCTGCTCGTGAGCACCGAGGAGTCGCTGCCGATGGAAGAGCAGTGGCTGCGCGAGATGGCGCGCACGGTCGACGGGATCGTCGTCTCCTCCCCCCGCGTCGACGATGAGGTGCTGCGCTCGGTCGCCCAGATCACGCCGACCGTTGTGATCAACCGCGAGGCCCCGGGGCTGTCCGGAGTCGTGATCGACACTCCCGCCGGCCTCGGCCAGGCCGTGCAGTACCTGAACTCACTCGGTCACACTCGCATCGCGTACGTGCGCGGACCCCATGGGTCGTGGACCGACCGTGCACGCTTCGAGGCGATCACGGCGTCGGCGGCCGAACGGGATGTCGAGGTCGTCGCGGTCGGGCGCTACCAACCCACACTCGCGAACGGTGCGGCCGCCGCTGACGCCGTCGTGCTCACGCGAGCGAGCGCCTGCATCTTCTTCAACGACGTGCTCGCGATCGGGGCCCTCGACCGGTTCCGTCAGCTGGGCGTGCTCGTGCCGGGCGATCTGAGCGTGATCGGGTGCGACGACATCTTCGGGTCGTCGTTCTCGCACCCGCCGCTCACGACCATCACCTCGCCGGGCGAGAGCGCCGGCCGGGCGGCGGTCGACATGCTGATCGGGCGGTTCTCGACGCGTGACCGCTCCGAACGGATCGACCACATCTCGGCCCACTTGACGGTGCGTTCGTCGACCGGCCCACTGACCGCCTGACGGCGACTCGAGACGCCAAGGACCCCGGATGCCGTCGGCATCCGGGGTCCTCTACCGTCGCGGACTACGGAACCAGGATGGATGCCGTCACGGCATCCTTCTCCTTCTGCGTCTGCTGCTTGTCGTCGACCTCGTCGAGGGAATACCGGCGGGTCTCCTTCGCGGTCAGAGCCGAAATCACGGCGATGGCCATGAGACCGAGGCCGAGCAGGGCCGGCCCCGTCCAGTTCGTGAGATCCTCGCCGGCCAGCGCGGTCGAAGCGACCGGACCGATCGCACCGGCGATCGCGAAGCCGATCTGGGTTCCCACCGCAAGGCCCGAGACCCGCACCCGGTTGGGGAACATCTCCGCGAAGAACGCCGGCCATGCGGCGTTCGCCGTCGAGTAGAAGAGGCCGTTGCAGAGGGTGCCGAGGAGGAAGATCAGGGCCCAGTCGCCCTGAGTGATCGCCCAGAGGTACGGCACCAGGGTGACACCCGCACCGACGGCGCCGATGATGAACACCGTCTTGCGACCGATGAGGTCGGAGACGTATCCGGCGAACGGCGTGTAGAGCAGCGCGAGCAGGCTGGCGAGCACCGGGACCCACAGCATGGTCGCCTTGTCGAGGCCGTAGCCGGTCGTGGCGAAGGCCACCGAGAACGTCGCGAAGAGGTAGCTGACACCGGCGATCATGGCGCACGCGGCGACCCGGATGATCGACAACCAGTGGAAGCGGGTGACCTGCTTGATCGGCGCGAGCTGCACCTTGATCGCCTGGGTCTGCACGAACGCGGGCGGCTCTTCGAGGTTGCGGCGGATGAGGTACGCGACGACGACCACGACGGCCGACAGCCAGAAGGGGATGCGCCATCCCCAGGTCAGCAGATCTTCCTGCGGCATCGCGGCGAACGGGATGAAGACGGCGGTCGCGAGGAGTCCCCCCGACGCCGAGCCACTGGTGACGAAGCTCGTGGTGAATCCGCGGCGGTTGTCAGGGGCGTGCTCGAGGCTCATCGAGATCGCGCTCGCCTGCTCCCCCGAGACCGACAGCCCCTGGATGATGCGGATGACGACGAGGAGGATCGGCGCGAGCACACCGATCTGCTCGAACGTCGGCAGGCAGCCGATGATGAACGTGCAGATTCCGATGCCGAACAGCGTGAGCATCATCACGAACTTGCGGCCGAACCGGTCGCCGAGCGGGCCCAGGATGAAGGCGCCGAGCGGACGCACCACATAGCCGACCGCGAGGGTCATCATGCTCAGCAGCACGCGAACCCCCTCGGGGAGCTCGGGCGGGAAGAACAGCTGGTTGAGCACGAGCGCCGCGGCCGTGCCGTACACGGCGAAGTCGTAGTACTCGAGCGTGGTGCCCACCCAGGACGCGATCGCGGCCTTGGCCGGCGTCTTCTTGGGTACAGAAGTGGTCGTCATGTCGCCTCCATTGGCGGTGTCGCAGCGGGTCGGCGATCGGGTCGTGTGCCGTGTGTCCGCTGTGCGATACCGCTGATCGGGTTCTCGTGGGCGGCGGTCTCGCTCGCTTGAAGGAACTGTATGGATCCGTCATCCGAGGAAACAAGCATTGTGCCACGGACGTGCCAGCGGAGAGGCGAGAATTCAATGATTTGCATCCGTCGTGGGAGCAGGCCGCGCAGTTTTTGCCATCGATGTTGCCAACCGTGCGCTGCGGGCGCGCCGTCGCCACGAGGCGCAGACCCATCCGCACCCACCTCGGCGACGAACAGCGAGTATGCGCCGCCTCCGAACCCTCGCGACCGCCATCGCCCTCGCCTTGGGCCTCACATCGTGCAGCACCGCCCCGGCGCCCGAACCCGACGCCTCGGCATCCGTGGGGAGCGGGCCGCTGGTCGCGTTCTACGGCGACTCCTACACGCTCGGCACCGGGGCGAGCGATCCGTCGGCCCGGTGGTCGACGATCATCTGCAAGGACCGCGGGTGGCGGGAGTTCAACCCCAGCGTCAACGGCCTCGGGTTCGTCAACCATCGATCGAGCTTCGGTGAGAACGACCTGCCGGAGCTCGTGATCGCACAGGAGCCCGACATCGTGTTCGTCACGATGGGACTCAACGACAACTTCCCTTTCGAACGTCGCGCCGATCTCATCCGCGAGACGATCACGAGCGACCTCACACGCATCCGCGACGCGCTCCCCTCAGCGCGGATCATCGTCGTCGAACCGTTCTGGTACACCGAGGCGCGCCCGGCATCCGTCGACCAGATCATCGCCTGGGTCGCAGACGCAGCGGCAGAGATCGATGCGGACTGGATCCCCGGGGCGAGCCGATGGCTCGAGGGTCATTACGCGGGCTCGGAGAACAGTTGGATGGCGTCGGACGGCCTGCACCCCTCCGACGTCGGCTATGCGCACATGGCCGACCGCATGGATGCGGCGCTCGCACGGCTCGACCCTCCGCTGTGAACGCGTGCGCTCACCGGCAGGAGGGATCGGGCGGCGTGAGTCAGTGCGCGAGAAGCGCTCCCATCTTCTTCGCGATGAGCGTCGTCGCGAACTTGGGGTTGAGACGAGACAGGCGATCCATCGCCGCCGCATCCGATCCGATGGTCGCGCGGAACCGGTTCTTCTCGATCGCCTCGACGATCACCCGGCCGGCCTCGACGGGCGTCGTCGTCTTGTAGTCGCTGTTCTCGGCGGACGCATCGCCCCCGAGATCGGCGCCCGAGTTCGCGGCGATTCCGGTGCTGATCGCACCGGGGAAGATCACCGTGACGTGCACGTTCGTGTCGAGGAGCTCGGCGTACAGCGCTTCGGTCAGGAGCTTCACCGCCGCTTTCGACGCGCCGTAGACGGCCTGCCCCGGCACCGGCGCATACGAACCCATGCTCGCGACGTTCAGCAGCGAAGCCTCGGGCCGGGCGAGCAGATGCGGCAGGAATGCCTTGCAGACGTTCATGACACCCCAGAAGTTGACGTTCATGACCTTCTCGATCTCGGAGAACGGCAGCTCATTCACCTTCACGAACTTCTGGATCACGCCCGCGATGTTCGCGACGCCGTCGACCTGACCATGGGCCGCGATCACGGCATCCGGCAGTGCGTCGATCGCGTCCCGGTCGGTGATGTTCACCGCGTGCTGACTGAATCGTGAGCCGGCGCTGGCGAGGGCCGCGGTGGCCTCGAGCCCGGCGGCGTTGAGATCGACGCCGGCGACCGACGCGCCCCCGGCAAGCAGTCGCAGCGTCACCTCGCGTCCGATGCCGTTTCCTGCTCCGGTGACGACGAAGACCTTGCCTGAGATGTCCATGAGTTCCTTCTGTACGGGGTTCGACGCGCTCAGCGCGAGACCGATATGTCGGCGAGGATGCGGTCGAGGGTTCGTGTGATCGAGATCGTGGTCGCTGCGTCGTGCCACGGATGCTCTCGCAGCCCCGACTCGATCGCCGCGCTGACGGCGTCGAGCATGGGGCCGTAGCCGTTGCCGACGCGCGGGTGCCGCACGGCCTCGGGCTGGCGGAAGATGCGCTCGGCAGAGCCCGCGTGCACGCGGGCATCGCTGCCCGCCCAGAACATGGGGTCGAGAGTGATCCAACCGCGTTCGCCGCTGATCGAGGCCGAGAGATCGAGGAACTCCACACCCGACCACGCGAGCTGCGCGAAGGCGCCGTCGGCACTCTCGAGCATCGCGTGCCCCGAGAGGTCGACACCCTGCGAGATGCTCCCTCGGGCGCGCACCTCATCCGGCGCGCCGAGGAACCAGTGCGCGAGCGTGACCGGGTAGATGCCGCGGTCGCGCAGAATGCTGCCCCCGTCCTCAGGCCGGGTCTTGCCCGGTCGCGGAAAGAAGGGCGTGCCGAAGCCCGCCCGCACGCTGCGGACCGCGCCGAGCTCCCCCGCCGCGATGCGGTCGATGACCTCGACGTGCAGCGGGTTGAACCGCATCCACATCGCCTCCATGAGGAAGAGACCGGCCGCATCCGCGCGGGCGAACAGCACCTCGGCATCGGCCGCCGACGTCGCGATGGGCTTCTCGACCAGCACGTGCGCGCCCGCGTCGAGAGCCTCGAGGGCGATCTCCGTGTGGGTGTGCGCCGGGGTCGCGATGTAGACGACGTCGATGTCATCGCGCGCGAACAGCGCCGCGCGATCTGCTGTGGCGAACGGAATGCCGCGTCGCGCGGCGAAATCGCCCGCCCGCTCTGGCGTACGCCCCCAGACTCCGGCGACGACACCGCCGATCGCCACGAGGTCGTCGACGAGCCTGTCTGAGATGTCGCCCGTCCCGACGACACCCCACCTAAGCACCTGCGTCCTTCCTCTCCCTGATCGGAGCCACCGTCAGCGTCGCGAGGGCGACCAGTACGAGCGCTGCGCCCCACACGAGCTGGTAGCCGCCGGTGAGCGACACGACCACAGCCGCGAGCGCCGGCGCTAGCGCCTGCCCGAGGTTCATCGCGACGATGGCCAGTCCGAGGTCGCGGCCCGCCTTCGACGGGTCGGGGAGCACATCGATGAACATCGCGTTGTCGACGGGCAGATAGATGCCGAAGGCGAGCCCGGTGATGATCACCTGGGCGAACAGTGCGGGCAGGGTCGGCGACAGCAGCGGGATCGCCATCGACACCGCCATGAGCACGGAGGCGAGCACGATGAATGGCTTGCGGCGACCGACACGGTCGGACAGCCGACCCGAGACCGCCACCGCGAGGAGGGTGAACGGGATGCCGGCGAGCCCCAGCACGGGCACCATGGCTGAGGCCTCGGCGGCGCTGAGTGCCGGGGTGACATAGCTCTGCAGCATGTAGAGGTTGAGCACGGTCGACGTGCTGTAGCCGAAGAAGAAGAGCATGCGCGAGATCCAGAGCCAGCGGTAGTTGCGAGCCTTCAGGGCACTCGCATACCCGAGCACGAAGGGCTTCCACGCGAAGGGTTCGCGCTCGATGTCGATCGACGACTCGTCGCGGTTGCGTGTCACGAAGAGGACCGTGGCGATCGCGACCACGAGCCCCAGGATCAGGTAGAAGTCGAGACCGATCATGCCGAACAGCGCGCCGGCCCCGATGCCACCGAGGATGCCGCCGATGATGGCGCCCATGCTGGTCCACGATGTGACGCGACCACGCCGGTCACGCGGCACGCGATCGGCGACCGTGGCCTGCAGCGGGTTGCCCGCCACGTTCAGCGCGAGCTCGGTCGCGGACCACAGCACGACGAGCACGACGAGCGACGGTGCATAGCGAACCGCGACGAGCAGCACGGCGCCGATCAGGCCGGCGTACAGGATCCACGGGGCGCGGCGTCCGAGGCGCGAACGGGTGCGGTCCGAGAGCACACCGATGACGGGCTGGAGGATCATCACGATGATGGCGCTGGTCGTTGTCACGAGCGCGAGCCCGCTCGCCCGGGCCGCCTCGAAGTCGGCGAGCAGACCCAGCTGTCGCGTCTGCTCTGCCGTCGGGCTGACCTCCCCCGATGCCACCGCACGGCCGAGCTCGGTGAGCGCCTGCAGGTCGACCCCGGCGTCGGCACCTGTGAAGAAGGATCCGAACTCGAGCAGCTGGATCTGGTTCGGCATGAGGATGCCGTTGGTCGCGGCCCACACGGCCGACACCGCAAGCGACAGCAGGAGGTACCAGCGGATGTAGCGCGAGAGCGGCTTCTTGGCGTCGTAGTGCACGGCGACGGTCGACGTCCAGCGTGCGTCCTCGCCCGCGGTCTGCGTGACGGATTCGCTCATAGCCGTGACTCCGCGGATACGGCGCCTCGCAGAGGAGGAACCGGGAACAGCGCATTCGACATCGAAGACTCCAGACCGTCTCGCTGTTGAGACAGTTCCATCAAAACAGATCCACGCCGATTCGGCAACCGATTGCCAGTCGGCCGTCAGCAGCAACGAGGGCCTGCAGCCGCTCGCCTCAGCGCGCCGACACCTGGCCTGTACTGCCGCGCACGATGAGCGTGGTCGCGAGCGGCTCGTCGCTGACCGGTTCTGCGGCGTCGTGGAGCGCTTCGAGCACCTTGCCCACCGCGCGCTCCCCCGCCAGCTGCAGCTGCGCGCGCACGGTCGTCAACGCCGGGACGATGAGTTCACTGCCGAAGATGTCATCGAACCCCGCGACACTCAGATCGCTCGGAACGTGGATGCCCGCAGCTGTCGCCGCCTGGATCAGACCGATCGCCATCAGGTCGTTGAAGGCGATCACGGCACTCGGACGCGCGGCCTGTACGCGACGCAGCGCGTCGCGCCCTCCGTCGATGGTGGGACTCAGCGGTCCGATCTCGACCACGGCCATGCCGCGCCGCTCTGCGGCGTCGAGCAATGCCTCCCAGCGTCGACGGCTGATCCACGAGGTCTCGGGCCCCGAGAGGTACGCGATCGATCGGTGGCCGAGATCATCGAGGTGCGCCACGAGTTCTGTGACCCCCTCCTCGACCTGGGGCAGCACGCTGGCCACCTCGTCCACCCGCCGGTTGATGAGGATGACGGGCTTGCGCTCGGCCAGCTTCACGATCCGCTCATCTGCGAGACGGGTGGTGGCGAGGATCAGTCCGTCGACGCTCGGCAGCAGTCGTGACACCGCCTCGGCCTCGGCCTCGCCGGATTCCTGCGACTCCGCGATCACGAGCGTGTATCCGGCTGCGGCGGCCGTGTGCTCTGCACCTCGCACGATGCCGAAGATGACCGGGTTGGTGATGTCGGCCACCATCAGCCCGATCGTGTGGCTTCGACCCGTCGGCAGTGCTCGCGCCATGGGATTGAACTGGAAGTCCAGGCGATCGGCAGCGGCCCGGATCTTCTCTTCGGTCTTCTTGCTGATGCGGCCGGGCTTGCCCAACGCTCGCGACACCGTGGACGGGTTCACACCCGCGAGTTCGGCGATGTCGTAGATCGTCGCCGCACCGTTTCGTCGGCGGATGCGCTCCGCGAGATCGCCGGGCAGTTCGTCGTCCATCATGCCTCCCTGCTCCCAGGGTGTCATGACCGCGACGATTCGAGCCATTCGACGGCGGCACGCGCGAGATCCGCCGGACGCGCGCTCACCTCGACGGCCATCCCTGCCTCATCCGGGTCGAGCAGCTCGAGCGTGTCGAGCTGTGACCGGAGCAGGGAGGGCGGCATGAAGTGATCGGCACGTCCGGCCGCGCGTTCCGCGAGCAGAGCATCGCTGCCGTGCAGATGCACGAACACGACGGATGGCACCCGCGCACGGATTCGATCGCGATACACACGCCGGAGCGCCGAGCAGGCGATCACGGACCCGCCCGCGGACCGCGCGGCGAGCTCGTCGCCCACGCGATCGAGCCACGGCATCCTGTCGTCATCCGTCAGCGGCGTGCCCGCACTCATCTTCGCCCTGTTCGACGCGGGATGCAGGTCGTCGGCGTCGAGGAAGTCGACGGCGAGCTCGGCGGCGAGCAGGCGCCCCGTCGTCGACTTGCCCGCGGCCGAGACGCCCATCACCACGACCGAGGGCGGCGTCTGCGTGTTCACCAGTCGTGCACGGTGCCGTCGAGGAGGCGGTTGTAGGGCAGGTAGGCCTGCTCATACGGGTATTTGCCCGCCTCATCCACGTTCAGCTCGACACCGAGCCCGGGCTTGTCGCCAGGGTGCAGGTATCCGTCGTTCCAGGTGAACGACTGCTCGAACACCTGATCCGTCTTCGCGCCGTGCTTCATGTACTCCTGGATGCCGAAGTTGTGGATCGACAGCCCCAGGTGCATCGCCGCGGCCATCCCGACGGGGGAGATGTCGGTCGGCCCGTGCATGCCTGACTTGATCTGATACATCGCCGCGTAGTCGAGGGTCTTCTTCAGCGCACTGATCCCGCCCATGTGCGTGACCGCCCCGCGGACGTAGTCGATCAGCTGGTCGCGGATGATGTCCTTGAAATCCCAGACCGTGTTGAAGATCTCCCCGATCGCGAGCGGCGTCGTGGTGTGCTGGCGCACCAGCCGCAGCGCCTCCTGGTTCTCCGCCGGCGTGCAGTCCTCCAGCCAGAACAGGTCGTACGGCTCGAGGTCCTTGCCCAGACGCGCCGCCTGGATCGGCGTCATCCGGTGGTGACCGTCGTGCAGCAGCGGGATGTCGGGACCGAACTCGTTGCGCACCGCCTCGAACACCCCCGGCAGGTGGTTCAGATACGCGCGGGTGTCCCAATCCTCTTCCACCGGCTTCGCACCCCGCCGAGCGGGCTCGTGGTCGTACCGCACGCTCGCGTCGCCCACGTCGGCACCTTGAGCGGCGATGCCGTAGATCGCCTTCAGCGTCGGCACTCCCGTCTGCACCCGGATCGCCCGGTATCCCTGCGCCTGATGCGCGCGGATCGAATCGAACAACTCGGGCAGCTCCTTGCCCGACGCGTGCCCGTACGCCATCAGCCCCTTGCGGCTCGCGCCCCCGAGCAACTGATACACCGGGAGTCCTGCGACCTTGCCCTTGATGTCCCAGAGCGCCATGTCGACCGCGGCGATCGCGGCCATGGTCACCGGACCCCGCCGCCAGTACGCGCTGCGATACAGGAACTGCCAGGTGTCTTCGATGCGGGATTCGTCGGCGCCGATCAGCAACGGCACCACATGCTCGGTGAGGTATGCCACGACGGCGAGCTCACGCCCGTTCAAGGTCGCGTCACCGAGCCCGGTCACACCGTCGGCGGTCGTGATCTTCAACGTCACGAAGTTCCGGTCAGGGCTCGTGACGATGACCTCAGCCTTGTCGATTGCCATATCCGTGTCCTCTCGGGTCAGTCGTCGCTCGACGGCTTGCGGCCCTCGAGTCCGGTCCAGCGCTTCTTCAGCGCGAAGGCGGCGCCCTTGGGCCGGCGCTCGCGGGTGAAGATGCCCTTCTTGTTGCCGCCGACGCGGTGCAGGCCGTTGGTCGTCGCGAAGTCCGCGAAGTTCCAGATCTGCTCGCCCACGAACTGCGGGAAGCGATCGAAGACGCGGTGGTACATCGCGAGCAGATCGGTCTGGTACTCCTCGGTCCAGACCTGATCCCATACCGAGTGCAGTCCGGGCATCGTGTCGGCGCCGTACTCGAGCATCATGATCGGCTTGCCCGTGCGGTCGATCCATCCCTGGATGTCGCCCTGCAGGTAGAGCTCCGCCGTGGCGAGATCGCCCGCGTTGATGTACCAGCCGTAGTAGCGGTTCAGGCTCACGACATCGAAGAGGTCGATGATCTGGTCGTTCTTGAAGGTCGCGAACATGACCATCGAGTAGGTGATCGGCCGCGTGGGATCGAGCTCGCGCACCAGCTTCACGAGCGGCTCGAAGTACTCGCGGGCGCCGTCTTCGTTCGACGCGGGCTCGTTCGCGATGCACCACAGAACCACCGACGGGTGGTTCTTGTCGCGTCCGATGAGCTCGCGCAGGTGCTGTGCGTGGGCCGCGTGGGTCTCGGCCCCCGCGTACTGCTCAGAGAAGGTCGGGAACGGCGGGGTGCCGCTCAGGCCGCCCACCACGCCCATGTTGAGCCCGACCGCGGCGGTCTCGTCGATCACCAGGATGCCGTGGCGGTCGGCGAAGTCGAGCACCTCTTCGGCATAGGGATAGTGCGAGGTGCGGAACGAATTCGCACCCGTCCACTCCATGAGCTGGAAGTCATGGACCATGTAGGCATCGTCGTGCCCCTTACCGCGCACGAAGGTGTCTTCGTGCTTGCCGAAGCCCGTGAAGTAGAAGGGTTCGCCGTTGACGAGGAACTGCTCACCCCGCACCTCGACCGTGCGCACACCGACCGCGAGCGAGTAGGTGTCGAGCACGTCATCACCGTCGACGGCGTCGACCGTGAGCTCATAGAGGTACGCGGCACCGGGTTTCCAGAGCACGACGTCGGCGATCTCGAGGCGCCCCTCGGCGCCGGTCGAGGTCGCCACGACGCTGCCTGCGGCATCAGCCAGGCTGACGCGGACCTCTGCACCGCCCGCCGTCTCGACGCGATAGTCGACGAATCCGGTGGAACCGTCGAACGTGGTTACCACCGTGACGTCGTCGACATGCACCGGGGGCAGCGAGTACAGCGACACCGAGCGAGCGAGACCCGCGTAGTTGTAGAAGTCATGGAAGTACGTCTGGGTCTTGGCGCCGGTCATGCCGACCTCGATCTTGCCCGGCGGGATCGTGGTGTTGGTGAGGTCAGGGCTCACGGCGACCGTCAGACGGAAGGCGGTTCCCGGCTGCACGACATCCGTGACGTCGATGTCGAACGGGGTGTATCCGCCCACATGCTCACCGACGAGCCGGTCGTCGACGTAGACCCTGGCCGAGTGCGTCGCCGCATCGAACCGCAGCAGGATCCGCTCTCCCGCCCACCCCCGCGGCACTTGCGCCGAGCGCTGGTAGTAGACCCAGCCGACGTGGTCGCGGATGGCCGGGTCGGTGAAGAGATCGTTGTAGCTCGCGGGAACGGCCGCTTCGAGCGGAGTGTCGAGCGGGGCGAGCCACGGCTCCTCGGGCAGTCGGGAGTCGATCCCGAACTTCCACACCCCGTCGAGCTTGACGAGGTCACGTGTCGCGGTGGCGATGGGCTTGAGCATCAATGGCCTTTCGTGCGCTTCTTTGCGTTCTTGTCTTCAGTACAGCAGAGTTCAGGAAGAATGGCAACCGATTGCCACTCAGATGGTCTCGCCCGCGTCGGCGAGCAGCGTGCTCCCCGTCATGACCATCGAGAGGTCGCTGGCACAGAACAGCACCACGCGCGCGATGTCGTCGGGCGTCCCCTGCCGACCGATCAGGCTCTGCGACATCGCGGCCGGCATCGTCGAAGGATCAAGGCCCGCAGCGGCCATCTGCTCCATCGCCGCGGCCGCCATCGCCATGTTGCCCTCGGTGGGCACGTAGCTCGGGGCCACGCCGAGCACGCGGATGCCCTGCGGCGCGAGCTCGAGCGCCAGCTGCTTCGTGAGACCGCGCACGGCGTGCTTCGACGAGACGTAGGCCGAGAGCCCGGGCGCCGTGCCGCGGAAGCCCGCGGTCGAGACGATGTTCACGATCACGCCGCCCTGCGGCATCCGACGGGCAGCCTCACGCGCCCCGTTGCGCACCCCCCGCGTGTTCACTGCGAACACCTGCTCCCAGGTCTCGTCGCTCATCTCGAGCAGCGACTGACTCGGGAAGATCCCGGCATTGTTCACCCAGATCTGCGGATCGCCGATCTCGGCCCTCGCGGCCTCGGTCGCGGCAGAGACGGATGCCGAGTCGGTCACGTCCATGCGCACGCCCACCGCACGCACCGAGAAGCGCTCGGCGATCTCGGATGCCGCGGCGCGGGACCGCTGCTCGTCGAGATCCGCGATCGCGATGTTCGCTCCGGCCTCGGCGAGTCGATCGGCGATGGCACGTCCGAGCCCCTGTGCACCACCCGTGACGAGCGCGGTGCGGCCCGTCAGGTCGGTCAGCGACGAGAGGGGGTGCGACGAGACGTCGGGGAAGGGAAAGGACATCATTGCTCCGTTTCGATGGGTCGGCGGTCAGCGAACGCTGCGCACCGTGAGGGTGATGAGAAGGCCGCCCGCGAAGGCGAGGGCCGCGGCGAGAAGGTAGAGGGCGGTGAAGTTCTCGGCGCCGGCCCCGATCGCCAGCACCGCACCGCCGAGCACCGGCGCGAAGACGCCGGGGATCTTCTGCGCGAAGAGGGCGATGGCCATGTACCGGCCGGCCTCGCGCTCGCGGTTCGGCAGCACGTCGAGCAGCAGCGCCTGCGCGACGGCGGAGAAGGTGGCGATGCCGAGGGAGTTCAACAGAGTGCCGATCATCAGCATGGGCAGATCGTGAGCGAAGGACGACACACCGCATCCTGCGGCGAAGAGCATGGCCCCCGCGAGGATGAAGGGCTTGCGCCTGCCCATCCGGTCGCTGAGCCATCCGCCGCCCAGCGAGCCGATCGTGGCCGTGACGATGCTCGATGCCGAGACGATCGCCAGTACGCCCGCCACATCGGGCACCCGCAGCTCCAGGCGCTGGGCGACGAAGAACACGGTGAAACTGGTGGTGAGGGTCAGTCCGGAGAAGAAGATGAAGCGCCCGAGCCAGTTCCACGCGAAGTCCGGGGCGGTGCGCGGATCGAAACCGTAACTGCGCAGCAGCCCGCCGAAGGTGAGGCGCCGCTCGAGCACCATCCCACGACTGTCGGACTCGCGCACCACGGCGAGGAACGCGACGACCAGCACGGCGCCGATCACGGCGGGCAGCGCGAAGACGACGAGGATCTGATCGCGGAACAGCCCGACGAGGATGATGCCCACGACCGGCGCGACCTGCATCGTGACCCCGGTGAGACCGGACACGCGTCCGCGCTGGTTCGGCGGCAGCCGATCGGCCTGCCAGTTGCCGAGCGAGGCTGCCGCCGTGCCCCAGCCGACCGTCGAGAGGGTCCATCCGATCGTGAGCACGGTGAGATTCGGAGCCAGCGCCATGACCGGGACCGACGCCGCACCGATCAGCAGACCGATCACAGTGAACGGCCGGCGCCTCCCCCATCGGCTGCGCAGGCGATCGCTGAGGATGCCGGTCAGAGGGGCGAGCACGAGCGTTGCCGCCGACCCGACCGCGAGCACGATCCCCAGCGCTTCGGTGCGGCCCGGCGCCAGCTGGTCGAGTCGAACAGCCAGCGAGTAGGCCATCGGCACGATCATGGCCATGCCCGCCCCGAACGTCGCGGCGACCAGCAGCACGACGTGCCATACCGGCACATCGGGCGCCCCCGCGGTGCCGACGTCGTGCGGTTCCGTCGCCGCAGACGACGCACCCGGCGCCGGAGACTGCGGAAGCGCGAGGTTGCCCTCGGGAACGCGCCCCGCAGCCCCCGTCGGGCCCTCGCCCCGGGAATCGTCGACGTCGACGGTCATGTGCTCGCCCTCTGCGTGCGGCTTCGGTCAGGCGAGACCGTTGCGCTTCGCGACCTCACCCAGCCAGCCGAGGCTCGGCTTCGGCGTGCGCACGAACGTCTCGCGGTCTACGGCGATCAGGCCGAAGGTCGGCGCCCAGTGACCCCACTCGAAGTTGTCGAGCAGCGTCCAGTGCAGGTATCCGCGCACGTCGATACCCTCCGCGATCGTGTCGGCGAGCCCGCGCAGCGCGGCATCCGTGTAGCGGATCCGCTGGGTGTCGTCGGCGGTGGCGATGCCGTTCTCGGTCACGATGACGG
This sequence comes from Actinomycetota bacterium, assembly GCA_037033365.1. Lineage (GTDB taxonomy): Bacteria > Actinomycetota > Actinomycetes > Actinomycetales > Microbacteriaceae > Microbacterium. The sequence continues at coordinate 95,868 of JAZBLS010000001.1, read as the reverse complement.
TGACGCCCTCGGAGACCTCCCACGCGTGGCGCACGGCCATGGCGAGCGAGTCGGGACGGAAGGCGGTTCCGACCAGGGTGTTGTCGGGGTGGGGCGGATGCGGCACGAGTCCGTCCGCGTCGACCTCCTGCGACGAGTAGGCCTGCACGCCGACGAAGTCGTCCCCCCGCGAACCCTCCCAGTAGACGTCTTCCTTGCCGTAGCGGATCTGCTTCAGCTTCTCCTCGCCGCCGGGCGCCGCGGTGAGCGCGCCCGCCGCGATGGTCCAGCCGACCTTGGCGTTCGTGCGCGCGCGCACGATCGCGCGTGCGGCGTGGTGGATCTCGACGAACGCGCGACCGATCTCGGGGTCGGCGTCCTGCAGGAAGGCGCCGTGCTGCTTCTTCTCGAGCTTCGACTCCTCGGCGCCCTCGCGCGAGGCGTCGGCGTCGACCGTCGGGCTCTGCCACTGTCCGCCCGTCGCTGCAGCCATGCGGCGCATCGCCGTCATGATGGCCGCCTGCATGTTGGGCTCGTTCATCGTGGCGACCCACTCGACGCCGTCGAGGATCGTCGTGGCCTCGGTCACGAAGCGGAGGAAGCGGTCCTTGGCCTTCGATGAGGTCCACGCCCCGTCGTTCGCGAACCACTGCGGCGTCGTGAAGTGCTGGAGCGTGACGAAGGGGGTGACCCCGCGCTCGAGGCAGTAGTCGATCACGCGACGGTAGTGCGCGAGCTCAGCCCGCGAGAAGCGGCCCTCGACAGGTTCGATGCGCGACCACTCGAGGCTGAACCGATAGGTGTCAAGGCCGGAGTCGGCCAGCAGGTCGATGTCCTCGCGGTACCGGTGGTAGCTGTCGACCGCGTCGCCCGAGGGTTCCATGCCGGGCATCGTCAGCTCCCGCTCCCACCAGTCGCTGTTGACGTTGTTGCCTTCGATCTGGTGTCCGGCGGTGGCGGCTCCCCAGAGGAAGCCGGTGGGGAAGTTCGTCATTGAGGGATCCTCTCGATGGAAACAATCGTGACAACCGATTGCCACACCCACGGTAGCATAAAATAGAAAGCTCTCACTATTTTCATCGAAGGAGGCTCCGATGGCTCAGTACGCCAAGACCGCCGCCGTGCGTAGGGGCATCCTCGACGCGTGCCTCACGATCTTCGGCGAGTCCGGATTCCACGGGGCGTCGATGGCCGAGATCGCGCGACGCGCGAGCATCAGTCATACCGGGCTCCTGCACCACTTCCCCCGAAAAGAAGACCTGCTGATGGCGGTGCTCGAGCTGCAGGACGAACGCAGTGCCGACTATCTGGCGCAGTACGCCGATCTCGGCGCCGAAGCGGATCCCCTCGAGATCCTCCGCGGCATGGCCACGACCCTGATCGAACGAGACCAGCGCGTCGGCCTGGTCGAGCTCAGCGCGGTGCTCACGGGTGAGGCCACGACGCCCGGCCATCCCGCGCACGACTACTTCGAGAAGCGGTACCGCAACATCCGCTCGTTCATGACGAGGCTGTTCACCCGGCTCACCGATCAGGGACGCCTCTCGACGAACATGTCGCCCGCGCGACTCGCGGCCGTCACGATCGCCGCGATGGACGGGCTGCATACGCAGTGGCTCTTCGATCGCGACGCGATCGACGTCGACGAGTGCGTGACCGCGCTCATGGCCACTTTCGTGCCCGAGCTAGCGCCGGCCTCACCGGCCTGATCACGCCGAGGGGAGGCCCGCCGCGTACTCGAACCGGTGCACGACGACGTCCGGCCCGAGTGCCTCGATGCCGATCACCCGCCCGGTGAAGCCGCCGGCGACCTCGGTCGACAGGTAGCGACCGTCGAGGTTCGCGAGTTCGACGAAGCCCTCGGCAGAGGCGATACCCGCCCGCAGCAGGTCGGGGCCACGACGCGCGCCGCGCGCCGCCTCGAATTCCGAGGCCCGGATCTCGAGCACCGCGTCCACACCTGCGTCCGTGTGTGCGACCACGTCACTCAGGGGTCCGATGACGATCCGCGCCAGGACTTCCGAGCCGATGCGCTCGACAAGCAGTTGGTGCGCATCGTCGATGCGGACCGACAGCGCGATGTCACCCACCGCCTCCACCTGTGCCGACCACTGCTCGTCTGCGGCTCGCGCCGCCAGCAGTCGCTCAGCGCCCGCAGCGAGCGGTTCACGCCCCCGGTCAAGGTGCAGGCCGTGGGGGCCCGTGCGGGCGAACGACGACGGCGCGATCCCCGGCGAGATCCAGCGCGGATGCAGAGCTTGTCCGGTGAAATCGTCGACGAAACCGCTCGATGTCGAGGGCACGTCGTAGCGCGTTTCGTCGATCACCGGCCAGTCCTCGACCCAGTCGACACCCGCGAGGAACGTCTCGCGGCCGTTGGTGTGCCAGCGCGGGAAGGTGCCCCGGGGCCGGGTCGCCAAGAAGACGAGCGCCCAGGATCCGTCGGCGAGCTCGACGAGGTCGGAGTGCCCCGTCGACTGCACGGCGGCGCTCGTGCTGCGATGGGTGAGGATCGGATTGCCGGGTGCGCCCTCGAACGGACCCGAGATGTCGCGGGAGCGAGCGATGGTCACCATGTGCCCTGGTCCTGTGCCGCCTTCGGCGACGAGCAGGTACCACCAGTCTCCGCGGCGGATCAGGTGCGGTCCTTCGGCGTGCGCGCCTCCGGTGCCCGCCCACAGCGGTCGAGGCTCCGAGAGCAGCTCGCCGGTGAGCGGGTCGATGGCCGCCTGCGAGATGCCGCCGCGCACCACATCGCTCCAGGTCACGAGACAGGTGCCGTCGTCATCCCAGGCGATGTCGGGGTCGATGCCGACGAGACCTGCGACGTGGACGGGTGCACTCCACGGTCCGGCGGAGTCGTCGGCGTGCATCAGGATGTGCCCTCGTGCCACCTCGTGGATGTTCGTCGTGATCATCCAGAACCGACCGTCGTGGTGACGCAGCGTCGGGGCGTAGATCCCGCCGCTCGCACCGCCGAGGCCCGTGCGCACGGCGAGGTCCTCCGGACGATCGAGGACGTTGCCGACCTGACTCCACGCGATCAGGTCGCGCGAGTGGAACAGCGGGACGCCCGGGGAGTACTCGAAACTCGAGTTCGCGAGGTAGTAGTCGTCGCCGACGCGGCAGATCGAGGGGTCGGGGTGGTAGCCGGGGATGATCGGATGCTGCGTCACTGCGGGCCCGCCTCGAGGACCCGACGGCGCTCGAGGCGCCGTTCGCGCTGGCGAGCGGGATCCGCGACCGGTGCCGCGAGCAGCAGCTTCTGCGTGTACGGGTGGTCGGGGGTCGAGGTGACGTGCGCGGCCGGCCCGGTCTCGACGAGGTCGCCGCGGTACAGCACGGCGACACGGTGGCTGATGTGGCGGACGACGGAGAGGTCGTGCGACACGAAGAGGTAGGCCACCCCGGTCGCCCGCTGGATCTCGACGAACAGGTCGAGCACGCGGGCCTGGGTCGACAGGTCGAGCGCAGACACCGGTTCGTCGCACACGATCAGACGCGGCTCGGGAGCGAGGGCTCGCGCGATGGCGACGCGCTGACGCTGACCTCCCGAGAACTCGCGCGGCAGCCTCTCGACGGCATCCGAGGGCAGTCCGACCTGGTCGAGCAGCGTCTTGACGCGCGAGCGGGCATCCTTCGTCGTGGCCCCCTGGATCACCAGCGGCTCCGCGAGGATGTCTCCGATCGTCATCGACGGGTTCAGCGACGTGTAGGGATCCTGGAAGACCACCTGGATGTCGCGCGACAGCCGTCGGCGTTCCCGGGCGGAGACCCCGGCGATCGAGGTGCCGTCGAACCGGATGTCGCCCGCGGAGGGATTCACGAGTCCGAGCACGGCGCGGCCGATGGTCGTCTTGCCCGATCCGGACTCGCCGACCAGGCCCAGGGTCTCTCCCGGGGCGACCGTGAGCGAGACGCCGTGCAGCACCTCGACCGGCTTGGCGCGCCACCCCTTGCCGGGGAAGGACACATGCAGTTCATCGACGTCGAGAAGGCTCATGGCTTCTTCCCTTCTTCTGTGATCACGACGGGCGGGTCCGTGCGGACCGTGTCCTCGTCGAGGATCGCGCCGAGCAGCATCTTGGTGTACTCGTGCGTCGGGTGGGCGAACACGTCCGCAGCCGTGCCCGACTCGACGATCACGCCGTTCTGCATCACCGCGATGCGATCGCAGAGATCCGCGACGACGCCGAAGTTGTGCGTCACGAGCAGGATCGCCATGTCGAGCTCGGACTGCAGATCGCGCAGCAGATCGAGGATCTCAGCCTGCACCGTCACATCGAGCGCAGTGGTCGGCTCGTCGGCGATCAGCAGCTTCGGCCTGCTCGCGACGGCGCCAGCGATGAGCACTCGCTGCGCCATACCCCCCGAGATCTGGTGCGGGTAGGAGTCGAAGGTGCGCCGCGGATCCGCGATGCCGACCCTCTCGAGCAGTGTGAGCACTCGAGCGGTGGCTTCGGCTCGGGTCACGCCGAGGGCCGAACGCACGCCCTCGACCAGCTGCGCGCCGACCTTGTACGAGGGGTCGAGGTTCGACATCGGCTCCTGCGGGATGTATGCGATCTCCTTGCCGCGCAGCGGACGCATCTGCGCATCCGTCAGTCCGACCAGCTCTCGTCCGTCGAAGCGGATCGACCCGCGGGTGATCACCGCCTCGTTCGGCAGCACGCCGAGCGATGCGAAGGCGGTCTGCGACTTGCCCGACCCCGACTCGCCGACGAGGCCGACGATCTGTCCTCGGGCGATCGACAGGTCGACTCCCTTGACGACCTCGTTGAGCCCGCCGTTCGGACGCGGGTAGGCGATGGCGAGATCCTTGATCTCGAGCAGACCGGTGCGCGCGGCCGTCGCCTCGCCGGCACTGTCGAGCACACGCTGACCGACGCCGACCTTCGCGGGCTTCGGCATGGCCCCTTCGAGCACGTCGCGCAAGGCATTGCCCAGCAGCACGAGCGACGCCGTGATGATTCCGAGCAGCAGACTCGGCCAGAGGAACTGCGTCGGTGCGATGTAGAGGTTGCGGAAGCCCGACGAGATCATCGCGCCGAAGCTGGGGATCTGCAGCGATCCGACCCCGAGGAAGGCGAGCCCCGACTGCACGGCGATCGCGGAGCCGGCCATGAACGCCGCCGCGATGATGATCGGCCCTCGGATGACGAAGAGCACGTGACGACCCAGGATGCGCAGATTGCCGAGGCCCGACACGCGGGCGGCGTCGACGTAGAGCTCGTTCTTCACGCCGAGCACGAGGTTGCGGACGATGCGGTAGATGCCCGGTGACAGCAAGACGCCGAAGATGAGCATCGTGAACCGGTAGTCACCGCCGGTGACCGGCATCAGGATGATGAGCAGCAGGATGCCGGGGAAGGTCATGACGAGGTTGAACAGCCACTCGGTCGTCGCCCGGGTCACGGTGCCGAAGTAGCCGCCGATCAGGCCGGCCACCACTCCGACCACCAGAGCCACGCCTGCGCCGATCAACGCCGAGATGGCCGCCGTGTTGATCGAGTGCAGCAGTCGCGAGAAGATGTCACGCCCCGCCTCGTCGGCCCCGAGCAGGTAGCCGGGGGTGCCGACAGGGGCGTTGATCATCGACAGCTCTGCGTCGTTCGGCCCGTGCGGCGCGAGCCACGGCGTAAGGAGCCCGAGAAGGAAGATCACGGCGAGGAGTGCGAGCGTCACGGCGGCCTGCGGGTCGCGCAGGATGCGACGCCAGGTCGAGGTGCGCGTGGCTGCAGCATTCTCGAGGGTGACGAGAAGCTCGGTGCTGGGCGGCGTCACGGTGCCGGTGTTGAGTGGGCGTTCGTCGCTCAATGGACTCTCGCTTTCGGATTCAGCCAACCGTTGGCCAGGTCGGTGAGGAGGTTGACGACGGTGACGAGCAGCACGCCGAATGCGGTGATGCCCATGATCACGGGGATGTCGCCCTGAAGGGATGCGTTGAAGGCGAAGCTGCCGTAGCCCGGCAGCGCGAAGACGTTCTCGATGATGAGCGCCCCGCCGAACATCTGGATGAACTCCAGCGACATCACCGTGAGCGCCGGGCTCGCGGCGTTGCGCAGCGCATGCTTGATGACGATCGACGTGGTGGTTGCCCCACGGGTGCGAAGTGTGCGGATGTAGTCCCGGCGGAGCTCGTCGATCATGCGACCTCGCACCTGTGCGGCCATGTTCGCGACACCGCCGATGGTGAGCACGATCACCGGAATCGTGATGCTGCGCACCCATGCCCCCGGGTCTTCCGCGAAGGGGGTGAAGCCGGTGGCGGGAAGCCACTTGAGCTGCACCGCGAAGACCACGACGAGCACGATCGCGAGCAGGAGGCCCGGAACGATGTAGCCGATCAGCGAGATGCCCTGCGCGATACGGTCGACGATGCCGCCGCGCGACGCCGCCCAGACTCCCAGGAAGATGGAGATGACGACCGTGATCAGCAGTGCGGGAACGATGATCGACAGCGTGACCGCGAGCCGCTGGAGAACGGAGGGCCCGACCGGGAGCGAGGTGTACACGGACACCCCGAAATCGCCCTGCACCGCGTGGATCAGCCAGTCGAAGTACTGCACGATGACCGGGCGATCCCAGCCCTTGGCGGCGATCAGGTCGTCGACCACCTCGGGCGTCGCCGAGGTGCCGAGGATGGCCTGGGCGACATCGCGAAAAGATGTGCTGAGCAGGAGGAAGGTGATCAGGGTCACCAGTATCGCGAGCACGACACCGGCGCCGAGGCGACGGAGGATATAGCTGAGCATCAAGAGACTCCCGGTGTGCGGTGGGGATGCGGCGGACCGCACCCCCACCCGTCACTCACTCGGTGACGTCGAACTGTCGGATCGTGGAGAGGGTGTTCGCCTTGCCGACGTAGGTGATCCCGTCGCCGGTGGCCCACGTCGTCCCGATGAAGACGACAGGAACGACGAGCGCCTGATCGACCACGTACTCGTTCAGCTCTTTATAGGCGGGCAGCGCGTCGGCGAAGTCGACGGTGTTGTTGATCTCGTCGAAGTATCCGTCGAGCTTCGGGTCCGTGTAGCCCGTCGGGTTGCCGAACCCGGCCGCGCCGATCGTCGTGGCGAGGTCCGCGGCGTCGGAGTTGAATCCGAGGATCTGGTAGTACAGGCCGTAGTCGCCGGAACGCGCAGCGGCCTGCGCCTGCTGCGGCGGCACGGTGACCCATTCGAGGTTCAGGCCGATGTCGGTGAACGCCTGCGACAGCACGGGCTCGATCGTCGTGCTGAGGAACGTGCTGGGGATCTGGAAGGTCTCCCCCGCGTACCCGGCCTCCTCGACGAGCTCCTTGCCCTTCTCGGGGTCGTACTCGTACGTGCCGTTCAGCTTCTCGTCGTAGATCTCGCCGAAGGGGCTGGCCAGCTGCTCCGTGGCGATTCCCACCCCGGAGAAGAGACCCTTGAGCACACCCTCACGGTCGATCGCCATGTTGATCGCCTGACGCACCTTGACGTCGCCGAGAGCCGGGAACTTCGCTCCGGCCCGATCGAGGATGTTGAGGTACGCGACCGCGACCGCGTCATTCTTCGAGATCGTGAACTTGCTGGAGTCCAACTGCGAGACGACCTGCGTCTGCACGGTCGCCGCGTTGAGCTCACCGGCCTGCAGGGCGTTGAGCGATGCCGTCGGGTCCTGCAGAACCTTGACGGTGAGCGTCTTGAACGGCACGTTGTCGGCGTCCCAGTAGTCATCGCGCTTGACCAGCACGTAGCTGCTGCCAGGCACGGTCTTCTCGACGTCGAGAGTGAACGGCCCCGAGCCGACCGGGTCGGTCGCCGTGCGCTCTTCGTCCAGGGTCGCCGGGTCTCCGATCGCGCCGGGGCCCTGTGCGAGGTTGTCGAGGAACTGCGGGTCGAAGGCCGAGAAGGTGATTACGACCGTCTTGTCGTCCTCTGCCACGACGTCGGCGACGGCTGCGAGACGGCTCTGCACCGCGCCGGGAGTCGCCTTCGAGCGCAGCAGCGTGGCGGCGACCGCCGCCGCATCCACCGGGTCGCCCGAGCTGAACGTCATGTCGTCACGCAGCGTGAGCGTGAGCTGCGTGCCGTCGGCGTTGTACTCCCACTTCTCGGCCGCACCGGGAAGCAGCTCACCCGTCTCGGGGTCCTTGCGCAGGATCGTGTCGAGGATCGACGACCACACGAACATCTGCTGTCCGTCGACGATCTGCGCGGGGTCGAGCGAGTTGGGAGCCGACACCGCGGCGACCGCGAGGTCCTTCTCCACGACGGCCGACGACGAGTCGTCCGGCGCCGGCTCACTGCCGGCAGCGCAGCCGGTGGCGACGAGCGCGGTGACGAGCAGCGCGGCGGGCAGAGCCACACGGCGACGATGCTTACGGGAATTCCACATTTTTCATACTCCTTTGGATGAAACGACTGGACGTGCAACCGCTTGTCAGCGCGGGTGAGGCTGACAAGAAGAGCGACGACTGATGTCAGTAAAGCAGGGATTTTCGGCAATGACAACCGATTGCCAACTTGTTATGCAAGCGTGAGCTCGGCCACGGCAGACAGGCTGTCGAGCACGCCGTCCACGAAGGTCTCGTCGCCGCCGAGCGCGGCGCTGAGCTGCGCCACCGCCCTCTGCACGTCGGCGCGATCCGCCTCCGGAGCTTCCAGAGCGATCCATGCCGCGATCACGGTCGCACAGGCTACGCCGGTTCGCCCCGCGCGGCGCTCGCGCTCCGCCACTGGTGCGATCCGCACGCGCATCTTGGTGTCGGCATCGAGACCGATCTGCGCGAGCAGATGTCGGATGCGAGGGTTCCGGAAGCGGTCGAGCAGCGCCGCGCGATACTCCTGCACACCGAGGTCAGCGGGAAGCTGCTGCTCGGCCTCGTGCCAATAGGCGTCGACGGCGCGAAGACATTCCGGGTCTGCGATGGCCTCGGCGACCGTTCGATGCCCGCGAAGCCGACCCAGAGAGGCCAGAAGGGTGTGCGCACCGTTCAGCAGCCAGAGCTTCCGCGCTTCCCATGGTTCGAGGTCATCGGTGAAACGGGCACCGGCGGTCTCCCACTGCGGGCGCCCTGCGGGGAACGCTCCCGAGATCACCCAGTCGGAGAACGGCTCGGCGACGACCGGCGCGCGGTCCCCGTAGCGCTCCGACAGCTCCGCCGCCTCCTCGTCGGAGAGCCGTGGGGTGATCCTGTCGACGGAGCCCGACACGAACGACACGTTGTCGTCGATCCATGCCCGAAGCTCCGGCAGCGCAGCCGCGAGCGTGCGGATGGCGTCGCGCAGCACTCCCCCATTGTCGGGAAGATTGTCACACGAGATCAGAGCGAGTGGTCCGCCCCCGCCACGTCGACGGGCGTCGAGTGCGACGACCACGCGTCCGAGGGCGGTGCGCGGCTCGAGCTCGGTCGGCTCGACGCCCTCGGCGAGACTGCGCAGCACTGCGGCATCGGCATCCGTCTCGTCTCGCGAGTAGGCGGCCTCGGTGATCGTGAGCGACACGATGACGGTGGTGGGGGCCGCGACATCGGCGAGGAACCGGCGCAACTCCGACCCGCCGTGCGCGCGAACGATGCTGTCGACACGCTCGGCCCGATCGCCGTCGCTTGATCGCACCACCAGTGTGTACAGACCGTCCTGGTCGTTCAGCGCCTCGGCGAGCGCGGCGCTGCGTCCGCTGTACGCGGCGATGCCCCACTGCGCGGCATCCGCCGCCCGAGCGGTGTACCAGGCCTGATGCGAGCGGTGGAAGGCGCCGAGCCCGAGATGCACGATCCGCACGGGGGGTGCCTCGCTCGTGCGAACGCCGAGCGCGGAAGACGAAGCGGTCACAGCTTGAACACCCGCTTCGGCTGAGGTCCCACGATGTCGTCGATGATCGTGGCTGCGGTCTCGTCGTCGATGCGCCCCTCGATGACGAGTCGCGCGAGGAACGCGGCGTCCGCGCGGCGCGCGGTGTCGTGCCGGGCAGGGATCGACAGGAACGCCCGGGTGTCGTCGATGAACCCCGATCCGCGCGAGAAGCCCGCGGTCTCGGTCACCGCGGATCGGAACCGCGCCATCGCGTCGGGGGCGTCGAGGAACCACCAGGGTGCCCCGATGTAGACGCTCGGGTAGAAGCCCGCGAGGGGGGCTATCTCGCGCGAGTAGACGGTCTCGTCGACCGCGAACAGTACGAGATGCAGGTCGCGTTCGAGGCCGAACCGCTCCAGCAGCGGACGCAGCCCGCCCACGAAGTCGGTGCGCCGCGGGATGTCGTGCCCGGAGTCCGGCCCGAACCGCCGCAGGGTCTGCGTGCTGTGGTTGCGCACGACGCCGGCGTGCACCGTCATGACGAGCCCATCGTCGACGCTCATCCGCGCCATCTGCAGCAGCATGTGCGCACGGAATGCCTGACGCTCCGCGGCATCCGCCTCACCCGAGACGACACGCGTGAACAGCGCCTGCGCCTCGGCGGCGTCGAGATCGAGGGTGTCAGGCACCTCGACGCCATGGTCGGCCGAGACGGCGCCATGCTCGATGAAGTACCGCCTCCGCTGCTCCAGGGCGGAGACGTACCCCGCGAAGGTTCCCGGCTGCCCGGTCGCGGCGACGAGGCGACCGATGTTCTCGGCGAATCTCGCGGCATCCGGGTCGAGATAGCGGTCGGGCCGGAAAGTGGGGACGATCCTCCCCACCTCCCCGGAGGCAGCGAGCGCCGTGTGCCCCGTGAGCTCGTCGAGCGGGTCATCGGTGGTCGCGAGCACCTCGATGCCGAATCTCTCGAACAGCGCCCGAGGGCGGAAAGCCGGCGAGTCGAGCTGCGCGGCGATGTGATCGAACGTCTCGTCCGCCGTCGCCGCCGAGAGCGCGACCTGCACGTCGAGCACGGCGCGCAGCGACTCGGCGAGCCAGTATCCCGAGGCCGTGCCGGCGAAGAGCGGCCATCGTTCCGCGAACGTCCGCCAGATGTCGCGCGGGTCCGCCTCGCTCCCTCCGACGCCGAGCTCATCGAGACCGACGCCCGAGGCGTGAAGCAGCCGCGTGACGTAGTGGTCGTGGGTGATCAGTAGCGATGCCGGGTCGGAGAAGGGGCGGTCCTCGACCAGCCACTCCACCGGCACGTGACCGTGCGGCGAGATGATCGGCGCGTCCGCCACGCGATCGTAGAGCTCACGCGCGATGGCGCGCGTCGCCGGATCGGCAGGAAGGAGGCGGTCGCGCTCGAGGCGCACCAAGGATGTCTGTGTCATGTCGTGTTCCGTGCTCTCAGCCGCGCCAGCGGGTGCGAAGTGCGTGTGCGGCGGCCTTCGGCCGTCGGTCGCGGGTGAAGATCCCCTTCTTGTTGCCGTCGACGCGGAATGCGCTCCCCGGCGTGTGGAAGTCCGCGAAGTTCCAGACCTGCTCGCCCACCACGGCCGGGACGCGGTCGAACACCCGGTGGTACATCTCGAGGAAGCGGAGCTGGTACTCCTCCGTCCAGGGCTGATCGAAGACCGAGTGCGTGCCGGCGACCGTGTCGGCTCCGTACTCGGTCATCACCAGCGGCTTGCCGTAGGCGCTCTCCCAGCCGCGCAGTTCGGCCTCGAGATGCATCTCCGCGCTGCGGAGGTCACCACCGTCGGCGTACCAGCCGTAGTAGCGGTTGAGGCAGATGACGTCGAAGAGGTCTGCGATGCGGTCGGTCTCGTGCGAGGCCTGGATGAGGTTGGCGAACGTGACGGGGCGGTGAGGATCCAACTCCCGCGTCAGCGCGACGAGAGGCTCGAAGTACGGCCGAGCTCCGTCCTCGAACGACGCGGGCTCATTCGTGATGCACCACATCACGACGCTCGGATGATTCCTGTCCCTCTCGATCAGCTCGCGGATCGCCTGCGCGTGAGCCGCTCGCGTCTCGTCGCCGAATCCCTCGGGGCCGAAGGTCGCTCTCGTGGCACCTGTGCCCATTCCGGCGCCTATCGCCAGATTCAGACCGACGCCCGCCGTCTCGTCGATCACGACGATGCCGTGACGGTCGGCATACTCGAGGACGTCTTCCGCATAGGGGTAATGCGAGGTGCGGAAGGAGTTCGCACCGGTCCAGCGCATCAGGTGGAAGTCGTGGACCATATACGCGGGGTCGTAACCCTTGCCGCGCACGGGCGAGTCCTCGTGCTTGCCGAATCCGCGGAAGTGGAACGGCTCGCCGTTGATGAGGAACTCCGCGCCCCGCACCTCGACCGTGCGGATTCCCACCGGAAGCGTATAGACGTCGCGGGTGCCCGACACGCTGGTCGCCTCGACGACGAGGTCGTAGAGGTAGCCGGCCCCCGGACGCCAGAGGATCGCGTCGGGAATGCGGATCTCCCCGGTCGCGCCTCGTCCTTCGGCCACCTGCGTGCCGGCATCGTCACGCACGCGAATCGCCACGTCGGCACCGGGATCGGTCGTGGTGATCTCGTAGCGCAGGATCCCGTCCGAGCCGTCGACGCCGGGGACCACCGTGATGTCCTCGACCCGCTCGGCCGGGTCCGCGACCAGCCACACCGAGCGAGGCAGGCCGCCGTAGTTGTAGAAATCGTGGAGATACCGTTGCTGCCTGCGTCCGTCGTCCGACATCGTCACGAACCCCGGAGGCAGCGTGGTGCGCGACAGTTCGTTGTCCACTCCGATCGTGAGCCGGAACTCCTCTCCCGGAGCCACGTGGGCGGTCACGTCGGCATCGAACGGAGTGAAGCCGCCCTCGTGGGTGGCAACGAGGGCGCCGTCGGCATAGACGCGGGCCCGATGAGACGCGGCCTCGATGCGCACGGTGACGCGCGCGTCATCCCACCCTCGGGGCACCCGCACGACACGCTGATACCAGACCCAGCCGACGTGGTCACGGATGTCCTGATCGGCGAAGAGGTCGTCGTAACTCGACGGCACGGGTGCCTCGAGATCGGTCAGCAGACGCCCGGACCAGGGTTCGGGCGCATCGGCGTCCTCGAGGGCGAAGTGCCACAGTCCGTCGAGGGAGACCATCTCGCGGGTCGGGGACCACTGGGGTCGAAGCATCGTACGAATCCTCTCCGGGGCGTCCGCCCTGACGTCCCCGCTAGACAACCACGGTTCTGATATTTTGGCAAGCGGTTGCCAATGCGGAAACCGGGAGGTTCTCTCTCCCTCCCGTACGATCAGGGGAACCGGATGCCCGGGTTGCGAAGAAGGAGAGCACTCGATGCCCGCAGACGAGACGAACGGATCGCACGCGGATGCTGCGCACGATGCCCGTGCCGTGCGCCGCCCCACGATCTACGACATCGCTCAGAAGGTCGGACTCAATCCGTCGACCGTGTCCCGTGCGCTCAACAAGCCCGGTCGCACGAACTCCGCCACGGAGCAGCGGATCCGCGCCGCCGCGGATGAACTGGGCTACCGCGTGAACCCCATGGCGCGGGCACTGCCCACCGGCAGATCAGGGACGTACGCGATCGTTCTGCCCGACATCACCAACCCGGTGCATTTCGACCTGATCCGTGGCGCAGAGCAGATCGCTCGGGCGCACGGGTTCACTCTCGTCATCTCCGAGACCGAGGGTTCCGCGGACATCGAGCGCGAGACCATCGAGAGCCTCCAGCCGTCGGTCGACGGACTGCTCGTCGTCGCCTCGCGCCTCGACGACGAGGTGCTCGCGGCCCTCTCCGAGGTGAAGCCGGTCGTCGCGGCGAATCACGCCGCGTCGACGCTCCCCAGCGTCATCCCGGATCTGGCGATGGGGCTGTCCGCGGCGATGGACCACCTCCGCGACCTCGGCCACAGATCCGTCGCCTATCTCGGGCTCGGCGGAGCTCAGATCAATCGGGCTCGCTGGGATCTCACTCTCGACCTCGCCATCTCGCGCGACCTGTCCGTGGTCGAGATCACGGTCGAGGCGCCGACTGTCGATGCGGGTGCCGCCGCACTCCGCCGCGTGCGCGCGAGCGGCGTGACCGCCGCCCTGGCATACAACGACCTGGTCGCCCACGGCCTGCTCCGCGCGGCGCGGACCGAGGGGCTGCGGCTGCCCGAGGAGCTCAGTGTGATCGGCTTCGACGACATCTTCAGCGCGGAGCTTGCGGTTCCCGCGCTCACCACCCTGCACTCACCGCTGCGGGAGATCGGCACGCGAGCGATGACGACGGTCATCGACCCCGCGCAGAACCGCATCCCCTCGAAGGTGGTGCTCCCGCTCGAGCTCGTCGTGCGGGAGTCCACCGCGGCCCCGAGGAGCTGAAGCACGGGCCGGCGGAGAGATCCCACGGCCCGCGCTCGTCGTCACTTGATCGCGCCCGCTCCGATCCCCTTCACGATGTGCCGCTGTGCCATCAGATAGAAGATGACGACCGGCACGATCGAGATCGTCGTCGCCGCGAGCAGGATCTGCTGCTGCGGGGTCTCGGCCGACGTGAACGCCGTCAGGCCCCGCTGAATCGGCATCAGGGCGTTGTCGTCGAACAGCACGAGCGCCATGAGGTACTCGTTCCAGGCGCCGAGTCCCTGGATCACGGCCACCGCGGCGAGGCCGGGCTTGGCCAACGGCAGGATCACGCTCCAGAAGATGCGCAGCGGACCGGCCCCATCGAGCGCAGCGGCCTCCTCGAGATCGCGGGGCTGACTGACGAAGAAGCTGCGCATGATGAGGGTGGACATCGGGATGCCCGAGGTGATCAGGATCAGGACGTAGCCGACCGGATTGTTCGTCAGCCCGAGCGAGATGAGCAGCTTGTACTGCGCGAGGAACATCGCCGGAGCCGGGATGATCATCACGGCCAGGATGATGACGGTGAACACCCCCTTGCCCGCGAAGTCCAACCGAGCGAGCGCATAGCCCGCGAGGCTCGAGACGAGCAGGATGCCGGCGACCGCGCACCCCGTGTAGATCACGCTGTTGCGCAGGTAGGTGCCGAGATCGCCCTGTACCCACGCGGTGACGTAGTTCTGCCATTGCGGGTCCGCCGGCAGGAAGCTGTCGTTCGACAGCAACTCGGTGAGGCTCTGGAGCGACCCGGAGAGCATCCACAGCAGGGGCAGCAGCGCGGTGAGCGCAGCGACGATGAGCAACCCGTAGAGCCCCACCTTGTCGGCGCGAAGCCGACGACGAGGTCGGCGTGCGACCTGCACAGGGGACGGAGCCTCGTCGACCGGCGGCCGGGTGATGAGCGTCATGCGCGGGACCTCCGCCCGGTGATGGCGAGTTGCAGGACGGAGAGCAGCACGAGCGCTCCTCCGAACACGACGGACATGGCCGCGGCGCTCCCGTAGCGCCAGTTGACGAACGCCTCGTTGAAGATCGCGAGCGTCGGCACCATCGTGTGATACCCCGGTCCGCCGTTTGTGAGCACCTGCACGGTGCCGAAGATCTGCAGCGCGGCCAGCAGCGTGAGCAGGCTCACGATCGAGGTGACCGGCGCGAGATGCGGCCAGGTGATGTAGCGGAACTGCGTCCACGGGCTCGCGCCGTCGAGCTCGGCTGCCTCGTACAGCTCTTTCGGCACATCCTGCAGCCCCGCGAGGAAGAGCAGGAATCCGAAACCCCAGTGGAACCAGACGAACACGGCAGCCACGGCGGGGAGCGCGACAGACGGATCCCCGAGCCAGTTCTGCTGCAAGGCCCCGAGGCCCACCAGCTCGAGCACGCGGTTCAGCACACCCGATCCGGGGGCGAGGATGAACGAGAACAGCAGGCCGACGACGACGACAGAGAGGACTCCCGGGAGGTAGAACACGGTGCGGAAGAACGTCTTGCCCCGGGTGACGCGATTGACGGCCAGCGCCATGCCGAGCGCGATGCCGTTGCCGACGAAGAACCCGACGACTCCGAAGAAGAGCACGTTCCTCATGGACGCCCAGAAGACCGGATCGCTCGCGATGAACTCGTAGTTCGCCAGCCCCACCCACGGAGTGTCCGGGCTCACTCCGTCCCAAGTCTGGAAGCTGAGCAGGATCGCCTGCCCGAACGGCACGATCGTGAAGATGCCGATGAGCGCGATGGCAGGCGCGAGGAAGAACCAGCCCAGCAGGTTGGCCCGAAGCGAGTGCTTCCTGCGCGGCGCCCGGTCGGGGCGCCGCGCAGGAAGCGACAGAGTGGTCGACGTCATGACACTCGGTCTTGAGCGGCCTGGATGTTGGCCAGAGCCTCGTCGATGGTCGCCTCTCCGAGCACGACGCGCTGGGCTTCGGCGACGATCGCCGTGCGTACGTCGGTCGCGAACGTCGCGGACATGACCTGCAGGGTCTCGACTCCCGAGGCGAAGCCCGCGAGCTGCTCCGGCACGTCTCCGCTCGAGAGCAGCTCGGGGTTGGTGGGCAGGATGCGTCCGACCTCGGCGAACACGGCCTGCTGCTCGGGCTCGGTCAGCCACTTCACGAACGCGAGAGCCTCGTCCGGGTGCTCGCCCTTGGGGTTGATGACCGCGCCCTTTCCGGGGACTCCGGGTGAGCGAGGATCCTCCGTGCCGCCGTCGACGGCCGGGATCCCGACCGAGAAGTAGTCCTCGAACTCCGGGTTCGTGCGCAGCCCCACCGACACACCCGGCGACGCATCGAAGATCGAGCCCATCGCCTGGGTGAAGAACGACGACTCCACGTTGGGGTTGTCGTCCTGGCCGCCGACGAGCGCGTCGTTGGCGATCACGCCGGCGTCCTTCATGTCGACCAGCACCTGGAAGGCCTCGCGCCAGGCATCCTGTTCCCAGCTCTCCTCCCCGTTGAAGGTCGCGGCGATCTCGTCGTCCGTCAGCCAGTTGGAGGCGATCGCCTGCAGGAACTGCGGCGTCAGCGATGCGGCGACCGAGAAGCTGCCCCCGTCGGATGCGGCGAGCGCGTCGATGAGATCCTCGGTCGTCTCGGGTGCATCCTCCAGGGTGACGCCGGTCAGTCCCGGGTTCAGCAGGAAGCCGTAGGTCTGGGTCTCCCAGTGGACCGTGTAGATCCCCTCGGGAACATCGAGGTTGTTGTCCTTCTCGAAGGTCGACATCTCGATGATCGCGGGACTGAAGTCCTCGCTCCACTCCCCCTCGAGCTCGTCGGTGAGATCCATCGCCCACCCGGCTTTGTAGAACGGAGCCATGTCGGTGGCCTGGAAGGACGAGTAGATGTCGGGCATCGAGTTCGACTGGGCCTTCGCCTGCAGCTTCGGCAGGTAGTCGGCGGGTCCGGGAGAGTCGATGGTCACGGTGACGCCCGTCTCCTCCTCGTACTGCTCCGCGAGCTGCGTGAGCGCGGCCTCCTGGCCCCGGGACTGGTTCATGAACGTCAGGGTGACGTCTTCGGCACCCGCGGACGGCTCCGCAGGCTCGGGCGACGAGCATCCCGAGAGAGTGATCGCGGCCGTGACGACGAATCCGCCGGCGACGACGGCCAGCCGCCGCGTGCGGCCCGCGTGCGGGGTGGTGCGTGTGGTCCTCATCATTGAAAATCCTTCGAACGACGAACCGCCGCGCGGTTCGATAGCTGGGTGGTGCGGTCGTGGTGCAGACGCTGATCAGCAGACCGTCAACCGGTTGCCTTACAGGGAATCATCCTCTCTCTCGGGGGGTCGCAGGGGTCAGGCGACGCCGGAGGCGGCGCGAGGCTTCGAGGCGGATGCCGTGGGCGCGTCATAGGTCACGCGCCACCCGTGCGGCTCTGCCGCCCCGGATTCGATCGCCGCGACGATGTGGGCGATCGCGGCGAGCAGCCCTCCGTTGGCCGGGAGGTACAGCGACAGGAAGCCCGGGATCTGCGGCATGTGGCCGTTCGGGAGGAACTGGTTCTTGGGCGACGGCAGCAGCAGGGCGTCGAACGCGAGGCCGAGGTCTCCGAGTGATGCCGCAGTCATGGCCATCACCGGGTAGTCCCACCCCCAGCTCGACTGCAGATCCCACCGCGCCCAGACGGTCTCGAGCGTCGAGCGCATGATGTCGGGATCGACGGCGTCGGTCGGCGGGAGCCATCCGAGCGCCATCAGCATCGACGGGTGATCTTTGCGCACGAGGTAGGGGGGCGTGCTCAGCGCGGCATACGTCCCATCGGCGAGACGCGGGAGCGGTGCCATGTTGCGGGCGACTCGCTCCCATCGCCGCTCCTGACCGAGTCCGAGCAGCGATCGCCAGTCGTTCGCGACCTCGAGCGCCCACGACCAGTACGCGAGTTCGAAGGTCGGATTCGTGTTCGACCGGCGATCCGCGAGGTAGCTCTCCTGCGCCGGGATGATCGGCGGCGGCAGCACGAACGCGCCATCGCGCTCCTCGACGAAGTCCGCCATGAACTCCGCGGTGGCCTCGACGAGCGGATAGTGCTCGCGCAGGAACGCGTCGTCTCTGCCCTCTCTGCGCAGAAGCTCCAGCATGTGGATGATGTGGGGCTGCTGCCACACGAGGAACACGCCGATGTTGCTCGGCGATTCCACGCCGCTCGGGTCGCTCTGCTTCTGCCAGCGTGCGCCGCGATAGCCCTGCCACTGCGCGGTCGCCCGCGCTGCGGGAAGCGCCGAGTGGTACCAGCCCAGGCTGCGCTCGAGAAGATCGCCACGCCCCCAGAGCGCGAAGTGCGCGGCGTGCCACCAGTGCATCTCGAGGTGGAACTTGCCGGTCCAGGTGTTGTAGGTGAGTCCCGTCTCGGCCGGCGGGGTCGATCCCGCACTGTTCACCGCAGCGAGGTACTGCGAGAGCACGATGCGGCGCTCGAGCTCCTCCGCGCGCTCGTCGTCGCTGCCCTCGAACGAGACAGCGGTTCCGTGCGACCAGAACCCCTCCCACCAGGCCTCCGCTGCGCCCACGACATCCCGGAACGACAGGTGCGTCGAATCATCCGGAGCGCCGCTCGGGCGCGGGATCACCACGACCTCGAGCGCGCCCTCATCGGCGACTGTCGTGGCAGCGACGGCATCCGCCCCTCGAGCGTCGAGCACGCCGCTCGTCGCGATCTCCACGTCGTACGAGGCCCCCTCCAGCTGCCGACGAGCCGACCATCGGGCGGCGCTGTGGCGGGTCCAGTCGGTCGACACGGCGAGCGGCAGCTCGAACGCGGCGAGGTCGTCCGGCTGGTCGTCGAAGACCCATGCGACCCCCCACCCGCGCAGAAGCAGACCGGACTCGACCCTCACGGCGAAGGCGTCACGGTCCGGGTGAGCGACAGTCGTCACGGTGACCGTCTCGCCGTCGAGCGTGTAGCGCGCATCGACACGACCCGTCCACAGATCGAGCTCGGTGCGCGGGCTGTGCACGGCGGTGACCTCGATGTGTTCAGCCTCGCCTGCCGGCGGTGTGAGCGTCAGCCGTCCGAGGTGCGCACGCCTCGGGTTGTAGTGGAACCAGGCTCCGGCGACGAACTCCTCACCGATCGGGTCGCCCGCGCGCTGCAGGCCCATGCGATCGAGGTACGGCACCGATCCTCGGGCGGTGTCATACCGCGTGACGACCTCGTCACGGTCGAATGCGCGGTCGGTGCGGGTGCGGTACCACGCCCAGGTGGACTGCGTACACAGCGGGATCTGGAAGTCATCGGCGTCGAAGACGCGCACGCGCTGCTCGGGGAGGCCGTCGACGCCCGTGACGGCGACCCGGTGCGGATCGGGCACGAGTTCATGGAAATCGGGGAAGGTCTGCAGGCCCGTGATGTCGACGGTCATGGCGATGTCACCATTGCCGATGGTCAGGGCTGCGGTCGGATGAGCTGCCGTCAGCACAGGATTGTGCCGCCGCACGAGGCGGCGACGATCGACTGTCGACTCAGGCATCTTCACCTTTCCCTCGACTCAATTCTGAGTCGACTATTACTTTGGCGCGATGAGCATAACATTGTCAGAGCGCCCCACTCAAGAGCGATCGGAAGGACCCGGATGGCCCAGAAGAGAGGTCCGTACGCGAAGTCGGACCAACGGCGGCAGGCACTCAGCAAAGCCGCCCTCGACCTCGTGCGCAGGCACGGCCACCGCAACGTGTCGGTGTCGGACATCGCGGAGCTCGCCGAGACCAGCGAAGCGACGGTGTTCTACCACTTCCCCACCAAGGAGGCGCTGTTCATCGCGGCGCTCGCGCAGCACGACGAGGAGAACATCCGCGCGCGAGGCTCCGAGGCCGGTGCCGTCGCCGATATGGGCGCGCGCGCCGAAGCCGGAGTACAGCGCACGAATTACGCGCGGCTCTACAACGAGCTCGCCGGAGCCGCCGCCGATCCGGAACACCCGGCCAACGAGTTCTTCCAGGCCCGGTGGGCGCGCTCGACCGCGGTCGTGGCTACCGACATCCGCCGTCTGCAAGAGGCGGGTCGAGTCGCCGCGACAGTCGACGCAGACGCCGCCGCACACCTCCTTCTGGCAGCCTGGGAAGGGCTGCAGCTGCAGTGGATGCAGGGCCCTGCGTTCGACATCAGGGCCCGGATCGAGGCGCACATCGGCGCACTGCTCGGGGCCGACGCCCTGGACTGAGGGGCCCGCTTCCGAGCGGGCCCCTCAGTCTCACTCCTCGTCGCCGTCTCCTGCACGACTACGGCGCGCGAGGTCGCCGAGCCAGGCCAGGCTGGGCTTGGGCTGCCGCTCGAAGGTCTTCCGATCCACCGCGACGAGACCGAACGTCGGATCCCAGTGGCCCCACTCGTAGTTGTCGAGCAGGCTCCAGTGGATGTAGCCGCGAACGTCGACCCCGTCTCGCATCGCCTCGGCGAGCGACCGCAGAGCGGCATCCGTGTACGCGATCCTGCGGCCGTCATCCGACGTCGCGATGCCGTTCTCGGTGACGACCACGGGCACCCGCGGCAGCACGTCGGCCGTGTGGCGGACGGCGATCCCGAGCGCATCGGGACGGTAGGCCGTGCGCACCAGCGTGTTGTCGGGGTGCACCGGGTGCGGCTCGATGCCGTCGGGACCGACCCATTGGGCGGAGTAGGCCTGGACTCCGATGAAGTCGTCATCCTCCGCGGCCTCGAGATAGAGGTCCTCCCAGACGTATTCGAGGCGACGCCGCACCTCCTCCGCACCGGGGCGCGTCTCGAAGGCGCGGTTGGCGATCGACCACCCGATCTTCGCGTCGGTGCGCTCGCGCAGGATCTCCCGCGCCGCATGGTGCGCCTCGATGAGGCGTCGTCCGATCTCCTCGGACGGCGCGGGCTTGACCGGACGCGGGGTGTCCGCCTCGAGAGTCGGACTGAGCCACGCGACGTCGGAGTCCGGATCCAGAGCGGCCTCGGCCTCACCGACCATGATCGCGAGCATGTTGGGCTCGTTGATCGTGCAGACCCACTCCACGCCGTCCAGGATCGTCGCCGCGACCTCCACGTAGGCGCGGAACCTGTCGATGGCCTGCGGCGAGCGCCATCCGCCCTCCTCGGCGAACCAGCGGGGCGAGGTGAAGTGATGCAGCGTGACGAAGGGACGCACACCGGCAGCCAGTGCGGTGTCGATCATCCGCCGATAGTGAGCGAGCTGCACCGTCGAGAACTGACCGGGAGCCGGCTCGATGCGGGCCCACTCGATCCCGAACCGGTAGGTGTCGAGGCCTGAGTCCGCAACGAGGGCGATGTCCTCCGGATAGCGGTTGTAGCTGTCGAGCGCATCGCCGCTCCGATCGGCTCCGGTCATGTACGGCTCCTGCATCCAGAAGTCGCTGTTGACGTTGTTGCCTTCGACCTGGTGCGGCGCGCTGGCGGCACCCCAGAGGAAGTCCTTCGGGAACGTGGGCATCGGTGCTCCAATTCTGAGTCAACTTGTATTTTCACAATGGTAGTCGAGCGGAGCCCGAGCTCTCAAGGGAGGTCACGGCCGGTCCTCCTTTCGGCCGCGACCTCGCCGACGCGCCTCACCCGCCGTTCGACTGGCGGATGCCCTCCCCGTACGCCTCGAACGTGTGCACGAATCCGCCCGCAGGGCCGCTGACGACCAGGTACCCGTCGGTGGTGCCCGGTGCGATCGCGACGTTCGTGGCAGACTCGAGCCCTTCGCCGGGCACCCGGATGGTGCCGATCTGCTCTCCGGTCTTCGCGAACACCACGATCTCGGCCTTCTCGTGGAACGCCTGGTAGATGTTGCCCTCGGCGTCGACCGCGGTCGAGTCGATACGCCCGATCCCGCCGTCCACGTGGATCGCGGGGTACGCCGACACGACGCGCGTACGGTCCTCATCGAGCGCGAAGTAGTCGATGCGGTTCGCGTTGTACTGGGCCACCCACAGCCCCGCATCCTCTTCGTCGAACACGATCCCGTTCGGCGAGGGCAGCTCGGCGGCGAGAACACTCGCGTTCCCGTCCGCATCGATCCTCACCACGCGTCCCGGCGTCTCCCACCCCGGCCCGTCCATCCCCCGGGTGTCGGTCACGAACATCGTGCCGTCGGGATGGAACGCGATGTCGTCCGGCAGCATCGCCACCCCGTCGACGTCGCCCGAGAAGTGCGAGCGCGGATCCTCACCCTCCGCCGTGATGCTGGTGACGCCGCCGCCGAGGAAGTCCGTGAGATAGAGCCGCCCGTCGCTCGGGTGGAACTGCGCCGACGTGAATGCGCTCGTCTCGTCAGTGAAGACCTGATCGACGGTGCGCTCCTCCACATCGACGCGCAGCACCTTGGCCGCACCGGCCGGCGCCATGACGTCGACCAGGAACAGCGATCCGTCGTCATGGAAGGTCGGCCCTTCGAGCAGTGTCCCTCCGGTGAGCTCGTGCGGCTCGGTCACTTGCAGCAGCTCCTCGGACACCTGGTCCGCCGGCACGCCCTCCGACGCAGCATCCGTCGACAGCGGATCCGGCGCAGCCGGCGAGCATCCGACCAGCAGAGCCGCCACCCCGACCACGCTCGCCGCGGTCGCCAGCCCCACCTTCACGCCGAGACTCCGATCTCGGCCGACTCGCGCACGCGCTCGTCGGCGTCGGACACGACCAGCAGATCCGCCATGTCACCCTGCCGCCACTCGCGCAGGAGTCGGTGGAAGACGACCGGCCCCGGCGAGAACGTCAGCCCGCCGATCGACCGCGACCCCTCGCCGTTGTAGTACCCCGGCGTGCACTGGGCCTGGAAGTCGGAGACATCCCTGGCCGTCTCCACGACCGTGCGGCACCAGGCGTCCTCCGCCTCGGCGGTCGGCTCGATGCGGCGAGCGCCGACCTGCTGCGCCCGCGCGATCACGGCGGTGATGTGCGCCGCCTGCTCCTGCAGGATGTGCACGAAGTTGACGGAGTTGGCGTTCTGCATCGGGCCGAGCTGGAACAGATTCGGGAATCCATGCGTCGTGAAGCCGTGCAGCGTGCGCGGGCCGTAGCCCCACGCCTCGAGAAGTGCACGCCCGCCCCGGCCGACGACGGGCAGGGTTCCCGAGACCACCCCCGACACTCCCACGTCGAACCCCGTGGCGAAGATGATGCAGTCGACCTCGTACTCCGTGTCGCCGACCACGATCGACGTCTCGGTGAGCGCCGTGATGCCGTGGGCGTCGGCGGTGTCGACGAGGGTCACGTTCGGGCGGTTGAACGACTGCAGATAGAGGTCGCTGAACCCGGGTCGCTTACACATGTAGCGATACCAGGGCTTCAGTGCCGCCGCCGTCGCGGGGTCCTCCACGATGTCCTCCACTCGACCGCGGAGAGCATCCATCTTGGCCGCATCGTCGAGCTCCTCCTGCAGCAGCCCATCCTCCTCGGAGACCGATGCGTCGACGCTACCCGACAGGATGCTGCGCTGCAGCCGGTGCGTCGTGGTCCAGCCGTCCTGCACCAGCGACTCGACCGGCTCGCCCGCCAGCACCTCGAGGAAGTTGTCCATCCGCTCGCGCTGCCATCCGGGCGCGAGGCTCGCCGCCCATTCCGGGTCGGTCGGACGGTTGTCACGCACGTCGACGGTCGACGGCGTGCGCTGGAAGACCAACAGCTCCTGCGCATGCTCGGCCAGGTGCGGGATGACCTGCAGCCCCGTGGCCCCGGTTCCGACCACCGCGACGCGTCTGTCGGCGAGCTTCGTCATGCCGCCGTCAGCCGAACCGCCGGTGTAGGCGTAGTCCCAACGGCTGGTGTGGAACGTATGACCGGTGAAGCGCTCGATGCCGGGGATGCCGGGAAGCTTGGGCTGGGTCAGAGTGCCCGACGACGTGATCACGTACCGAGCCCGGAACACATCGCCACGGTCGGTCTCGATGACCCACTCGGTCGCCTCCTCGTCCCATGTGAGACCCGTCGCTCGAGTGTGCCCGACGAAGTCGCGATAGAGGTCGTAGTGCTCCGCGATGCGCACCGCGTGCTGGCGGATCTCCTCGCCCGGCGCATAGCGCGTGCTCGGGATATACCCGGTCTCCTCGAGGAGCGGCATGTACACGTACGACTCGATGTCGCAGTGGATGCCGGGGTATCGATTCCAGTACCAGGTGCCGCCCACGTCACCCGCCTCGTCCATGAGGCGCACCGAGTCGACTCCTGCATCACGCAGGCCCGCGCCGGTGAGCAGCCCGCCGAAGCCGGCGCCGATCACGAGTGCGTCCACCCGGTCTCGCAGCGGCTCGCGATCGACCCGCGGCGTGTAAGGGTCTTTGGCGTAGTAGCCGTACTCGCCGAGAGCGGATCGGTACTGCCCCGCTCCGTCGGGACGGACGCGCCGCTCCCGCTCCCGCGCGTACTTCTCCCTCAATGCCTGCAGATGACTGAGCTGCTCTTCAGTGTCGTGTGCGTGGACCGTCATGGTTCCGTCCTCCTGTCGCCGGGGCACGAGCGCAGGTCGACGCGAACTGGGGACGACGTGATCCTGCGACCGATACGACCCCGGATCGGTTCCTTGGAAAAAGGTTAGCTTGCGGCTAAGTAATTGTTCCTGGGAATCCGATATGAGCGTTACGGTACTGAGGTGAGCGAAGATCGGAGACGCGCGGAGGCGCTGGAGAACATCGACGCGCTGACCCTGGCGGTCTCGGTGCGCTCGCTCCCCCGCATGATCGGCTCCCTGCTGAGCACGCAGCTGACCATCCAGCAGCTCAAGGTGCTCACGCAGATCGTCGTGTCCGACCGCAGCACCACCAGCGATCTCGCCTCGTCGTTCGACGTGTCTCTTGCGACGATGTCGAAGCTCGTGGAGAGGCTCGTCGAGCAGGGCCTCGTCGAACGCCTGACGGATGCCGTCGACCAGCGCGTGCGACGCCTGGTGCCCACGCCGCTCGGGCGCGATGTCATCGGCAAGATCATGGCGGCACGCCCCGAGATGGGAGCCGACATCCTCGACGGGCTCACGGTCGACGAGCTGGAGGCGCTCGCGACAGGCCTGCGCGCCATCAACCGAGAATTGCACGCGGCGGTGGCGGACGAGCGCTGAGCCGAGGCCCGACGCCCGTCCGCCATCGCTCAGTTCGCGGCGCTCAACGCGCCGACGCTCAGCCCGCCGACGCCGGTGAACGTTCCCGGCCCGACATCGTGCGTCGTCCCATCAGGGAACACCACCGTGGCACGGCTTCCGGCCGGAACATCGGCGTCGAGCTGCATCCGACCGCCGACGATCCGCCACTCGACACGGATCCGCCCCTGCGGGGTGTCGAGATGCCCCTTCGCCCATTCGAGCCCGCCGCCGGGCACCGGTGCGATCGTGAACGACTCCCAGGCGACCGAGTCCGCGTCCTGACGCAGCCCGAGGGTGTGCGTGTGCAGGAAGCGGATCACCGCACCCTTGCTGTAGTGGTTCAGCGACTCATGCGCGGCACCGTCGTCGTCGATGCCCTCCCAGTCCTCCCAGATGGTCGTCGCACCCCTATCGATCATGTACATCCACGACGGAGCGCTGCGCTGGAAGAGCAGCTCGTAGGCGACGCCGGCATGACCCATGTCTGCGAGCACGGGAAGCAGATCCCCCGTCGAGAGGAACCCGGTCCCGAGGTGCGTGCCCGCGCCGTGAATGAGCTCGACGAGCCGACGAGCAGCCGCGGGACGAAGCGGCTCGGGCATCAGGCCGAACGAGAGAGCGCGCACATAGGCGGCTTGTGTGTCCTGAGCCGTCCTGCCCTCATCCGTGACGAACTCGGTGCGCCACGCATCGAGCACGCGATCGGCGATCGTCGTGTACTTCGCGGCCTCCTCCGGCCGATCCAGCACGGTGGCGGCGTCAGCGAGGATCCGGGTGGAGCGGTAGAGGTAGGCGGTACCCACCTCTCCCTTGTCGGCCATGAACCAGGCCATGGGATTCGTCTTGATCGGATCCAAGCGGGATCCGTCCTCCGCCTTGGCGACGGGCTCGGTCCACTCGCCCCAGTGGAACGTGCCGTCCCACAGATACTCCTCGTGCGGCAGCGGGTCGGCCGAGCGCTCGACGCGGGAGTGATGCCGGTTCGCGCGTGCAGCGCCGAGAACCCACTCGACCCAGCGCACCATCGCGTCCCAGTTCTCGTCCAGAACGCGGGCATCCCCGTATGCGGTGTACATCTCCCAGGGCACGAACGTGATCGCGTCGCCCCAGCCCGACGAGCCCGTCATCATCGCGAACTGGTCGTCGAGCTTGTGCTTGATGCGACGGCCATCCGGCGAGAAGTTCGCGACCCGACCGTCGTCGAGCTGATCGTCGCGCACCGACTGCAGCCATTTGCGCGTGAACCCGAGCACGTCGTAGAGGCGGGCGGCGGTGGGAGCGAACACCTGATAGTCACCCGTCCAGGCCAGGCGCTCGCGCGTCGGGCAGTCCGTCGGCACATCGACCGCGTTGCCGCGGAAACTCCAGTCGGCGATCTCGTGCAGGCGGTTGAGATCGGCATCGCTCGACTCGAAGGATGCCGTGCGGCGCAGGTCGGTCTGCACGACACGCATCTGCGCGGTCGCAGGGTCGAAGGGTCCGCCCACGCGGGTCACGCGCGCGTACTGGAAACCGTGCACGGTGTGTCGCGGCTCGAATGTCTCATCACCCCCGGCCGACACCACCTCATCGTGCTGCACGAACACGACGTCGGGCTCGCCCGGTTTGGTCGAGTCGAGATGCGCGGTGCTGAGATCGCCGCCGGGGGTCACGTACTCGCCGTAGTCGATGACAGTCCGGGTTCCGGCGGGACCGAGGTCGGTCAGACGCAGCCAGCCCGAGGCGTTCTGACCGAAGTCGAGCACCCAGGTGTCGTCGGCGGTGCGCGAGGCGTGCGCGACGTCACGCGTCTCGACGACCCGGATCGGCGGCGCGGGAGACCACGAGATCGCGGGCCCGTTCACTGCTCCGACGATGACGGGCTCCGGCGCACGGAGGGCGAGTCGGAAGTCGGTGGTCTGACCGTCCATGAGATCGGCGCGGGTCACGGCGGACTCGGTGCTCGTCCAGTCGCCGTCGGTGCGGATGACGTCGCGACGCCCGTCCGACAGCTCGAGGTGCAGCTCGGCACGCGCTCCCGGGGTGGTCCCCCAGCCGGCGGGCAGGCGGAAGGCGCCGACCTGTCCGCGATACCAGCCGTCGGAGAGCTCGATCTCGAGCGAGTTCGCGCCGTCGGTCAGCAGGTGCGTGACGTCAGCAGCCTGCGCATAGAGCGTGCGGTCGTACGACGTCGATCCCGGCGACAGCTCCGCCGTACCGACACGATGCCCGTTGAGGCGCGCCTCGTACACTCCGAGCGCCGTCGAGTAGAGCCGCGCCGAGACGACATCCACCGCGTCGAACCGACGCTGCATCGTGTGCGCGCCCCGCGCACCGTATCCGGGGTCACCGTGCTCGACCGGGCTGATCCACGCGGCCGACCAGTCCGCATCGAGCAGGCCACTCTCGAACGATGCCCACTCCGACCACTCGGATGATGTGTGGCCGGTGACCGCTCGAACCCGCCACTGCACACGCCGGCCGCTGGACAGCGGGGTCCACGGCCATTCGACGAACAGGTGCGAACCGGCCGTCAGGTGGGCACGCGCCTGCGGCTCGCCGTCGATCGTCGCCTCGACCTCGAACCCGGTCGGCTCTTCGACCGAGACCGGAACCGTGAACGACAGCCGCGGTGCGGCCTCCGAGACGATGAAGGCGTCACCGCCGCTGTCGATTCGCAGGTCGTGGGGCGCCGAAGGCGCAGATGCCGAGTTCGAT
Organism: Actinomycetota bacterium; assembly: GCA_037033365.1. GTDB lineage: Bacteria > Actinomycetota > Actinomycetes > Actinomycetales > Microbacteriaceae > Microbacterium. The sequence continues at coordinate 67,965 of JAZBLS010000001.1, read as the reverse complement.
GCACCGGTCATCTCAACGCACTCCCTTGACCTTGAACATGATGATGAGGCCGCCGACGAGAGCGAACGCCGCGCCGATCAGGTACAGCAGCGTGTAGTTCTTCTCCGCGCCGACCGCACCGATCGTGATGATGAGCGGCGCGATCAGCGGGGCGATCGCACTCGGGATCTTCTGGGCGAACGCGACCACGGCCATATAGCGACCGGACTCGGCCCGGTCGGGGATGATCGCGTAGACGATGGCCTGGTCGACCGTGGCGAAGACCGCGATCGCGAGCTGCATGAGCACGGCCCCGATGATGAGCTGCGGCAGCGACCAGGCGAAGGCTTCGGCGAACGCGCCGCCGATGAAGATGAATGCCGCGATGAGGACGAACAGACGACGTCGCTTGAGCTTGTCGGAGAGGAATCCGCCGAGCAGCGCGCCACCGGCCGCGGCCACGACTCCGAGCATGCCGACCGTGGCGACCACGCCGGCGACCTCGCGCACCGGCAGTTCGAGCCGCTGCGCGTAGAAGAACGTGCCGAAAGTCGTGTTGAAGTAGAGGCCGATGAAGAAGACCATGCGGCCGACCCAGTTCCAGGCGAAGTCCGGGTACTTGCGGGCGTTGAAGCCGTAGCCGGAGATGACCTTCTTGAGCGTCACCGAGGAGTCGACGACCAGGTCCTTCGAGCTGCCCTCCTTCTTGAAGGTGGGCAGGAGCACGAGGAACACGACGCCGATCACGGCGGGCACGAAGAAGACGAGGAACGTGCTATTCGACACGGCGTAGGCGATGCCGATGCCGAGCACGGGAGCGATCTGCGTCATGAGACCGGTGAGCGCCGAGACCTTGCCGCGCTGTTCCTCGGGCAGCTTGTCGGCCTGCAGCGTCTGGATGGCCGCGCCGGCCGTCGACCAGCCGGTCATCGCGACGACCCAGCCCGCGCCGACGAGCAGCAGATTCGGGGCGAAGCCGATGATGACGGCGCCCACGAGCCCCAGGGCCGCCCCGAGGAAGAGGAACGGCGTGCGACGGCCGAAGCGAGAACGGGTGCGGTCGCTCCAGATGCCGATCATCGGGCTGAGCACGAGGAAGATCAGCTGAGCGGTACCCGTGACGTAGCCGAGCACCTCTTCATGTCCCGGGGCGAGCTCCGTGATGCGCAGTGCGAGGCCGTAGGCCAACGGCACCATCATCGCGATGGAGGCGCCGAAGTTGGCCAGCATCAGCCAGAAGATGTAGCCGCCGCTCACCTTGGCGGTCGGCTCGGAGCCGACAGCGACTCCCTCGAGAGGAGTGTCGTCCGGGGTGTTCCCGGCGACGGGCTGCGCCGCGGCGATCGAGTCGATCGTGTCGCTGCGGTCGAATTCACTCTTGGTCACCTGGACTCCTTCATCGTTCAGTGATCCCGGCACCCTCCACTGGGCAGCCGTGCGATGGTCGAAATCTGTTTGGCAACCGATTGCGATCCTGAGCGATAGTAACCACTTTGGTTACAGAAGGCAAAAGTGAGAGGGTGAATGCATGACGTCACCGTTGACCGCCGCGCGCGCCCCCCGCCGTCGAGGGCAGAGCGCGACCACCCCCGCGCGGCGAGCTCAGATCGTCGAAGCGGCCCTCGCGAGTTTCGCCGAGCACGGCTACGAGCGCGCGTCGCTGCGCGACATCGCCTCCCGCGCCGGCATGACACACGCTGCACTCCTGCGCCACTTCGCCGGCAAGGAGGAGCTGCTCCCCGCAGCGCTCGCGCAGCGGGAGCAGCACGAGGAGCACCTCGCTGCGCGGATCATGACGGCGAACATCCCGGGCGAGCAGATCCTGAGCGCGGTGCTCGCCGACGAGTTCTCGCACTCCGATTTCCAGCGCAACTGGCTGGCCCTCACCGTGGCCGCGACGAACCCCGAGCACCCCGCGCACGATTTCTTCCTCGGTCGCCGCGAGCGCATGCGGTCGCGCTTCACCGACGGCCCTCTCCCCACGAGCGACAGCGAGCTGCTCACAGCCGACGAGAAGGTGACGCTCGTTCTGGCCATGGTCGACGGTCTGCGCATCCAGGCGCTGCTCGATCCTTCTCGCGACGCCCTCGGCCTGCTCACCACCTTCATGAAGCTGGTGGCAGCCCAGCCTCCGGCCGCGGCACGAGAGGGAGCAGTCGAATGAGCGGGCGTCCGCTCCGCGCGATCCAGCAGATCCAGATCGGCACAGTGCTGTCGACCGAACAGCAGGCACACGAGACGCTCGAGGCTCTGGTGCAGGCCGGGTTCGAGGGCATCGAGCTCAACGGCTTCATGACCAGACCCACGCCACTGTTCGTTCGGGCGCTGACGAGGGCATCCGGCATGCCGGTCGGTCGCGGCGGACGGCTGGATTGGCCCGGGCTCATCCGTGACTCCGCGCTGAAAGTCGTCGGCCTGCATGAAGACCTCGGCACGATCGAGCGCGAGCCCGACGCCGTGATCGCCCGAGCGGCGACCTTCGACACGTCGCGCGTCGTGATCACCGGAATGCACCGGTTCGACTACACCGATGAGGCGCGGGTTCGCGATCTCGTCCGCCGGCTGAACGCTGCCGGGCGCACGCTCGCAAATGGCGGGGTCTCTTTGCTCTATCACAACCACAACGTCGAGTTCCGGCGCCTCGAATCCGGCCGTACCGCGTACTCGCTGATTGTCGACGAGACGGATCCCGCCGTAGTCAACTTCGAGTTCGACTGCTACTGGCCGACGGCCGCGGGAGTTGACGCCATCGCCCTCATGCGCGGCCTCGGGGAGCGAGTGCAGCTCGTGCACCTCACCGACCGGGGCACACGCCGCACCGGCTCCTCCTTGACGCCCATCGACAGGCCCGATGCCGTGGAGCTAGGGCTTGGGAACATCGACATCCCGGCGTTCATCGCGCAGGCGAAGGCGGTCGGCACCGCCGCCGTGATCCTCGAGACGCACCGCAACTGGATCGACGGATCCCCGATCTCGAGCTTCCGAAAGAGCGCCGAGGTGCTGAACCGGCATCTGCGATGATCCGGCATGACTTCACCACGGAGAGGACGTCTTCAGCGGGGCGGCCGCCGAGGGAGTTGATAGCGATCGATCGTTACTTCTGCGTTACCGCTCGCCCGACGTCGGACATGACGAAGGCCCCGCATCCCAGTCATATCGACGGGAGTCGGGGCCTTCGTGGTGGCGGTGACGGTGGGATTTGAACCCATCTCGCGACCCCGCGGCCTTGTCACCTTCTCACGAACCATCGGAAATGTAGGGAAGTCACTCACATCTACTCACGCCAGCTCCCGTGCTCCCGCATGCATTCCGTTACTGCTGCGTTACCGCATAGCGCTACCGCGGGGTATGCCCATGATGAGCCATTCCGGAAGTAGTCAGTCGTAGGCAGCGCGTGGAAGCATGAACCAGTCCCACCCCGGCCATCGACGAGTTGTTCCCCGGAGGCCTCGTGCCGCAGCGAAGCAGTGTGGAGCTCATCGCAGCGAAGTAGACCCTCAGCCGCGATAATCTAGACGCGTCCGCCCTGGAAGGCCACTGTGGCGCCGCGGCGGCGTGGACGATTGTCGGGTCGACTCTCAGGTTGCACCGATCCGGGCACATGGGAGGACGGCGAGTGATCTACCCAAGAACGGGTTGAACTCCGGGATCGGGTTCGCGCGAATCGGCCACTCACACGAGTCACGGCGCAATGTATGTGGCGAGGGTTCATGGTCGCACCGCCCGCGGCTCGACGGGTGCTTCGCTCTGCAAGCAGGTTGTGCAGGCAGACTGAGTGTCGTGATGATGACGATCTACCTCGACCAGATGAAGTGGATAGATCTGGCGCGCGCCGAAACCGGGCACCCTCAGGGAGCTCAGCACGTCGACTCGCTCGAGGCGTTCAAGAGGGCCGCTGATGACGGTCGCGCGTCCTTCCCTCTCAGCGTCGCGCACTACATCGAGACAGGCAAGACTCAGGAGCGGCGACGACGGGTCGACCTCGCCAAGACGATGATGCGGCTCGCCGGCATGGATCGCATCGCCCCACCGCACGTCATCGTTCCGTGGGAGATCCGAAGGGCGATCATCGAGGTCTTCGACCTGAACGTGCGTCTCCCCGAGTTGCAGCTTTTTGGCGAAACTGCGGCGCACGCGCATGCCCTACCCTCCCTCCGCTACCCCATACCGGACGAAGTAGACGGGACCAACCTGTCAGAGGAGCAGAAGCGACAGTTGTATGAGGTTGCGGTGCCGAAGTGGGAAGAGATGATTCTCGGCGGCCTCGCCCCCGCGGGGTACCCGGAGAGCACACGCCTGGTCTTCCAGGACATGCTGAACTACGACTCTCAGTTCGTCACCGAACAGAACCGAATCGCCGGTTGGGTGCACAAGCTGGGTAAGGCCAAGCTCCCCAACATCATGGCGGCGACGGCAATGCAAGACATCCTTGAGCCCGCGATCGAAGCGGCCCAAGAGTTGGGTGTACCACCGGAGGACCTCGTCGACGCGCGTAACGTCACACGGCTCATCGCGCACATGCCCTCACGCCAGGTCGACATGAAGCTGCGTCATCTCCGGCAAGCGAACCCACAGAAGCGGTGGGAGGGTAACGACCTGAACGACGTCACCGCGCTGGCGGTAGCCGTGCCATACTGCGACGTCGTGGTGACCGAGAAGTTTTGGTCCGGGCTGCTCAACACCGCGAAGGTGCCGGGGCTCTACGACACATTAGTTACACCCAGTCTTCGGGACGTCGTCGACCTTCTGGAGCCGCCGGGTTAGCCGGTTCGGTGGCGGACTACGCGCCGTGGAGCTTGTGGCCGTGCTGGTCATGAGACGATCATGAGAACGCCGAGCGAAGGGGACGACATGACTACCGGTTGGGGACCTGACGAAGCACCCTGGGCGCGCCGCGAGGGCGCACACCGACCCGAGCAGGGGCAGGAAGGCCCCGGCTACTTGGACTGCTATTTCTGCGGCAACAAGAGCGTCAAGCGCTCCTACGGTGACATCGCGAGTGACACCGGCCGCCTCGAGCTGTACTGCACAAGCGAATATTGCGAAGCCCGCGAAATGACCGTCATCGTCTTGAAGGACACGCTCCAGGCTCACCATCGCGCCGACGTGAGACTCCTACATGCCCTCGATGACGACGTGCACGAACTCGCAACCCTCGACGACGATCACATTCCTCTCCGAACGCTCGGAGAGGTTATGAACGCCCCCGAGCCGCCGCTCGTGGAGCGGCGCACGCACCGCGGCGACGTAGTCGTCGCTGCTCGCGGATGGGGATCGGCGGGCCGCCGCGGTGGCGACGATAGTCGCTGACCGCCCACGAGGCCGGACTGCAGCAGTAGGTACCGATCAGCGCAGCTGTAGTCCCGTATAGCGGTACTCCTCTGCCCATCCGAGCAGGCTCGACCATGCACGCGCCATGGGTCATCTGTGAGAAGCATCTACTTGATCACCCCCGGCTTCGTCGGCTCGTCACGAAAAAGCGCGTCAGCGCTTCCGTCGACAGGAGTATTGCCGAGCAGGTAGAGCCGTTCAGGTTCGCCTGAAAAGTGACTATGAGGGTGACGAAGTGTGCATCAGTGTGGCCGATGTTCGGCAGTCGGAACACCCCGCTTTGCTGGTTGTCGAGCTGGTAGCTCCCCGACCAACGCACATCGCGGAGTTCTCGGTGCTCTCTCTTCGGGCGCTACCCGAGTTGTGGCGAGTCCCTACTGTTCCTGTGTCACCTGAACATAGTTGGGCAACTTGCTCGCGAGGTAAGACTTCATGAGACTCGGGTCGCCTGTCGCGATAGCCGTGAACTCGAACACGTGCGCGCTCCGCCTGATAGCCGCGCGGATAGCGTCGTTAGTCTCGTCCGGGGCATCGGACACGGCGCAGGGCGTGAAATCGTTAACCACGAAGTCGGGTCGGTAGGAAAGGAATCCGCTAGCGGATGTGTTGTATCCCGGGAGCACCTGAACGAGCGCCGGTTCGTATTGGGTGGAGCGGTGTTGACCAGCTGCCCAGAAGGAGGCGAGGTCGTAGTCCGGTTCGATCCATTCAACGACGTGTTTGTGCAGCCGCTCCGTGTAGTTTGCGCGCGTAGAGGCCTGGGTTCCTGGCCCTTGATAGGTTTTCAGCTCATCCAAGAGCGCGGCGACTTGCGCACGCTGAGCCGGATCCTCTCGCCCTGCGAGAAGTGCGCTCACGAATGGACGTGCCAGAACGGCGATACGAAGCGACCACTCTGACTCAAGAAGTCCGGCCTCTCTATCGCCGATCTCTCGAGGAGCCCACCCTTCCTCAAAGACCTGAACGCGCAGCCATGCATCATCCACCTCGGTGCGCTTCACTGCGCCGATACTCGATAGGTCGACGGCCGCATCCTCAGTATTCGTAAGAACTAGAAGCGAGATAACGTTTCGGAGCGCCGGGCGGCCGGTTCGGTTGCGTGACGCGCTGTCGACCGCGCGGAAGGAATCTGGGAAAGTGGTGTCACCGCTGAGCGCGCTCTTGAGTGCCACGCGATCAGCGATCGTTCCTTGGTCGATCGCCGCCCAGTACGACGCCTCATTCAGCCGGTTCGTATTGACCCGGATGACCGTCTCTTTGTCACGTGGCCCAGGAAGCTCGAGGTTAGTGACTGACATCAAACCGGCATGCTGCTGCTCCACCTCATCCTGCAGACCATTGAGGAATTCCGCTGAGTTGCTTAGAAGGACAAGAAGTGTTCCTCGCATCGAGGTCCGCAGCTGGTCGACAAGACGTTGTGCTGCCAGGCGGTTCAGCCCGGGCTGGCCCTCCGCAGAGAGGTACTCCATGTCAGTCATCTCGACGAGGCCCTGCCGGAAATAGGTGCGCTCTGCGTTATCCGCAAGCAGAACACGCGCGTTCGCTCGCTGTCCGGAGATGAAGCTCACCACTTCGCCCTGCCAGGTCTTGACGTTTGGAATGGTCAAGAAATCGGTCATGGCGGTGGCATGACGGATGGTGCCCGCTTCAAGCGCGCTTCCTCCAGAGACACGGTGCCAAAAGTTGCTTGCATCAGGCTCAAGCCCATGCGGATCGAGCTTCGTAGTTTCGAAGTCCCCCGCAAGCTTCCTGGTGAGTAGCGTCTTCCCGGCGCCCTGCGGCCCGTGGATCGCGAAGATGTGCGAGGAACCTCGGAGCGCGGCCGCTTCCCACCGGGGGCGCAGAGCATCAGCAATTGGATTCCAGGGCTCGAGGAATACGCGGTATCCCTCGAAATCCTCCAAAGCTTCGGCACGGTCAGGAAATCGGATGCCGGGATAGATCGCTGGGCTCATGCCCCGATCATTGCAGAATCGTCGACGAGGGGGGCAAAGCCCGTCTCATGCCCACCTGTGCATGTTCGACCTGGGCGATTCGATCTAGCATCGTTCATCTGTGTCGCCGGGCGCCGCCGAGCGAAGTGTCTGGATCTCAGCGCCGATGATTCATCGGAAGTCATTGCATGTCGCTGCGGTACACAGTTCGCCCCTTTCTCGTTCCCTGAACGGCTTGACCGACTAACCCGGAACAGAAGTGGCCGACTTCCGGCTACCGTCCAAGCGCAATCGTGCGCGATGCCTCCAGCGCCGCGGCGACATCGTCAAGATCGTCATCGAATAGGTCTGCGTACGTGTCGAGCGTCATCGCCGCGCTCGCATGCCCAAGCATGCGCTGAACCGCCTTGACGTTGGCACCGGCGCTGATCGCGAGCGATGCAGCAGTGTGCCGCAGATCGTGCGGCGTCACGCGCGGCATAACCGCCCGAATCCCCTCGCCCCGAGCCCTGGCCTCGGCAACATCGGAGGCATCCGCGAGTCGGGCGCGCTTGCACGCTCCAGCGAACCATCCGGACACGGAGTTGCCCGGCCGGAGGTAGCCACCGGTATCGGCAGGGAAGACCAGCTCATCCGGACGCTTGAGCGTGATCGCATGAATCATCGCAGCATCGAGAAAGGCCGGATAGACGACGGTGCGCCGCTCGTGCGTCTTCGGCGTACCGACGATCACATGTCCGTTCACGATGACGGCGTTCGACGAAATGTTCAGTCGGCGCCGCGATACATCCACGTTCGCTACTGTGAGGCCCGTCGCCTCGCCCCACCGAAGCCCCGTGTAGGCGAGGAACCGCACGAGATCCGGATAATGAGATGCCGTTGCGATTCGTTCAACCTGCTGGTGCGTGAGGTAGGCCCTCTGCTTCCGGACCTTGCGCGGGGTCTTCACCTCGCGTGCGGGATTCGACTGAAGCCGGCGATCGCGCACGGCCCCGTCAAGGATCGATGCGAGAACGCCATGGCACCGCTTCACGGTGGTCGCGGAGCGCTCAGAACTCAACTCGGCAATCCACGCCGCGACCTCCGTGTGCCGGATCGTGCCGACACGGCGTCGCCCCCAGGCCGGCTCGACGTGGACCCGCCACGCACTCTCGTCGCTATGGAAGGTGGACGGCTTGACAGCGATCGCGTGGGCGGTCAGCCAGGAAGTACCCAGTTCTCCGACGGTGACTCGAGACTCCCCCGGTGCGATGTACGCGCCTTGAAGCTTCGCCGACTCCACCGAGGTGATGTATGCCTCAGCATCCCGCTTGCGCGCAAAGCCACCCTTACGCGCGGTCTTGCCGTCGGGCTTGCGATAACGCGCTTCCCAGCGCTTGCCGTTCTTCGTGTCGTACGAGTACGCGCTACCCATCAGGCAGCTTCCTCGGAGGTGCTCGCGTGCTCCTGCGCGAGCAACCACTCGTCGACGGCCTCAGGCCGGTAGCGCGGGCTGCGGCCGATGCGGATGAACTTCGGACCACGGCCGGTGATGCGCCATTCGCTCAGACTTTTCGTGCCGAGGCGAGCGGCGAGTGTTGCCGGCGTGATCAGCGAGTCCAGCAGACTAGTGCTCGCGGGGGTGAAAAGAGGCATGGATCTCCCTTGGAAGTCAAACTTCCAAGAGGACCTCGTAGCCGAACCCGTTAGCGGTTGCTTGGCGTATCCAAATGGTCGGACCCTCGGTGGCCCTGCCCTTTTAGTGTCATTCAGGCTTGCTCACGACTGTACACAGCACGTCGGATATATCTGCGGCGAGCGCCCAATTTCCCGGCTGGGGTGTAGCCGCGCTCGAAGGTCGGGAGAGTGAGCCGGTGTACCTGGTGTGTAACTGCCGAATCGAGGGGTCCAGGCACACCTCCAGTTACATCGAAGTCCGCGTGATCTCCCAGCTCTCGGACGGCCTGCTAAGGCCTGTACCTGGTGTACCTGGACAATCTAGTAAGAGAGAAGGAGGCTGACCCCTCTCCCACCCACGCCAACCGAGCACCTACATGCTGCTCTCGTATATAGGTTTGTTCGTAGCGGCAGGTACAGCAGGTACATCTTTGAAAAATCCTGATCAGGGCCGAAATTGCTGATTTCGATGAATCCGACGCTAATTTCCAGCTTTGCGCTCTGGCCCGGGCTTTCTCCGCCGCCCCGCGTACCTGGTGACCTCCAGGTGCGTGAAGGTACACGGTCTACTGGTGCACCACAAAACTGCTGCCGATTCGAGGCGAAAGTTGGGGGCGTTCGCAAAGTGATCCCCGATCGACCTCTCACCACATTCCCATCGGAGGTGGCCAGCAAGCGCAGCGTAGCCCGGGCTCCTCCGGTAGCAACCTGTGGAGGCCCCAGTGGGGCGTCCTCAGGCGAGCAGCGGTAGCTGCGAAGTGAGGGCCGACGAAGCGCAGCGAAGTCGGCGAGGGAGGGCAGGAGACCGAGCGGAGCAAGAGTCGAACCCTCGACCGAGGAGGCGTCGGCTACGCCGACCACCGGGCAAGTTTTCGGGCGAGCGCAGCGAGGTGGGAAACACAGCCCGGGGCCACCTCCCCTTATGCTCTTTACTCCTTTCGGACCCGAAGCCGAGCTTTCGCGAGGCATCGGGATCATTTTTGTTGTTTTATCAGGGAAAAAGCTTGGGGACATCATCCATGTCCCCATGACCGAATCCGAAGGACCCACAGGGGGTCATGGGGACGAGGCGATACATTTTCCCCGGAAAGTCGGGGGTGGCGTGGGACCACGGTTTGGAACCCAGTGGCACCGGGGGGATACGCCTCGAGCGAAGCGAAGAAGCGCTGCGGTTGGCTCTGGCTCGATGCGCGTTCTTCCTCCCGACGCAACCGCCCGGAGGTGGTTGCCCTGGGCAATCGCTCTGCGGCGCGGGTGCGCCTCACGGCATCCCCTCTGGGCTCGATCCAGGATCGAACCACGCGACAGCAAGCTATGGCATGCACATCCGATGCCGCTCGACCGAAACACAGCTCGGCGGCCACCAGGGGCCCCGCAGGGGAGCAATTGGAGGCCGCACGGAGGCCGTCAACGGACACGCTGACGTCGCCGCAACTAAGACGCAAGATTCCTGGTCTTATGCTGGCCCTGATCAGGACTTCTCGTGACCACGCCGAGGCCGCCCCGAGGCCGTTCCGAAGCGACGAGCTTGCTGCTCTTGAGATGGCGCTCCTGGCAGTGATCGCGGGGCACTACTGGGGGAAACCAGGGCTTCAGGAAGTGAAGCACGGTCTCGGTCAGACTCTCGGGACAGCCTCAGGGGCTGAGCAGCACCGCAGAAGATTACCCGCGCGACGGGTCAACGACTACGAAGGTCCGGAATCGACTTAGGCAGAAGTTCTTCGATAGGCACCTGAAGCACCTGCGCGATCGAGAGGATCGACCGCAGCGCGGGGTTCGCGGCCGTTCCGCGGCGCGATTCACCGCTCTCGTACTGGCGATAGATGAATCGGCTCAGTCCAGCTCGATGGGCGACTTCCTCTTGGCTGAGGCCAGCGTCGTGCCGTAGGCGCCTGAGATGAACCGAGAGCTGCAGGACGAACTCACGCCACTCGGCGTCTGCCTCGCCCGGTCGCCCTGTCACGGTTACAAGCGTCGCCAGAATGGCTTCCTTGTATGGGCTTACTGGTAAGCCATATTCTGATTCGAAGCCGACAGCGTCTCGCGAGCGCCTACCCATAGGGCGACCGCTTGCGAACCTAGCGCTGAGGCGATCGAAAGCCCGACCGGGTTGACCGTAGACGAGCGAGAGGATGGCCACTGCCATGGCGAACTCTGGGTACTTGAGTCCTGAAAACTGGTGGACATCCGCGAGACGCCCGGCCCCATTGGCATGGCGCGCCCTCTTCACGGAGCTCACGACCGGCCGGTCAGCGGCGCAGTGGGGATTGGCGGCCGGCTTGTACATAGTTCATCATCGCCGTCGCTACAACGAGGGACCAACGGTTCGTGATGTCTTCAGGCATCTCTTCCCCGACACCGATGGCCTCCCTTCGCGCTTAGCCGAAGACTGGGGGCGAAAGGACTTGGATCTGGCGCGGCATCGCTTCTGGAGGGCGGTGATCGTTGTATGGCGTCGACTCGGATATGTCCGTGACGAAGTAGGCGTCCCCAAAAGCCTCCAAGCAGGCAGGCGCGTGCTCGCGCTCGTGGCACGAGACGAGCGCATCGGCGCGATGGCCGGCGAACCCGCGGCCGCGGACAGCGACACAACAAAGCGCGCTGCGATGAAGGCGTCGCTGACTCCAGAGCAAGCCGTCATCCGCCTGCGCACGTCTCGCCGTTATCTCGACCGCGTCACGCGCGCCGGATTCCTGCACGCCGTCGCGCTCTCTCCGAACGAGATGCGCTATCCGATGTGGCAGTTTTCAACAGAAGAAGGCAAATCGGTCGTCAACGGCATCAACCTGATCGTGTCTTCGATGCCTTCCGATTGGACGCTGCCGCGGATACACCGCTTTTTCACAACACCCACCTGGCACCTGAAGATCAATCGTCAAAGCCAAACGCCTACGAGATGGCTGTCTCAAGGGTGCGATCCGTTGCACGTCGCGATCCTGCTGGAGGGTTACCAACATGACATCGACTGACGGAACCGTGGACGCGCCGACGACGCGCGATAATCCCGTCGAAGACAGCTCCAAGACACCCACTGAGGTCGAATCAACGAAGGCTGCTCTCGAGCGTCTGATCGGCACTGCGGCAGCGCACGGTCGCGACTGGAAGTTGGTCAAGTCGCTCGTGCTTACGATCGCCGGCTTCATCTCCGAAAAAGGTGCGGACGTTCTTTTCGAAGCGAGTCCGGCTCATCCTGCCGGAAGAATGCGCCCAGAGTACCGCGCCCAAGTTGAAGCCATCATCGACTCATTTAGCGACGACGAAACAGCATACTTCTTGGACGTCGGACTCCGACAAGTGAGACGACTCGCTCAGAACAAACAGCTGCACTTCTTCAAGATCGGCCGCTTTCGCAGGTATCCGACCTGGCAGTTCGACGAAAGAACTGGCCTCCTGCCAGGGTTACATGATGTGGTCGCCGCGATCCCGCCCGCCTGGGAGCCACAGCGAACCTATGTCTTCATGGCTACACACGAAGCAGGACTCACGATCCACGGCGAGCCCATCAGTCCGCACACGTGGCTCGCCATCGGTCTGGACGCAGCACCCGTGGTCAACTTGATCGAGGAGAGCGAGGCTTCCGAGGGCGAGTAAGCGGCTACGGCCGACAAGGGCAACCAGGCGCCTGCGATGAACGAATAGCCAGTGGCTGCTGGCCATCACCCCCGACGCCTCAGATCCCGACCTCGTCCGGCGCGTACTGACAGGAGCGCCGACTCCGCACTATGACGTCGGCGAGACCAACCCCACTACCCCCGGGTGGCAGGGGAGACGCGCCAGCAGATCGTTACTCGACAGCGGTCTTCGGGCGACACGTCAGACACTTGTACCGCCGATCGGGTACGCACCGCATGCCAGACCGAAGCCATAAAAATGCCAGATAAGAAGTGCTTTTTGGCTCCCTCGCTTCACGCGCAGCGAGGATTGCGTACCCGTTTGCGTACCAGGCCATCGCGATCCGAATTACCCGCTCACCGGGACCTTACCCACCGCGTACCGTATGTACCAGATTTTCGAAGGAACTGTATGCGTGTGCGTGCGCATGCGCGCATGTGTGGAGTTTCTCGAAATCGGTGGTACATCGGGTACAAGTCTCCCTTCTTCCCTCTTAGATCCTTGGAAACACAGGCGGAGAGGCCCATCCCTGCGTACCGTATCTCAATTTTCGCGTACTCAAGTACGGTACGCACCGCTCGTGTGCATCGCGCTTTTTCCGTCCCCTGAACTGCGGTTTCTCTTGCGTACCCGTGTACCCGTTTTGGGAAGCAAATACGGTACATCGCTTCTAAAGCGCACATTCTGTGCGCTCACGTCGATCAAGGAGCCCTCGTGTACGACGCCGCCGCCCTGAGCACTGCGATCGCTGAGCTGCGATGCATCTCACCCACAGACCCTGCTGCCCTCCACGAGCTTCGTGCTCTCGCTCTGGCGCGAGAGGGCATCGACGAGCTCATCGGCCAATGTGTCTCTCAGCTGATGACCTCCCCGCAGAGCAGACCCTCCTGGAATGAGGTCGGCGAGGCTCTCGGTGTCTCCCCAGGCACCGCCCGCATGCGCGCCAGCCGATAGCGACGCCGGCACTGGCCCCTCGTCCATTACCAACGAATCGAGACCCCAAGACCTCGACCCGACATCGCGCCGTCCGACCGGCAATCACCACGGTGAACGTGCGCGCCCAAGATCTCTTCGACGACGACTTCATCGTGCTCGAGAATCAATGGCGTGCCGTCGTGGGCGTCTACCGAAAGAGCGAGGACATCACCGTGATGTTTCGGAACGACGACCATGCCGCGCTCAAGGCGGAGATCGACTCGGTGCGACTCGACGCTGCACAGGGCGGGCAAAGCGGAATGTTGCCCCAATCCCCCACTCCGCGGCCTGGGCCCGCCCGGTCATCGTGGTCCGGGACAAGATCATCGTCACGGTGAAGGACGCGGAGAAGAACGCTACGAGTACCGTCCCGCCGAGGCGCTCGCGGGCGGCTGGTAGGAGACCCCACCTGATCGCGCTCCACCATTGCCCTCGGGTGAAGTGCGCAGTACCCTTAATAATCAATTACTAACGCGTGAGGAGGCCCGCCATGGCCGCTCGACCCATCAGCTTCGCCCTCGAAGAGGCCGACGTCCCCCTGCTCGACGAGCTCTCCGCGGAGTTCGGCGGCGGCAACCGCAGCGAGTTCCTGCGCGTCGCCATGACCGAGTTCAAGGAGCGCCTGCGGCTGAAGCGTCTCCAGGACATCCGCGCCGGCGTCGAGACCCTCCACGGTGAAGCCCTCGCAGAGCGTGGCGGCAAGGTCTTCACGACCGAGGAGACGCTCGCGCTCATCCAGGACCTCCGGGTGCCGTGAGCGACAGCACCCGCACAGCAGCGGGACCCCGCAAGATCCCCGTCGTCCTCGACGTCAACGTCTACCTCGACTACATCGGTCGCGCCGAGGGTCGCATCCTGCTTCCCACCGAGGCGGACATCCCCTCCCCTTCGCCGGCTGCCGACACGCTCGCTCTCGCGTTCGACGATCGCTACGCGCTCTTCGCGTCCCCGCACATTCTCCGGAACGTGAATCGGGTCATGCACGAGAACGGCCAGAGCGATCAGACCCGGCAGAAGTTCCTCGAGTTCATCGTCGAGACCTGTCAGCTCACCGGCGGCGGGATCGTCGACCCGATCGTCCGCGACCACGGCATCGGAGACCACGAGGACAACCACATCCTCGCCCTCGCGAAAGACCCCGCCGTCGACGCCGACGTCATCGTCTCCTCGGATCACCATCTGACCGACCTCGGCCCGGCGTGGAACGGCCGCCTCATCGTCAAGCCGCGCCAGTTCGTCTCGCACATGATGCGCTCATCCACCGCGGCGCCCGTCGTCGCGCCGATGCCTCAGCGCGCTCCTGCTCCGACACCTTCATCGACTACACCGCCCTCAGCCACCCCGCGTCCCGCTGCGGAGTCCCGCGCGACCACACGCCTGGACCGCTTCCCCGAGCTGCGGGGCGTCACCGTCGACCGCTTCGGATTCGGTGACTCCGACGAACCTCAGAGCGACGACCGCCAGCTCTAGCCCACCACCATCCCGAAAGAGCCGTCCGCGCGCATCGCGCTGGGCGGCTCTTCGCGTACCCAGAGAGACCATACCCATGAGCGAGCCCACGATCGACAAGAAGACCGCCCGGCACATCCGAGCGATGGCCATCTTGCAGGACGACCAGCTGAAGGGTCGCCCCTGGCGATCGCTGAAGGAGATCAAGCGCGCACTGAAGGCTGGCGAGATCACCTGACCCCTCGAGGAGCCGGTGCCTACGACGAAGTAGACGCCCTGCCCGCGGGGTCACCGGCGTTCAGCCCTAGCATCACCCCGCTGACCATCCGAGCAGCGAACAGCCGCCCAGAGCTATCCGCCCTGAACGGCTGTTCGACCACGCGTCTGCGCGTTTAGTGGTTCGCTCTCCGTGTGAGGATCACCGAGGAGATGACGATAGCGACGATCGCGGCAACCAGGAGAGGCAGCAGCCACCCCAAGAGGTCACCGGCTGCACCAACGGATATCGCGGGCAGCGAGATCAGCAGAGTCACGACGAGAGCAATCGCCAGAGCGCAGCTGATCAGTACTGCAATCGTGGGTGCTCTGGTAGCGGGCGTCTCGAGGTTCACGCGAAGTGACATGCTCACTGCCCCCAGCATCCGGCCCCGGTGGGGAAGATGTTGACGTAGATGGCGTTGTTTGCACTCGCGTTCTTGCACGCGATAAGCGGGATAAGCCCAAGCGCCATGATCGCTCCGGACGCAGCGATGATCGCCCCTGGCGGAACTCCGGCGGCGGCGAGCATGCCTCCGATGGCAGTGACCGATGCGGGGCCCGCGCCGGCGAGCGTGATGAGCACGTCGGTATTGCAGGAGTTCAGCGCCCACTGCCAGAAGATCCCGTGGAACCCGGTGTATCCGTCTTGGCCCTTGCACGCAGCGACCGCTGCTCCCGCTCGGTTGAGCTCGGCGTCCGAGGCCTGGTTCGGAGTCGGCGCCTGACCCGAGATCGTCCAGCCAGCGCCGACCAGCACCGCGGCGTAGTCACTGACGCTTTGCTCCGACGCACCGGCATCACGGGCAGCGTCGGCGTCGAAGACCTGCGCGTCCCCGTCTGTCCCTGCGACCAGTGCCGTCAGCTGTGCCTCATCCTCAGCGGTGATCTCGTATCCGTCCGGGGCGACCTCGCCACCGGACGGAGCCTGCACCGCGACCGCGGGATTCGCGACCACCTCCGGTTCGGATGCGTGTGCCGGCGAGGCGATCAACGCCAGGGTGAGAGCTGAAACGACGCCGATGACGGCGGACCTCAGTTTCAAGATGATGCTCCTTCGCGTCTTATCTCATGGTGGACGCTCCACCGTCTTCCACGCTACGTACCCACCTCAAACTCGTCTGTAGACCGTTCGGGGGACAGATCGCCGGAGCGTGAGACACCGCCCACCGGCGACGAGGTCACCGGACAGGCTCACTACTTTGCAGACGCCGGAACCCCTGCGATCCCGCTCGAGCACTGCTCAAACACCGATCACCAACTCAGCCCCATCTCACTTCAACGTCTGGCCCGTTGGGCACGATAAGAACACTTATCCGGACTATCCGAAGGGTGTCACGCACGGCGAGAGTTCTGCGCTTTTCTCTCTCCTCGACCCACATCGCAGCCTGGAGTTGCTCCAAGCCCTCTCGTGGAGCTGCTCCAGCGTCACCGCAGGGGCTCTGACGGCTTCGCTACACAAGCAGATCACCAGCGCCATCGGCGCGGCCGGAGGCAGTGCGGACCTGCCGACCGTCGGCCAGCCTCTCGTCCCTTTGATCCGGATTCGGGCAGGGGCGCGGGCACCTGCCCGAATGCGTATCAACGCAGGGTGAACACCTGCGTGCTGCTGTTCCCGGCGACGTCGTAGACGACGAGGGTGTTCTGGCCTCGCACGGCACCGAAGACGCCGGGAGCGAGGTTGTTCAGATCCGACCACGCGTTGTCGGTCAGATCCTTCACCACTCCGTTGATGACGGCTTTGTCGATCTTCCCCGCGTCATGGAGCTTGAAGCTGACCTTGTCGTATGCGGTCGGCCCGCCGACGGTGAACGCTGCACCCTCCTTGACGGTTGCAGCGGGCTTCGTCGCGTCGATCGTCACCGCAGCCGTCCGCGTCTGCGAGATGTTGCCCGCAAGATCCTGGGCGTTGTACTTCACGACGTAGTCCCCGTCGGGCAGCGTCACGGTCGCGTTGTGAGTGGCACTCGTCGCCCCGCCCGCTGCGCTCTGCGTGCTCTTGACCAGTGCGCCGTCGCGATAGATGTTCGCCACGATCCGCCGGAGCCCTCCCTCGTCTGTCGCTGACACCGACACGCTGAGGGTCTGGAAGGGACCGGACGCGGTGGGCGACACGAGGGTCGTCACCGGCCGGGTGGTGTCGACGGCGGGAGCTGTCACCGTCGCTTCATCCCACAGTGTCGGCGCGCCATCAAACAGCACGGCGATCCGCACGCGGGCACCGGCGTCCAGACCCCCCGGCAGGGTGACGGAGGCGGTGGCCGCGGCGTCGAACGAGACCTTCCCGAGGTCCTGAGGGGCGCCGTCTCCGACGATGAGGAACGCGGATCCGATGGCCCCCGCGTTGCGCTCGACTCCCGCAGGCGTCCGAGACGTGGCGTTCAGCGTCACGGATGAGCCGGCCTCCACCCCGTCGAGGCCGACGAGCGCCGCGCTCCGCTGGTCGGGCGTGAGGGTGGCGCTCGTCGGTGCGTCGATGGCGCGTCGCCAGTCCTGCGAGCCGTCGTTGCGGGCATTCTGCAGGGATACAGTGCCGTCCGCTGTGGCCGTGAGGTACACCGCCGGGTTCTTCACCGACTGGAACCGCACGGTGGCGTCCGCCTGCTCGATGACCTTCCACAGTCCCGTGGATCCTTCGTCCACCCACTGCCCGAGGCGCTGGCCGACCGTGGCGTTCCCGGTCCAGATCGCTGCGGCGCGACCTCCGGAGCGGTTGAGCAGAGTCACGTTGCCGTCGGTTTTGACGGCGAGGTGCCATTGCTGAGTGGCGTCCCCGGCTTTCGCGGCTTCTGTGCGCACGTCGGGACGGTCGCTGTTCCCGATGTTGGCGTCGTTCTGACGCCCCCCGGTTCCGAGGACCTGACCGGTGCCCTTGTTCACGAGCTGGTAGTACGCCCCGTCGCTCTGCCCGAAGTCCACCTCCGCGTGCCGGACGACCGACCCCGCACTCGCCCCGCCCCATGCCCCCTGGAAGAGGATCATGCGCCCGGTGCCCTCGACGTACTGCATCGTGCGGCTGTATCCGGAACCGACCGTGGTCTGCAGCTCGGTCCAGGCCCCGTCGCTGCGACCGCTCTGGTTGATCCAGACGTTCCCGCTCCCCGCTGCGTTGTAAGCGATACGCCCATCGGGCAGGGTTGTCACGACAGGACTTCCACCTCGAGCGAGCGACCGAGACCCGGAGGCGGCGGGGAGCTGAGTGATCTCCAGCCCTTCCGCATCGCCGTCGGAATGGAAGTCCAGCGGGTCGTCGCTGATCTTGTAGCGCACGTTGGATCCCCCGCCGAAGTACTCGAAGGTCATGAGCCACTTGTCATCGGTGGTCTTGGCGATCGTCGTCATCCCGGGGCGACCACCGCCGATGATGCTCTTGCCACCGCCCATGTCACTCTTCAGCCCGGCGATGTCCACGACGCTCTCACTCCACGCCTCGGACACACCGTTCCAGGTGCGGTGCACGAGGATCTGATTGTGAGCGTCCTCCGCAGTGTCGTTCTCAGGATCGAGAACGGGGGCGCCGGTCTGCTGATCGAAGCCCGTGTAGTCGTTCTCGTCGGAGAAGTACGCGACCAACTCGCCGTCGTGCACGTCGAGATGCGGTTCCCAGAGGGGATCTACTTGCGCATGGGTGTTGGCCGAGGCGATCGCCTTGCCGATGTTGCCCGCACTGCCTCCCTGCCACCCGCCCTTCGCGATGATGTTCTCGAAGCTCCAGGTCGCACCGTCATCCGTGCTCGAGTACAGAGCGAGAGCGAGATCGCGACGATCGCCGTCGTTGCTGGGGATCCAGTTCGGATCCGCCGCCTTGCGCTCCACGAAGTACTCGTCCTCGCCCGATACGACGGTGGCGAGCAGAACCGTCCCGGCCCGGAGCTCCCCGACATCCTCCGGCAGCACGTACAGATACGGGTTCGTCCAGTTGCTGATGTACGGCGCCACTGCCGGGTCATCGCTGACGTGAGCGGGGGCGGCCACATCGGCGAGCGGCTGCCAGGTCAGTCCGTAATCATCACTCTTCATGACGGGGACGGTCTGCCCGTCGGCAGTGCCGGAGGCGCCGATCGTGGACTTCTCGAACGCGACGAGCAGGCGCCCGCTGGGCAACTGCGTCGACTTCGGATAGATCACGCAATTGCCTGTGCCCTTCAGGCACGCCTGCGAACCGAGTTCATACAGCACATCGGGGGACGGATCGTACGCCTGGGCGCTGACGACGGATCCGGCGACCAGCATCGTCGTGGCCGCCGCGACGCCGAGTGTGCGTGCCAGCAGCTTGTTCTTCCTCTTTGAAGACAGCATGGAGCCCCTCCTTCAGGGGTGTGGTGGTGAGGAGTGGTGGTGGTACAGGAGTGGTGGGGATCCGGCGGGGGCGGGCTGACAGCTCGCCCCCGCCGCGGGGTCACTTGTTGACAGTGAAGCCCTGGGAGTCGCCGTACTCGACGAGGTTCTGCTGCCAGGCATCGAGCCCTGGTGTGATGTCGCTCTTCGCTACATAGGACTGGCCGACGGTGTCAGCGAAGACGCTGTTCGCGTAGACCTGGAACGGCAGGTACTGCCACCCCTCGGCGACGTTCTCCGAGGCGTCGACCAGTACCTTGTTGATCTCCTGTCCACCGAAGTACTCCGGCGCCGCGCTCAGGAACTCGTCGTCGTTGAGCTGAGCGGTGGTAGAGGGGAAGCCCCCTTCGCCGAGGAAGACGTCGATGCTGCTGTCCGAGTTGTTCAGCCACTTCAGGAACGCGGCGGCGAGCGCGGGGTTCTTGGTCTGCTTGATCACCGACTGAGCGCTTCCGCCGTTCTCCGCCGTGACCGGGGACCCGTCGTAGCTGGGCAGCGGGGCGACCCGCCACTGGCCCGCGCCCTCCGGGAGGGATCCCTCGAGGATGCCGGGCATCCAGGCACCCGTGACGATCGTGGCGATGCTGCCGTTGCCGAGGCCCTTCCACCAGTCGTCGGTCCAAGTGCCGATCGGGGCGAGGAGGTCCGGTTCGAGCAGCTGGTTCCAGGTGTCCGCCCAGAGCTTCGTTCCCTCATCCTGAAGATCGATGGTCACGTTCGTGCCGTCGGTCTGGAACGGACGACCGCCCGCCTGCCAGATCAGCGGCTGCGCATAGCCGGGATCGCCGGCATCGTTGGTGATGTACTTCGTGGGGTCAGCCTCGTGCAGCTTCTTAGCGGCGGCGATGTACTCGTCCCACGTCGTGGGGACCTCGAGTCCGAACTCGTCGAAGATCTCCTGGTTGTACAGCAAGACCATGGGGCCCGAGTCCTGCGGCAGCCCGTAGATGCCCTCGTTGAGGTTGACCGCACCCCACGTCGAGGCTGTGTAGTCCTCCTTCAGGTCCTCGAAACCGTACGGGCTGAGGTCGAGCAGGCTGTCGGAGAGGGCGAACTGCTGAAGGGCGTAGTACTCGATCTGAGCGACGTCCGGTGCGCCGGATCCGGCGCTGATCGCGTTCTGGAGTTTGGTGTACTCATCCGTCGCAGTCCCCGCGTTGACGACCTTGACCTTCACGTTCGGGTACTCCTTCATGAACGCGTCGGCCTGCGCCTCTCCGGATGGAGTCCACGTCCAGTAGGTGAGCTCACCGCCCTTCTCGAGCGCGGCGTCCAGGTCGGAGTCGCTCCCGCCGCTTCCTCCGGCGCTTCCTGTCGAACACCCGGCAAGGGCGATGGCGGCGATGCTGGCGAACGCGAGGGCTGTGACGATACGCCTCGGGCGATGCGTAGGTGACGGGGACATGGTGATTCCTTTCACTTCATTGTGTGGTGCGTTGGTCGGTAGGAGGAGGTCATTGCTTGACGCTTCCCGCGCTCAGGCCGGACTGCCAGAAGCGTTGGAGGAAGAGGAAGATCGCGACGATGGGCACGATGGTGAGGAGCGACCCGGTGATGACCAGGTTGTAGATGGGCTCGGCGGCGACACCGGATGCCTGCGAGCTCCACTGGTTGAGGCCCACCGTGAGCGGGTACCAGGCGGGATCGCTGAGCATGATGAGCGGGAGGAAGTAGTTGTTCCACGTCGCCACGATCGCGAAGAGCGCCACGGTCACGATTCCCGGCGCCAGGAGGCGGATGGAGATGGTGAAGAAGGTGCGCAGCTCCCCCGCACCGTCGAGGCGGGCGGCTTCCAACAACTCCGTCGGCACGGACTCGAGCGTGTACACCCAGATCAGATACAGCCCGAAGGGGCTGATGAGGGACGGGATGATGATGGCCCACGGGGTGTTCGTCAGACCCACCTGACTGAACAGCAGGAACGTGGGAACGGCGAGCGCGGTACCCGGTACCGCCACGGCGCCGATGACCACGGCGAAGTAGGCCTTGCGACCCGGGAACGTGTACTTCGCGAGCCCGTAGCCGGCGAGCGTCGCCAGCAGCGTCGCTCCCCCGGCCCCCACGACGACGTAGAGGAGTGTGTTCCCGAACCAGCGCAGGAAGATCCCGTCGTTGTACGCGAGGGTCGCGACGATGTTGTCCCAGAGCGCGAAGGAGTCCCCGAACGCGAGCCCGAAGGAGCTGAACAGGTCGGCCTGGGTCTTGCTCGCGTTGATCAGCAGCCAGGCGAGCGGTGTCAACGCGTAGGCGAGGAAGATCAGCATCACGAGGGTCAGCACGATGGATCGGCGGGGGCGTGCGACCGAGAAGCTCTTCCGGGCACGAGGGTTGACGGTGCGGAGCGCAGTGGTCATCGCTCTTCCTTCCTTGTCCCGCGGAGCTGGACGACGTAGGCGATGGCTGCGGTGATGACGCCCATCACGATGGCGACCGTTGCCGCGTAGTTGTACTGCTGTCCGGCGAAGGACAGATTGAAGGCGTACATGTTCGGCGTGAAGTAGGTCGTGATGACGTTGTTGGCGAGAGGTCGGAGGATGTTCGGCTCGTTGAACAGCTGGAAGCTGCCGATGATCGAGAAGATCGTCGCGATGACCATGGCGCCGCGGGCCGCCGGCAGCTTGATGGCCTTGATGACCTGCCACCCTCGGGCTCCGTCGATCTCGGCAGCCTCGTACAGGTCGGCGGGGATCGTCTTGAGTGCCGAATAGAAGATCAGCATGTTGTATCCGATGAACTGCCACGTGACGATGTTGCCGATCGAGGCGAGAACCCACTCCGGGGCGAACGGGCGGAGGATGTCCGCCCCCAGGAGCTCGTTGATGTTCGCCGTCAGACCGAAGTTGTCGCCGTACATGAAGCCCCAGATGAGCACGGCCACCACGGCCGGAACCGCATAGGGCAGGAACACCACCATTCGGAACAGGCCCCGGGCGTACAGGCGGGCGCTGTCGATCGCGAGCGCGGCGGTGAGCGCGAGGAACAGCATGATCGGGACCTGGATCAGCAGGAACAGCACCACCCGGGTGAAACCGTCCCAGAACTTCGAGTCGGTGAGCACGACGACGTAGTTGTCGACACCGACGAAGGTGTCGCCGCCGATGAGGCGGTTCTGGAAGAGGCTGAGATACAGGGCGTATGCGAGCGGTGCGATGAACACCAGCACGAACACCACGGCGAACGGCCCGGTGAACTGCCACCCTCGCCAGTCGCGCCTCTTCACCCGCGACTTCGGGATCACGTCCGACATCACTTCTCCGTCTCCGTCCTCGTGGAGACGCGGAGCACGCGCACGTCCCACGCGTCGAGCGGCAGAGGGTCCCCGGCGCGAAGCATCTCCCCTGTCACGGCATCCGCAGCGTCACCGGCGAGCAAGACCTCCTGCGCCTCCCATCCCCAGTTGAAGACGAACCAGAATCGATGTTCGCCCGTCGAGCCCGACGCCGCCGTGACGCTGTCGGGCTTCGCGTGGAAGAGGGAGCGCGGTGTGCCGATGACGGTCTCGCCGATGCGTCGCGCGAGCTCCCGATCGGGTACGGTTCCCACCACGGTCACGCGCCCCGCGCCGGAAAGATGCGAGGTGACGGCGGCGAAGCGCTCGAGTCCCCTGTCGGAGTAACCCGCGACGACCTCGGCCTCGGTCGCGATGAGTCCGTCGGCCCAGAACCTCCCGGCGCCGATGTCTTCGCCGCCCCTGGTCGCTGCGACGGGTGCATCGAGGTTCGAGTACTCCTCATACCAGACTCCGGCGATGTCGGCCAGTCCGGCGGGTGCCGTGGCGACTCGGGCGCGAGCCTCTTCGTCGGCGTATGCCGTGCGCGGTCCGAGGACGAGGTGCCCTCCGGCCGTGACGTACTCTCGCAGGAGCGCGATGTCCTCATCGGTGGTGATATAGACGCCGGCGGCGATGAGCACGGGGAATCGGCTCGCCAGCTCCTGCGCACCGAGTGCGAGTGCCTGCTCGACGTGCAGGATGCGGGTCTGCGCGCCGACCGCGGCGAGGCTGCCGTAGAAGGCGTCGAAGAGACGCTCGTAGGCCTGATCGTCGGCGAGGCCCTGTCGTGCGAACGGTGGCATGAACTGCATCGCATAGCGGCTCGGATTCGACCACAGGATCGCCGCGTCGGCGTCGGGGACGTAGCCCTGCAGATCGGCGCCGATGGACGCCAGCTGCGCCCCGATGGCGCTAACCTCGCGGTAGATGCGACCGGGAACCAGGCTGTGCGGCAGCACCCCTCCCCAATACGTCTCCGCGCCGTAGGGCAGCGTGTGCCAGTGCCAGTACTCGATCATCGCCGCGCCGCGGGAGATGAATGCGAACGCGGCCTGACGAAGCTGTCCGGGATACGGCGGGTGATTGTTCTCGCTGGCATCGATCGCCTGCGCGTTCGTCTCCGTCACCAGGAACCGGTCCTGCTTCGAGGAGTACAGACGGTCCGCCTGCCGGAACACGCCGTCGACGCCCGATGTCGTCCAGTAGTTGAGCGCCTCGAGATCCTCCCCGGCATCCAGATGCCTCTGGAATCCGTAGTACGGGTTGCCGGAGGTGTAGTCGAGGGACTCGAAGAGGTGGCGGTCATCGAGGCCGCGACGCGGATACTGCAAGCATGTGGTGACGAACTGGTCGTCGCTCGAGTACTCCCGCACGATCTCGGCCTGCCACGCGATGAACTCGCTGGTGACCTCAGCCTGGTAGCGCCGCCAGGCCAGGTCGTACTGCGGGAACGAGTTGCCATCGGGGCGCCAGAGTTCGCTCCAGTCTCCGATGCGATGAGACCAGTACGTCAGGCCCCACTCCCGGTTGAGGGTGTCCACGTCGCCGAAACGATCCTTGAGGCTCTGGACGAACCCCGTGAAGACCCCGTGGTTGTGCAGAAGCTCGAGGCCGGGCTCGTTGTCGACCTGATAGCCGATGACCGCAGGGTGACCGGCGTAACGTGCGATGATCTTGCGGATCACCCGCTCGGCGTGGAACCGGAAGGCCGCGTGCGAGTAGTCGACCTCCTGCCGCGCCCCCCACGCGATCTTCTCCCCCGTGCGGCGCTCTCCGGCGATGTCCGGATAGGTCGCCTGCAGCCACGGCGGCACGGCGTAGGTGGGCGTGCCGAGGATGGCGGAGATCCCCCGGTCATGCGCGGCGTCGAGCACGGGTTCGAGCCAATCCAGGTCGAACACTCCGTTGCGGGGCTCCCAGGTCGACCAGACGGACTCGCCGACGCGGATCACGGTGATGCCGGCAGCGACCATGAGGTCGAGATCTTCGACGTATCGCTCGCTCTGGTGGTATTCGGGGTAGTAGGCGACCCCGAAGAGAACCTCGGGCGGAAGGGGCGGCACAGCAGACATCCGGTTCGTACTCCATTGTTCGACGCTCAAACTGTTATCGAGAACAGTTCCTCGTGCGGCTATTGTTATCGAGAACAGTTCAGATTGCAACTAGTGTTTCTGAGGTGCGAGCGAGGTGGCCATGACAGTCGACGGAGAACCGAGCGGTTCCACGACCGCCCCCGCAGGCACCCGCAGAAGCACGACGATCTATGACGTCGCACGCGCGGCGGACGTTTCGCATCAGTCGGTGAGCCGATACATGCGCGGCATGGGAATGCGCCCCGGCACGAAAGCGAAGATCGAGAAGGCACTGGAGACGCTCGAGTACAAGCCGAACCTCTCCGCCCGGGCGCTCATCACCGGGCGTTCCCTCCGCATCGGTGCGCTCACCCACGAGACGCATCAGATCGGCCCGAGCATGATCATCCAGGGGGCGACGGCCGCAGCACGAGACGCCGGATACCTCCTCGATGTCGTCGCCCTGGACATGGGCGACCGTGCCGACATCAACCGCGCGCTGGGTCTGCTCATGCAGTACGACCTCGCCGGCATTCTCGCTTTCGCATCGACCGACAGCACGCGCGCCGTGTTCGAGGGCACCGACTTCGGGGTCCCTGTCGTGCTCGCGGCCGAGGACGACGAGCCCGCGACCATTCCTCACGTGCACACCGCGAGCCGGGGGATCCACGACCTGGTGGATCACCTCCACGATCTCGGCCACCGCAGAATGCTGCACATCGCGGGGCCGGCCGACTGGTCGGCCGCGCGAAACCGACTGCAGGCGTTCGACACCGCCGTCCGCGCACACGGGCTGCGCCCGTTCGGCGTCGTCCACGGCGACTGGTCGGCGCGATCCGCGAGTGCGCTCGTACAGCATATGGATGCGGACGATCTGCCGACGGCGATCCTCGCGGCCAATGACCAGATGGCGCTCGGAGCGATCCACGCCCTTCGCGGTCTCGGCCTGGACGTCCCCCGCGACGTCAGTGTCACCGGCGTCGACGACACGCCCGAGTCGCCCTACTTCACACCGTCGCTCACCACGGTGCGTCTGGACTTCCGCGCGCAGGGACGTCAGGTGCTGGAGACGTTGCTGACCGAGCTCGGAGTCACCACCGAGCCCGAGGACCGGGATTCGGCACCCGATCCCCCATCCGTCACGGTCATGATCCGCGAATCGACCGGTCCCGCACCGCGTCCGCGCGGATGAGCCGCCTCGGGCGGTGAAAGTCGGTCGGCCGGCACCGCGCCGACGCCGCGCAGCCGTGAACGGCTCCCGCGGGATCAGTGCCATCTGCACCCTCCCCGCGTGCGGGTCTGTGACCACCTCGCCGCGGATGCGATCATCCGAAAACGAGGGTGCAGAACGAGCCCCCCGGCAGCACCGGAGCGAGATGCTGGCCTTCGGCGACGACATGCGTGGTCGCGCTCTCGGGGAGCGAGTTGTGCATGACGAGGACCAGACTGCCGTCGGGGTTCACGAACGCGAGCACATCATCAGACCGGTGACGCTGAAGATCTTCACGACGCGTGCGCCCTCGTCGACGGAATGGCTGAGGTGCTTGAGCAGGACGGGTCCCGAGCGAGGCATTAGACGGTCGCCCGTGATGGCTCGAGGCTCATTGGCAGTAACTGCAATCTGGGGCCCACGGCACCCGACCGAAGGCACGTCGTCGTGATAGAGCCTTCAGACTGCGCCCTCCAGCGTCACGGCCTTTCACCCGACCCGAGCCCGAACTGAATCACCTGACTTAGAGTCAGCAGCAGCCCGCGAACGGTCTCCTCCGACGCCTGCAGGTCGTCGGGGCGGTGCAGCAGGCTTATCACGCCATCCCACGAACGCCAGAGCACCATGGCAATTACCCCGGGTTTGACACCCGTCGCGATCACCCCGGTACGGACACCTTCATCGATGAGCTCCGCGAGCTTCGCATTCTGCATCTCGATGAACGAGACGACATCCATGCCTGCACCCTTGCCCGGCGGGGGGAACGAGATCAGGCGAAACGCCTGAGGCTGGTCGACCGCGAAGCGCAGGTACGCGTCTGCGACGGCCTGAGCTCTCTCGAATACAGACCCGGGTGTGTCGTAGGCAGCATTCAGATAGAGCTCATTGGCCGAAATGGCATCCTCCGCCACCGCCGCAAGCACCGCTGCTCTGTTCCCAACCCTGTTGTAGATGGTTTGTTTCGCGACCTCCGCACGATAACTGATGGCCTCGATCGTGACACCGGCCTCGCCATGCTCAAGGAGGAGTTCCCCCGCTGCCTGCACGATCGCGCGCCGTGTCGACGTCACCCGCCGCCGGTAGCCGGTGTGGGAAGTCTGGCTCGGTTCATCCATCCGTCCACGGTATGCCATCTTTGATGGACTTCCAATTTTAGAATGCTATTCTAAAATATCGACCAGGTCTCTCCTTGAGAACTAGCAATCGTCTGAGAGTCAGGATCCAGCACTCATGAGCAAGATCGTCGTCATTGGAGCAACGGGGTACACGGGCCGACTCGTCGTCGCCGCTCTCGCACGGCGCGGCCATCGCCCCATAATCGCCGGCCGGAACGAACGCTCTATCACCGCTCTCTCCGAGGAGCACGGTGGACTTGAGTATCGCCTCGCAGACGCGGGCGACACCGACTCGCTACGCGCGCTCGTCGAGAAGGGCGAAGTGCTTGTGTCAACCGTCGGCCCGTTCGAGAAGTACGGGCACCCGGTGGCTGCCGCCGCAGTATCGGTCGGTGCCCACTACATCGACTCGACGGGTGAGATCGGATTCGTGCGCGAACTTCAACGGAAACACGACGATGGCGCCTCCCGGGCCGGCTCGACCCTACTGCCGGCGTTCGGGTACGACTTCGTTCCCGGCACCCTGGCAGGCGCACTAGCGGTCACTGCATCGAACCACGAGGCGCGAACCCTCCGCATCGGGTACTTCGCCACGGGATCAGTGCGGAACGGGCTGAGTCAGGGCACACGCGCAACGCTGATGGACGGCATCCTGCGACCAGTCAGCGTCTACCGCAACGGGTCGTTGCACGAAGAGCGAGCAGCACATCTCGTTCACCGTTTCCGCGTACGCGATCGCCGTCGAGACGGCTTCCTAGCGGCCGGCACGGAGTCGCTCTTCCTCCCGGCCGATTTCCCGGAGTTGCAAGCGGTTGAGGTATACAACGGGTGGTTTCCGAATCTGGCGCGACTCGCGCAAGCCGGATCCGGCATCGCCAGCGCGGCCGCAAGACTACCGGGAGGCAGGAGGGCCATCGAGCGACTCGGCATGGCTCTGGCAGGCCCTCCAGGCGGACCAGACGCGAGCGAGCGCTCGAAGACACTCACTCACGCTACCGCAGAGGCCTTCGACGCGCGCGGAGAGCTCATCGCATCCGCGCATCTGGAAGGCCCCAGCATCTATTCACTCACAGGTGAACTGATCGCCGCCGGTGCGCTTCGATTGGCCGAAGGATCGGTCGAACACTATGGAGTGTTGGGACCACTTCAAGCCTTCGACTCCCGAGGCCTCGAAGAACTCTGTCGGTCCGTCGGCCTGGTCGAGATCGACATGTGACCGGCGACCGATCGTCTTGCGGTTCGAGATCCTGCGGACGATCGACGAACGCGGGCGTGAAGGCGAACCTCAGCCCGCACGCCCAGACGCTGCCGCCACTGCATCCATCGCTTCGTCGATCGCCTTCGCGAATGTCTCGTCGTACTCGTCTTCCAGCCACGTCTGTTGCGCGGCGACTAAACATCCGAATGCCGCAGCTGCGACCGCGCGGGGGAATGGATCCGACTTCGGGTATGGCGCACCGCGCCGCGCAGCGCGATCTCGAATCTCGTTCATAATGGCGTCCTGCAGCCCCTGCTGCATACCGAGATAGGCCGCGAGAAGGGATGGCGTGGAGAAGATCACCCGCTGCATCGGCGCGGCGACGGCGTCTTTGTCGAGGTTGTCGACGGCAGGGGCGATCAGGCGAAACACCTCTCTCAGCGATTCCCACACCGGCTCATCGGCGGGCCTGTTGCGGAACTGCTCGACCACCTCTTGACCTGAAAAAGCGAGCTTTCCCAGGACGAGGTCCTCCTTGGTCGAAAAGTATCGAAAAACACTGCGGCGCGACATGCCCACCGCTTCGGCGATGTCGTCGATGGTGGTCGATTCGTACCCGCGCTCGATGAAGAGCGCGTTGGCGGTCTCGGTGATCTCGCGAGTTACAGCTTGTCGAGTGCGCTCGCGCAGCCCGACTTTGCGCTCGTTGCCCGTCATCATAAACATAGCGTAACAGGTGGGACACTATTGACACCAGGTGTCATTTGTTGCATGATGTGTTCATTGCGTCGCTTGGACGCATTGACGACAAGAGGAGACAGCACGTGAGCAAGACATGGTTCATCACCGGAGCGGGCCGCGGATTCGGCAGGGAGTTCACCCGTGCCGCTCTCGAGCGGGGCGACAAAGTCGCCGCCACCGCACGAGACATCTCGACTCTCGACGCACTCGTCGCGCAGTTCGGAGACGCGGTGCTCGCCCTCGCCTTGGATGTGACCGACCGGGATGCGGTGTTCGACGCCGTCGCATCAGCGCACGCACGTTTTGGCCGCATCGACATCGTCATCAACAACGCGGGCTACGGGCTGTTCGGCGCGATCGAAGAGGTGACCGCGGAGCAGTTCCAGCGCCAGCTCGATGTCAACGTGTTCGGACCGTTCCACGTCACCCAAGCGGTTCTCCCGATCATGCGCGAACAGCACGGAGGCCATATCATCCAGATCTCTTCGATCGGCGGTGTCGTCGCATTCCCTCTGCTGGGCGCATACCACGCCTCGAAGTGGGCCCTTGAAGGTTTCACCGAGTCGCTGGCTCAGGAGGTCGCAGGCTTCGGGATCGACGTCACTCTCGTCGAGCCCGGCTCTTACGGCACCGACTGGGCTGGATCAAGCTCGGTGTGGGCTGAGAGCCAGGAATCTTACCTGCCCATTCGCGAGCAGATGATCGCGGCGGCGGCCGGTGGAGCCGACCCGGCCGGCGTCGGCGCCGCGATCCTCGCGGTCGTTGATGCGTCTCCGTCGCCCGCACGGGTGTTCTTCGGAACCACACCGCAGGGGATCGCCCAGCACGTCTACGAGCAGCGTCTCGCCATGTGGCAGACCACTGCACCGATCGCGGCACTCGCTGAGCGTCGCTGAGCGAGTTGAAGAAGAGGATCATCATGGCCACCACGAGAGTCGCCTTAGTCACCGGAGCCTCCTCCGGAATCGGGGCAGACACAGCGATTCGCTTGAAGAATGAGGGATTCATCGTATACGGCGCTGCGCGCCGCGTGAACCGGATGAAGGACCTTGAGCGTGATGGGGTGAGAACTATCGCGCTCGACGTCACCGACGAGGCATCACTCACCACTGCCGTGGAGACGATCATCCGCGACACCGGGAGGATTGACCTGCTAGTGAACAATGCCGGCTACGGCTCCTACGGATCGATCGAAGACGTGCCACTGAGCGAGGCTCGCCAGCAGCTCGACGTGAATGTCTTCGGGCTCGCGCGTCTGACTCAACTGGTGCTGCCGCACATGCGTCGGCAGAAGTCCGGCACGATCATCAACATCAGCTCCATGGGCGGCAAGCTCGTCACGCCGCTGGGCGGTTGGTATCACGCCAGCAAGTACGCCGTCGAGGCGCTCAGCGACGCTCTGCGCATCGAGGCCAGTCGATTCGGCGTGCACACGGTGGTCATCGAACCGGGTTCCATCCGCACCGAATGGGGAGCGATCGCCGCCGAGACGCTCACCCAGACCTCGGCAGCCGGCGCGTACGCGACGATGGCCGCCAAGGTCGCGAGTACGCTCGCCGCGAGTTCCGCGCCAAACGCGCGCAACACTTCAGCTCCCGAGCTCATTGGCAAGACGGTCGTAAAGATCGCTCGAACGCGACGACCTCGCACCCGCTACCGCGTCGGCTTCGGAGCCGCTCCGATGCTCGCACTCCGATGGCTGCTCCCCGATCGTGGGTTCGACCGCGTCATTCGAACCGCGTTCGGTTTGTGAAGGCGCTGAGCTCATGACTGATCTGAACGGTTCGGTCGCGGTCGTCACGGGTGGTCGAGTCGGTCTCGGGCGTGCGTTAGCGCTGGAAGCCGCGCGTCGTGGAGCGACGGTCGTGATCGCTTCTCAGAGCGACGCGTCCTCCACGGTCAGAGAGATCGGTGCTGCCGGCGGTACGGCGGAGTGGGTGCGGACCGATGTCGCGGAGTACGCCGAGGTCGCCGCACTCGCGAGGCATGTGGAGAGGACTCATGGTGGCGTGAACCTCGTGATCAACAACGCGGCTGCCGAGGGCGGACTCGGGGGCCTGGACATGATCGACCCGGCGAGTGCCCACCGTGTCTTCGACGTCAACATAGCCGGTGTGTTCAACGGCATCCACGCGTTCGCGCCCGCGCTCCGAGCCACAGCCGCGTCCGGCGGGGAGGCCGCGATCCTCAATGTCGGCTCGGAGCACTCCCTGGGAGTCCCACCACACGTGATGGCCGTCAGCGCCTACACGGTGAGCAAATACGCGACGTTGGCGTTCACCGACACCGCTCGCCGGGATTTCGCCGGTAGTGGTGTGCAGGTGTCGCTCTTCGCTCCCGGATGGATCCTTACCGAACGCATTATTGAGATGACAGAGGCTTCTATTGAGGCCGCCGCAGCGATTCTGCCGCTCGCGCAGGATCCGGCCGACGTCGCCCGCGCGGGGATCGACGGGCTCCTGCGCGGGGAGTACATCATCGTCACGCACCGGACCACCTGGGGTTTCGCGATCGACCACGCTCAGCGGATCATCGATTCTCTCGAGAGCGCCAGGGCGCGAATCGAATCGCTCTCCGACTGATGTGCGGGGGACGGCCGTCGTGGTCGTCCCCCGGCTCGGTGCAGATCAGACCGCCGAGTCCAGCGCGGCGATCCTTCGGACGGCACGGGCCGCTTCCCGCCCCTTCTTGACGAAATGCTCCGAGAAGAAGCCGATGTGCTCGGCAGTCTCCTGGAAGTTATGAGGCGTGAGACTTACCGAGAAAACGGGAACGTCCGTGTCGAGTTGCACGCGCATCAAACCGTCAACCACCGCCTGAGCGACAAAGTCATGTCGGTAGATACCGCCGTCAACGACCAGGGCAGCTGCGACGACAGCTCCATACTGTCCCGTCGACGCTGCCCGCTTCGCCTGCAATGGGAGTTCGAAGGCACCCGGTACGTCCAGCACCGTGATCTCGTGCGGTAGGCCAGAATCCTGCATTTCGGCGGTGAAGCCCGCAAGGGCCTGGTCGACGATGTCGGCGTGCCAGCCCGCTTTGAGGAATGCGATCGAGAGGGTCGAAGTCATGACTGCTCCTTGAGTGTGGTTGCGCCGTCGGCGAGAAGCGCCTTGGCCGTGTCGAGATCTGTGATGAGGGTGTTGATCCATCCGCCGAGCACGGCTCCACGGATCGCGGAGAACTTGCGTGCACCGCCGGCGATTCCGATCACTCTCGGCACGGCACGCAGTTGTTCCTCAGAGATGCCGACGATGCGATCTTCGAGGTGCGAATGCAGCGAGCGGCCGCGCTTGTCGTAGAACCGCAGGCAGACGTCACCGACTCCACCGAGTTCACGAAGCTCCCCGAGATCGTCCACCCCGAGAGCATTCGTCGACTGTCTGAGCAGCGGAGAGGGCTCCACACTCCCTATGCCGACGAGCGCGACGGACAGTCGCGACCACGATCGCGCAAGCTCAGCGATGAACGCATCCTCCAGAAGAGCATCCCGCAGCGCCGTGCTGCTCACGACTCCCGGCGCGGCAAGGAACCGCGGTGCCGCTCCTGTGACCCGCGCGAACTGTTCGGCGAGACGGGTCGCATTCACCTGCACGCTGGGGTCTCCGACGCCGCCGATGATCTGCACGACCTCGACGGCGGTGCGCGCCGTGCTCGGAGTCATCGCATCAGCGGTGGCGAGAAGCGTCGACGACCAGGAACTGATTCCCACGCGGTCATCTCCTGTCAGAGTGCTCTCGAGATACGCTGCTCCTGCTGCTCCTAGCGCGCGCAGAATCGACGCTTCCGAGTCGTCCGGGGTATCCGCCACGACCACGTCGCGCAAACCGAAGCGATCTCGTACCCGATCCTCGACGTCTCCGTACACTCCAGGAGGGGGGAGCACGATCGTGCGGACGATGCCCAGCGCTGTCGCTTCCTTCAGAGAGCGAGAGACCCGCGACTGCGACATACCTAGAGTCGCCGCGATCTGGGGCTGCCTTATTCCCTGCTCGTAGTACATGCGCGCCACCTTGGCCAGCAGGCGCAGGCGCTCCACGCTCTGCCTGCTGCCCGCCTTTCGCGGCTGATCTGCCATAGTCCCCAGGGTAATGCCGCTCGGTCGGCGCCCCGAATCGACTACCAGGCGCAATGCCCACCGTCTGCGAGCAGATCGATGCCGGTGACGTAACTGGCCGCGTCCGACAGCAGGAATACGGCCGGCCCCGCGATCTCCTGCGGTTCGGCGACGCGCTGCATCGGCACCTGCTCGGCGAACATCCGCATGCGGTCGATCATCTCGGGACGAGTGTTCATCGGAGTCGCAGTGTAGCCGGGGCTGAGCGCGTTGACGCGGATTCCGCGTTCGGCCCACTCTACGGCGAGCGATTTCGACAGATGCACGACCGCGGCCTTGGCGGAATTGTAGTGAGCCTGCAGCAGACCACGATTCACGATCGACCCCGACATCGACGCGATGTTGACGATTGATCCTGTCCGGCCCGCGGCGAGCATGACCTGCGCCTCAGCCTGACAACTGAGGAACACGCCGGTCACGTCGACATCGTAGAGGGTCGACCACTGCTCGAGGCTCATCTCCTCCGCCGGCGCTGCGTTCGCGATCCCCGCCGCGTTGACGGCAAGGGTCAGCCCGCCGAAGGCTTCTTCGAGCGCATCGACAGCGGCATCCAACGAAGCCTTGTCCGTCACATCGCCCTCAAGCACCAGTGCCCGCCCGCCGACGGCCTCGACCTCCGCGATCGATTCGTCGAATGCGGCTCCTGGTCGATCGAAGAGTCCGACTGCGCCGCCCTGAGTCGCGATGCCCACGGCGATCGCACGGCCGATGCCGCTCGCTCCCCCGGTGACGAACGCCACTCGGTCGCGCAGCGCGAAATCCACACTCATATGCTGTCTCCTTCTGTTTTCAGGCCGCAGTCACTGTGCCGCGGCGAGACCCATGACCCGCTCGGGGGTCGCTTCATCTCGCGGCAGGATGCCGCGAATGTGGCCCTCCGCGACGACCATCACTCGGTGCGCGAGGCCGAGCACCTCATCGAGGTCCGAGCTGACCACGACCACGCCGGCGCCGGATCGCGCGAGGTCGGCGATCACTTCGTAGATCGCGGCTCTGGCACCCACATCGATTCCGCGAGTCGGCTCGTCCAGGATGATGACCTTCGGATCCCGTTGCAGCCATTTTCCGATCACCACCTTTTGCTGGTTGCCTCCCGACATCGAGGAAGCGGGATCCTGCGCTCGCCCCTTCACCCCGAGTTTGTGCCCCACCGTGGCTGCAAGCTCCTGCACCGCTTTGGCGCCGATCCATCCGCCGCGCCCGAGTATCGCAAGATTCGGCAACGCAACGTTGTCGGCGATCGAGTGCTCGAGCACCAAACCCTGGTGCTTGCGATCCTCAGGTATGAGCACGATACCGGCGTCGATCGCATCAGACGGATGCCGACGCCGTACAGACTTCCCAGCCACTCGCACCGAGCCGTCGACGTGCGGATCGGCGGATGCCACCGCGCGCACGATCTCTGTACGTCCTGCGCCGACGATGCCGGCAATGCCGAAGATCTCTCCCGGCTTGACGTCGAATGTGACGTCTGTGAACTCACCACGACGACTTGTGAAGCCCTCGACTTGTAGCACCGGCGCTGCTGTGGCATCAGGCACCGGGATCTCGGGGAACAGTCTCTCAACGGATCTGCCCACCATCTCTCTGACGAGTTGCTCCGGATCAACATCTCCGCGGGCGTGCTCCGCCACCTTCGCGCCATCCCGCAGGACGACGATCCGATCAGCGATCCGGCGAATCTCGCTGAGGCGGTGGCTGACGTAGATAAAGCTCATGCCCTCCTTCTTCAGTTGCTGCACAGTTTCGAAGAGGGCATCGGTCTCGGCCGCGCCGAGCGCTGCGGTGGGCTCGTCGAGGATGAGTAGGTTCGCATCGAGCATCAACGCTTTCGCGATCTCGACCTGCTGCTGTCCGGCGACGCTGAGCTCCGAGACGAGCTGGTCGGGACGGCCGGTGAAGCCCAGCCGGTCCAGCTGCTTCATCGCCTGGCGGCGCATCGTTCGCGAATCGAGCACGCCGCGAGCCATCGGCCAGCGGCCGATCGCAACATTCTCAGCCACCGAGAGGTCCGGCAGCAGTCGCATCTCCTGGTGGATGAGCCCGATCCCCATCGCGATCGCCTCCCGCGGGTCAGCCGGAGCGTAAGGAACGCCGTTCCAGGTCATCTCGACCTCGGTCGCCCTCGTGGCGCCGGAGATGATGGTGGAGAGGGTCGATTTGCCTGCGCCGTTCTCACCGAGCAGAGCGACGAGCTCACCCGGTCGCACCTCCAAGTCGACGCCGTCCAGCGCGATTGTGCCGGGGTAGACCTTGCGCGCGCCGCGCACCACCAGCCCGGGCGTGTTCTCGGTATTCATCTGTACCTCCTCGGACAGAAGACTTCGATGGGTGGGGGCATCGGGGCCCGCGGCTGAACCGCGGACCCCGACGGATCACGGGTGCTTCTCGATGAACGGTTCGACGTTGTCCGCGGTGGTCAGCACTCCGGCCTGGAGCTGCTCGGCCGGCACCTCTTCACCGTTGGCCAGCTTGATGGCCGAATCGAGCGCGAGGGCGCCCATCGCCTGCGTGGGCTGCGTGACGGTCGCATCCAGTTCACCGTCCCGCACGGCTTCGAGACCGGCGACATCACCGTCAAACCCCACGATGAGAATGTCATCACGTCCCGCGGTTCGGGCAGCGCTTGCCGCACCAAGTGCCAGGGCATCCGCACGACCGAAGAACACCGTGATTTCCGGGTGCGCCTGGAGCATGTCCGTGGCGATGTCGAAGCCCTCGTCCTGCGCCCACTGGTCGGACGCTTGACGGGCCACCTCGACGAGGTCGGGATAGTCGGCGAGCCCCTCCTTGAAGCCCTCATCCCGATCGAGCTCAGGGGTCGTGCCGATCTGGCCCTGGATGACGCCCACGGCCCCCGTACCGCCGGTCTGCTCCCCCACCCATTGCGCGAGCTCACGGGCCGCAGCCACAGAATCGGTCGCGATGAACGTGTCACCGGGCTCTCCGTCAGGGTTACGATCGACGGTGACGACCGGGATCCCGGCGTCCTTCGCCCGGCGCCCAGGGACGGTGGCCGCCGTCGCTCCGGCGGGGATGTAGATGATCGCATCAACTTCCTGCGTGAGGAAGTCCTGGATCTGACTCACCTGAGTATCGGCGTCGCCTTTGGCGTCGGCAACAATGACCTTGACATCGCCGAGCTCTTCAGCCCGGGCCTCAACCGACTGTCGGATCTGATTGAAGAAGTCGGCCTGCTGGTTTGCGACGGCGAGACCGATGACGATCTCGTCGTCACCGCCATCGTCGTTGGCGGCCTGCGTGATGGCGCATCCCGACAGGGCGATGGATGCGGCGGCGACCATCGCGGAGAACGCGGCCACCTTGCGGAGTTTGAACATATGATTTCCCTTTCTGATGGATCCGTCCGACTCTGGACGGAAGGGTTTCAGTGCGAACGACGACGCAGTACGTCGACGATGACGGCACCGGCGATGACGAGTCCGATGACGATCTGCTGAAGGAACGGCGATACACCGAGGAGGTTGAGCCCGTTGCGCAGCACCCCGATGATCAGAACGCCGATGACGGTGCCTGCTATGCGTCCCGAACCGCCGCTGAGGCTGGCGCCGCCGATGACGACTGCGGCGATGACGTCGAGCTCATACCCTGTTCCTGCGCTCGGCTGCGAGGAGTCGAGACGCGATGCGAGGATGATTGCTCCGACTCCGGCGAGCGCTCCGGCTGCGACGTAGACCCACGTCGTGACGCTCCGGACCTTGATCCCCGCGAGACGAGCGACCTCGGCACTTCCGCCGATCGCGTAGACCTTTCGGCCTGCTGGCCGGTACTTGAGGACGACGGTCGCCACAACGGCCAGGAGGATGAACACGATCGCCGTGACGGAGAAGAATCCGAGGTAGCGGGTCGAGGCGAGGGAATAGAACCACTCGGGATATCCCACGATCTGCTGGCCGTCGGTGACGAGGTTCGCCAAACCGCGGCAGATCGACATCATCGCCAGCGTGGCGATGAAAGGGGGCAGACCGGCGATTGACACCCCCAGGCCGTTGAGGAGTCCGGCGAGTGCACCGACGGCGACTGCCGCGAGCATCGCGACCCACATCGGAACGCCTCCGTCATGGGAGAGCCAGCCGAGCACCATCGTGCTCAGCGCGAGCACCGAGCCGACCGACAGATCGATACCTCCGGTGATGATGACGGCCGTCGCGCCGATCGCGAGCACTCCGATCACAGTCACCTGGTCGACGACGTTGACCAGATTGTTGACCGAGAAAAAACGGGGTGTTGTGAGCGAGAAGATCGCGAAGAGAAGGATGAAGCCGAGCAACGCGCCGCCGGATCCGGAGAGCAGGCGGGAGAGCGGGGTGCGGGCCGCTGCCGCTGATGAACCGGCGCCTCGGATCAGAGCCGTTTCGGTGGGCTGGGTGGAAGGTTGGGTACTCATGGAAACTCCGTCGGTTCGAGAGGGTCGATCAGTTCATAAACATGCCGCCGTCGATATTGACGGCTTGTCCGGTGATGTAGCGTGCTGCATCCGATGCGAGGAACAGCACGAGCGCGGCGACGTCGTCGCTCTCCGCAGGACGACCGAGCGGGATGCCGTTGATCCACTCCTGGATGAGTTCTCCCGGCTTGTAGTCGCCAAGCCGGGAGCCCCACTCCCGGTCGTTGTACTCCCACATCTCCGTACGAACGATGCCCGGGCAATAGCAATTGACTCGGATGCCGTCGCGAGCGAGTTCCTTCGCGAGCGACTGGCTCATGCCGACGATGCCGAATTTGCTGGCCGCGTATGCGGGCGTGAAGATGAACCCCTGCCTCGCCTGCCCCGAAGCGGCGTTGAGGATAGAACCCCCTCGCTGTCGAAGCAGAGGCAGTGCCTCGCGTGAAGCGAGGAAGGCCGCTGTCGTGTTGACCGAGAGAACGGCATTGAAATCGGCGAGCGAGGTGTCACCGAGGTCGTTGATGCGGATGATGCCGGCGTTGTTGACAAGGACATCGAGGTGATCCCAGCGCTGAGCGAGGTCGGCGAAGAAGTCGATGACGGCGGCTTCGTCGGTGACATCCAGACGGACGCCCGTCATGTCGAGCCCATCAGCGCGCGCGTTCTCGGCGACAGCGAGCACTTCGGCGCTCAGGTCTGCGATGGCGACGCTCGCACCGGCCGCAGCGAAGGCGCGGGCTACGCCCAGGCCGATACCGCTGGCGCCGCCGGTGACGACGACCGTGCGGTCGGTGAAGTGCTTGTCGTACAGAGCGAGGGATGAGGTCGTCGTTGACACAGAAAACTCCTTGGTGGGATCGGCTCAGCGTCGAGCGTGATCTGAGGTGCGACGGGACCGCTCGATCGCGGCTGCCCAGCGGCGGCGGCGCTCAGCGGAATCGAACGTCGGGTCGGGGATGAAATCGGTATGGGCGCTGCTGGCGAGCGCATCGTGGTCGATGAGTCCCGCGGTGACGGCCGCGAGCCGCCCCGCACCGAGCGCGGAAAGATCGGCGCCGTCGTGGCGAGCGACGATACGCCCGGAGAGGTCTGCCTGCAGCTGCATGAGCCAGGAATTGCGACTCGGCCCGCCGTCTGCGAGCACCGTTGTCAGAGCAGTGCCGACTTCATGTTCGGCAGCGGTCAGCACGTCCTCGATCTGTAGCGCGATCGATTCGAACGCGGCCCGCGCGAGGTGTGCGGGATATGTGCCGAGTTGCAGACCGGCAATGATCGCGACAGCTTGCTCATCCCACCATGGGGCCCCGAGTCCGGCGAACGCGGGAACGATGTCCGTCCCGCCAGTGTCGGAGACCGTTCTCGCGAGCGTGTCGAGTTGATCGGGAGTGGATCCAAGAAGTTGCGCGAGCCACTGCACCGTCGCACCCGTCGCCAGGATGTTGCCTTCGAAGGCGCGGGCGATGCCGCCGGCCGCAGTGCTCCACGCAATGGTTCCGACAAGCCCCGGCCCGGTGACGATCGCATCTGTCAGACCCATCACCGACGAGCCGGTTCCATAGGTCACCTTGACCAGTCCTGGCGTTCGCACTCCGTGGCCGTAAAGGGCTGCGTGCGAATCACCAAGCACGCCGCGGAGTGGAATTCGATCGAACACCGGCGCGTTGGCCGGAGCATCCGACGTCACCAGCTCGGGAAGGCACGCCCTCGGGATGTCGAAGATCTCGAGCAACTCGTCGCTCCACTCGCCCGTGGCGAGGTCGAGCAATTGCGTGCGGCTCGCGTTCCCCACCTCGATGCGATGCTCGGCAGTGAGGCTCCACAACAACCACGAATCCACGGTCCCCATGGCGATCCGACCGGATCTCGCGCGGGTACGATCCGGGTCGACGTCATCGAGAATGCGCGAGAGTTTCAGCGCCGAGAACATCGGGTCGAGCGGCAGCCCGCTTATGCGCCGGATCCTCTCGGCGTCGACCGCAAGAGCGAGGGCGCGATCTGCGGTTCTTCGGTCCTGCCAGCCGAGCACGGGCGAGAGGGGCCGTCCCGTCTCACGGTCCCACGCCACCGCCGATTCGCGCTGGGTGCTGAACCCGACGCCGGCGACGGGTCGCTCGAGGCCGTGAAGCAACGACCGCACCACGGTGTGCACACTGTCGAGGATCGCCGTCGGGTCCTGCTCGACCCACCCCGGCCGCGGATGCGACTGCGACAACGTCGCAGTCGCTCGCGCGACGACGACACCTCGCTCGTCCACCGCAAGTCCTTTGGTCGCACTCGTCCCCTGGTCCACTGCGATGGTGACGGGACCGACAACGACATTCTCAGACACCGCTCAACACCTCGCGGGCCGCTTCGACGTACCCGGCGGACGTGAGTCCGAAGTAGTCGAGAAGGAAGTCGGTGCTGCCGGTCGGAGCGAACTCGCGAAGTCCGAGAAGCTTTACGCGCGCACGACTCGCCGGCAGCTGCGCCACGACGGAGGCAACCGCAGCGCCCAGACCGCCCGCTACATTCGCCTCCTCGGCGACGACGATTCCCCGCGTCTCGACAGACGCACGTGCAACTGCCTCGTCATCGAAGGGAGCCAGCCAGGATGCGTTGAGCACACGTGCTCCTACGCCTTCGGTAGCGAGCTGGTCTGCTGCCTGGAGCGCGCGCGACACGAGTGTTCCTGTTGCGATCAGGGTGACATCCTCTCCCTCGCGAAGCGTCTGCATGCGTCCGCGCTCCCACGGAGTGTCCGTTGCCGTGACATCCGGCACCTTGTGCCGGCCGACACGGATGTAGGTGGGTCTCGGCGCGCCTACGGCGTCGCGAACAGCGCGCCGCGTCTGCTCCCGGTCTGCCGGCACGACGATGTCGAGCCCGGGGAGCGCGCGCAACCAGGAGAAGTCCTCGACCGAGTGGTGTGTCGGTCCGAGCTCTCCATATGCCATGCCGGGGCTCATTCCGCAGAGGATCACGTTGTGACCGCTGTACGCGATGTCGGCCTTAATCTGCTCGAGTGACCGCCCGGTGAGGAAGGGGCCAGCCGCGCAGACAAACGGGATCAGACCCCGATCGGCGAGTCCGGCCCCGACGCCGACCATGTTCTGCTCGGCAATCCCGACATTGATCAGGCGGTCGGGGAAGCGGTCACGGAATCCAGTGAGGTTGCTCGAACCGACGGAGTCATTGCAGACGGCAACGATGCGCTCATCGGTTTCAGCGAGGGCGATGAGCTCCTCGGCGAATGCCGTGCGGTTGTCGTACATTCCGGCGGCGGGGGTATCGACGCTCATGACAGCTCCTTCAATGCCAGTTCGACCTGCTCTGCGTTCGGCACCTTGTGGTGCCACTCGACGCGGTCCTCGATGAAAGACACGCCCTTTCCCTTCGTGGTGTTTGCGACCACGGCTACGGGCTTGCCCGTGCGGGAAGGCTGATAGGCCGAGATCAGTGCGCCGTAGTCGTGTCCATCCACCTCACGCACCTCCCAGCCGAAGGCGTCGAGCCTTTCCGGAAGCGGGTCGAGACCGTTCGTGTCCTCCGTGCGCGCACCCTGCTGCAGGCGGTTCCGATCCACTGTGATGAAAAGGTTGTCCAACCGGTAGTGCGCGGCCGACATCAGCGCCTCCCAGTTGCTGCCCTCCTGCATCTCGCCATCGCCGAGGACGACGAAAACACGCTCCGGGCCTCGTGCGAGACGAGCAGCGATCGCCGCACCCACACCGACCGGAAGCCCGTGCCCGAGAGGACCGGTGTTGGTCTCGACCCCGGGCACCTTGCGACGGTTGGGGTGGCCGTTGAGCGCCGAGAGAGGCGCCATGAAGGTCGTGAGTTCGTCCGGCGAGAAGAACCCCGCCCAGGCGAGAGTCGAGTACAACGCCGCAGCGCAGTGACCCTTGCTGAGGATGAAGCGGTCTCGCTCGGCCCACTCAGGGTTGGCCGGATCGATCTTCAGCACGTGATTGAAGAGCACCGTGAGGATGTCGGTCACCGAGAAGTCGCCGCCGATATGGCCAGCCTGCGCCGTCGCGATCATCTGGAGGGTGGATCGGCGTGTCCACTGCGCGCGCTCGTGGAGGAGGGCGTCCTGTTCAGTGCCTTCGGCTTCTGAGATGCGGTCGCGCCACTCGCTCCAGCGCCCGATCTGCGTGACGTCTTTGTCGATCATCTTGCATACCTATTCATTAGTGACGGGATGTGCTCAAAAAAGGTATCCCGGGAATTTCCGTCTGTCAACCCTCGCCTTGCAGACAAGGAATGCTTGCTCCGTGCGAACCTCCCAAAAGAGAGCGGGCTCGAGACGCGCAAACGTCCCGAGCCCACGGAGAGATGGCCGTTACCGGGCCACCGAACGAATCACTTCGTCACGACATCGACGAGCGAGCCACCAGTGAGCGCGATTCGTGCCCGATCGACCGCACCGGCCTGCAATGCCCCTACAGACAGGTTTGAACGCCATGCGATGTGCGGCGTCAGCAGCGCGTTCGGAGCATTTCGAAGCGGATTGGTGGCGCCGAGTGGTTCCGTCGAAAACGTGTCCAGGCCCGCTCCACTGATCTTGCCCTCGCGCAGCGCGTCCGCAAGCGCCTCCTCGTCGATAAGCCCACCGCGCGAAACGTTGACGATCACAGCCCCCGGCTTGACGCGTACGAGAACATCACGCGAGATCAGATTCTTCGTGTCGTCGCTGAGCGGCACGTGAAGGGTGATGATGTCGGACGAGGTGAGCGCCTCGTCAAGCTCGGCGCGGACTCTCTCGTCGACTTCGATGAACGGGTCATAGGCGCGAACCTTGGCGCCTATTGCTTCATACAGGCGCGCGACATGGCGACCGATCCTGCCGAAGCCGATGACGCCGACCGTGAGGTCGCCGAACGTCGGAGCCTCGTATGCAATAGTTCCGGCCCATTCGCTACGACGGATGGCACTGTCGCCTGCCGGGAGTCGTCGAACGAGCGCCACTCCCATGGCGAAGGCGTGGGAGGCGACCTCCTCCGACGACGAGTCGGGAACGATGGAGACCGGGATCCCCGCTTCGACCGCTGCAGCGACGTCGATGTTGTCGTAGCCGATGCCGTACCTGACGATGACCGCGGGGCGTTCGATTGTCGCGAGGTCGTCTGCGAGGAGTTTTACGTAGGGAGTGACCATCACGACCGCTGCGCCGGGCAGCGCCTCGCGGAAATGCTCTGCGTCATGCGCGGCGACGATCTCGACACCGAGTTCTGCGGCGAGCGCGTGCTCCCGGTCCAGGTCAGGGAAGTGATGGGGAGCGACGAGGATGTACCGCCCCTCGGTGGGAATCGGCTGCTGCTGTGAGATGGTCATGAGACTCTTCCTTCGGGGTCCGGACGTCGATTGTCCGGACGGCTCGTGTCTATCTCCGACGCTACGGGGGCCGTCGGTCGGGAACTGTTCCGGTTTGGTGCATCGCCGACGGGCGCTGATGCCCGCCGTCTTTCGGGTACGACAAAGCCGAGCTGCCAATCCCCCGATGGGCAGCTCGGCTTGTCACCCAGAGGCGTTACTCGATAGCTCGACCGATCCGCTCGTAGGTTTCGCGGTTCCGGCGTCGAAGCACGAGTGCGACGACGACTCCGATCACGATTGCCGCATAGGGGATCGCGAGGAGGATGCCGAGGAGCAACGGGGAGCCGACGACCAGAAGCTCCATGTTGAAGGACGCTGTCAGCAACGCGAAGCCGATTCCGATGAGCGCCACTGCCGGAGCGATGAGAGTGCGCCACACCGATCCCTCGTCCTTGTGCCGGCGGAAGTAGACGATGATGGCGATTGCGGTGAGGCTCAACAGAAGAAGCATCCCGTAGAACGCGACACCACCGGCGGCCGCGTACAGAGCGTTCTCGTCGCCTCCCGACAGAACGAGGACGATGAGGACGACCGCGAGGATCGCGCCCACCGCGACCGCGGAGCGGTGCGGTGAACCGTGCTTCTCGTGCACCGAGGCGAGCACGCGCGGGAAGATCCCGTCGACTGCCAGCGAGTGGGTGTAGCGCGACAGGATGTTCTGCAGCGACAGCATCGACGCAAAGAAGCTCGTCACCAGGAGGATCGAGATCAGCTGGTTGGCGAACATGCCGAAGTACATGAGCAGCGCGTTCGGCATCATTCCCGGCGCATCCGTCTGCGCCGTCTCGACAGCGTTCGAGGTGCCGACCGAGAGTATGAGTGCGTAAGCCGAGATCGCGTAGAACACACCGAGGAACGCGACGGCGAGGAACGTCGCACGCGGGATGGTCTTCTCGGGCTGGCGAACTTCGTCACGATAGATGGCGGTCGCTTCGAAGCCGTTGAAGACACCGATGCTGAACAGAAGCAGCACACCGATCGTCGGCGTCAGGAGGTTGGCCGGGTTCCAGGGCTCGAACGACTGGCCCTCGGGGCCGCCGTTCGCGATCAGTACGACGTCGAAGACGGTGACGACGATGACCTCGACCACGAGGACGGTGGCGAGCACCTTCGCGGAGAGCTCCACGTTGAAGTAGCTCAGGATCCAGGCAGCGGCGAGCATCACAGCGCTCCATAGCCACCACGGGAACGCCGAGTCGCCGACGAATGCGCTGACGAGGTTGTTCACCGCGATGCCGGACACGACGATGCATGAGGTGATGTTGAATCCGTAGGTTCCGAGGGCCAGGAACGACCCTCCGAGCCCGAGCGGCCGCCCGAGGCCCTCGCGGATGTAGGTGTAGAAGGCACCGGGACGCGGGATAGCCTTCGACATGCTGGTGAAGCCGAGCGCGAAGAGAGCCATGAGGATGGCGACGGCGATGAAAGCGATGGGCACGCCGATGCCGAATGAGATGTTCACAGACACGAATCCGAAGACCACACCGAGGGGCGCAGTGAACGCCAGCACAGTGGTGAGCAGACCGAAAGTACC
This sequence comes from Actinomycetota bacterium, assembly GCA_037033365.1. Classification (GTDB taxonomy): domain Bacteria; phylum Actinomycetota; class Actinomycetes; order Actinomycetales; family Microbacteriaceae; genus Microbacterium. Next base: position 23,412 of record JAZBLS010000001.1, on the reverse strand, counting down.
CATCCTGCCGCGCAGCGCGTATGTGGAGGTCGTCGTCGGCGGCTCAGTGGGCGGAACGTGGTCCTGTGGTGCAGTGGTACTGACGTGATCCGTCATCGTCATGCTCCTTTTAATGGCGCACTCACCAGTGAGTGGCGCGGAATCGGGTTGCCGGGTATGGAGATCCAGGGGGCGAACTGTGGATGTAGGCGGTTCTCCAACGGCTTAGCCCAATACTCGTGAGACGCGATTCTTCGAACTGTCCCAACTTGACCCATAGCGGAGTCGAATCACTCCAGCTCGACGTCGAATCCTCGCCCTGCGTAGCCCTCGAGCTTGCGATAGAGGGTGGACCGACCGATACCCAACAGCGTCGCTGCCTTGAGCCGATTGCCTCCAGACTCGATCAGCGCCTCTCGGATCTGGTGGAGTTCAGCTTCCTCGAGTCGTGTGAGGCGACTGACCTGCAGAGAACGCAGATGCACCTCGGAGAGGTCGCTGAGACGGATCTCGCTCGTTGCGGCGCGAGCGGCACTGGTGTCGACGACCGAGCGGAGCTGATCGACGTTTCCCGGCCAGTCAGCGGCGACGAGGGTATCGCGGAGCTTGTCCGAGATTCGTAGGTCATCGTGTCCTCCGCTGTCGAGGAACGCTCGCACCAGCGCCGGCACGTCGTCGCGGCGCGACCGCAGCGGCGGGAGCACGATCTCGATTCCTCTGAGCGCCGCGACGACCGAGGCGACGTCGTCGTTGAGGACGCCTGCCGTGACGACGACCTGTGGCTGGTCGAGCAGTTGGAGCAGAGCGGCGAGTTCCTCGAGAAGATCCTGACTTGCCCGGTCGATCCGGTGCAGCACGATGGACGCGCCACGGCTGAGCGTCGCGTCGATGTCGTCAAGGACCTGAACGGCGGTGGCTGTCGCGGGGAACACGATGGTCGAGGTATCGGATGACAGTGACCCGGCGATCGCCTCGGCAAGCAGACGCTTGCCGGTGCCCTTTTCGCCGACGATGTAGGCGGGCACTTTCCGAGCCGTCGCGGTGGTTGCCGCGTCGAGAGCACGGCGGACGGCGGGGCTGTCACCCACCACACCGGGGAACCGTCGCGCTGGCCGCGATGCGGGCGCGGCCTCCAACCGCCTCGGCTCGTCGGGGACATGCATCCGCATCACCGCGGCTCCGCCTGTCCCGAACTCGGTCCCTTCCATGGGACGCAGGTGCAGCTGCACTTCCCGCCCGCTCCGAACGCTGAGAGAGTGTTTGGCCTGCTGACCGGGCTCGGCCTCGCGGGCGAGGGCTGCGAGAACAGCGAAGTCGCTCTGATCCAGCATGCTCAGTGCGCTGCGGCTGGCGATAGTGGTGCGGTCGTCCATGGCGATGACGGCATCTGCACCGCGCTTCCTGACCTCGCGCATGTATTCCGACAGCAGGGCCTGCTCGCGCGCAGCGAGTCGCTCGGCGAGCCGTCGGGAGATGTCGGCCGCGGCGCCCTCGACGAGCATCAGCACCGAGCGTGGAGAGATGTCCCGACCGATGGACTCGGGGAGCATGAGCCCGATGACGCCGCGAGTGGAGCGGCGGAGTGGGTCACGGATCGGGACGGAGGTGCAATAGCTTCCCTGAAGCGCCTCGTTGAAGTGCTCTGCACCCCACACCTGAACCGCGTGGTTCTCTTCGATGGCGGTCCCATCGGAGTTCGTGCCGATGAGGTCTTCCCCCATGCGCGCCCCGACGAGCGGGAAGAGCTGCTCGGCGCGACGCATCTCCGACGCATGACCACGGATCATCGCGAGAGTTCCGTCGGCATCCGTCAGCACGACCGATCCGCCGACATCGACGCACACGCGTTCGAGTTCGGTGAGGACCGGCTCGGCAGCGAGCAGCAGCTGTTCATCGATCCGGCTGTCGGACGTGGACGCCAACGCTGTGGGCTGCGAGACCACATTCCAGGAGAGACTGCGCTGCCAGGAGCGGGCGATCACCGGCCTCAGTGCACTGAGATCCGTTCCCTGCGGGTCGCTGAGAAAGCGTTCCCGCAGGGAATGGATCTTCGTGTTGGAAAGGAGGCCGATGCTCGCGGCGGCCGGCGTGATGCTCGAAGCCCACTCTTTGGGTGCCACGCGTCGACCTCCTTGTCGCTGATGCGTCAGTACGTCAGCAGGGATTCCAGCTCTACCGGGAGTTTACGCGCCTGCTCGCGAGCGAAGAGCTGGAAGTACCACTTACCGAGAGTCTGCTTGCCCGTCGTCCCGCTCGCCTTCCAGCCACCGAACGTCTGAGGCCCCGGCCACCAGCCAGTGGTCGCGTGTCCGGGCACGTTGACATTCACGCACCCGGCTTCGATGGTGTCCAGGAATTGCTCCGCCTCGGTGCGGTCTCCGGTGTAGATGCCGGCGGTGAGGCCCATCGTGGTGTTGTTCGCGGCCTCAAGAGCGGCGTCGAAACTCTCGACCTCGCTGATCGTCAGGAACGGGAGGAAGTGCTCGACCGTCGCGAGATCGTGCTCGACCGGGACGCCGTCGACGACGACGGCGGGAACGAAATACCCCTCGTCACCCGTGATCCCGGTCGTCACAGCGAAGTCGGCCGTCGTCGCCTCGTTGAGAAGCCGTGCATGCCGCTCCACGGCCTCGGGGGTCACGACGGGACCACCGAACGCATCCGGATGTGACGGGTCGGTCATCTGCAGCTTCGCGACACGCTCCGCGACCAGCTCGGCGAGTCGGCTGTGCGCCCCCGGGGTGACGATGACTCGCGAGAGCGCGCTGCACTTCTGTCCACTCAGGTCGAACGCGGAGAACACGATGCCGTCTGCCGCGAGTTCGAGGTCTGCAGTGTCGGTGACGATGACGGGGTTCTTGCCACCCATCTCAGCGATGACCGGACGAGAAAACGGCCCGTTGGCGAAGTCACGCACGATGGACTGGCCCACGCTGACCGATCCCGTGAAGCAGATGCCGTCGATCTCGGAAGCCACGAGCACACGACCGGGGTCGTCCGCACCGTGCACGACGTTGACGAGTCCGGTCGGCAGGTCCATGGCCTGCACGAACTCCGCGACCGCGTTGCCCGACCACGGGCCGTGGTGAGATGTCTTCACGACGACCCCGTTGCCGGCGAGGATCCCGGCGATGACGGGTCCTGCAGCCTGGACGATGGGGTAGTTGAAAGGCGTGATGGCACCGAAGACGCCGTAGGGCTTCAGCACGGCGTCGCCCGCGAATCCACTCGGGTCGGCAGTGCGCTCATCCTCGAAGGCACCCGGCGCCTCGGCGTAGTCCGAGTACTGCTCGAGCAGGGCGAGGACCTCTGCTCCCTCGGCCCGAGCCGCCGCGTGAGGCTTACCGACCTCCACTGCGACGCGCACAGCCCAGTCCTCGATACGAGACTCGATGAGTGGGATGGCTCGGCGGACATGCTCGATGCGCTGGACGAGAGGGACCTTCGCCCACTGCTTCTGAGCGGCGCGACTGGCCGCGACCGCTTCGAGGACGAGAGCCTCGGGGGCGTCATGGCAACCGCTCACGATGATGCCCGGACGGCTGGGGTCTTCGCGCTCGATGAGGGGTCCATCGAAGGACTCCTTACCGTTCACGTAGTGCGGCACCACGACCGGGGTGGACTTCCGGTGCGCGGCGATTCGCTCCGCGAAACGGGCCTGATCGTCGATGGTCATGCTGTTCTCCTGCCTGGGGCGCTGCTCGGGCACGCGCCGCCGATGTGGTCCTTCGAAACTACGTTTCAGACGCGAACATGAACGTCCCGTTTTGGGACACCTCGTTCGCGGGTGTCAGCCGACGGTGCTCGAGAGCACACCGACGCGGGACAACGAGACGGTGACCTCGTCGCCGGACTGGAGCCACACGGGCGGCGTGCGTTTAGCACCGATGCCCTCGGGCGTCCCGGTGGCGATGATGTCGCCAGGCTCGAGCGTTATAGTGCGAGAGAGGTACGAGACGATGGTCCGAATCGGGAAGATCATGTTCTTCGTGTTGGAACTCTGCATCTCCACGCCGTTCACGTGAGTGGAGATGTCGAGGTCCTGGAGGTCTCCCACCTCGTCGAGCGTGACGAGCGCCGGCCCGCTGGGCGTGCTCGCGTCGACGGCCTTGCCCATAAGCCACTGCGTGCCCCGGTACTGAAGGTCGCGGGCGGTGATGTCGTTGAGAACGGTCGCACCGGCGATGTAGTCGAGCGCATCCTCCTCGGCGACGTTCTTCGCCGTCCGTCCGATGACGATGGCGAGCTCGCCTTCGAAATCGAGCTGATCCGTGATGTCGCGTCCACCGATGGCGTCGCGCGGCCCCACCAGGCTGGTCGCGAACTTCGGGAACACGTCCGGGTACTGGGGCAGCGCACGACCGGTCTCGGCGACGTGGTCGCTATAGTTCAGTCCGATGCAGAGTACCTTCGCGGGGTTCGGCACCGGGGCGCCGAGAGTCGCCTCCGCGAACGTGCTGCTGGGTGCGAGACCGTCCTGCACCGCCGCCTCAACCAGCCGAGCCACCTCGTCGAGGCGATGTCCGTTGCCGTCGAGCAACGCTCGTACGGTCCTCACATCCCCGGCATTGGCGTCATCGGTCAGCGCAGCAGTCAGGCTGTAGACGTTGTCTCCGATGACCGCTCCGGCGATCCAGTCGCCATCGTCGCGAAAAGTCACAAGTTTCATGGAATTTCTCCTCAGTTCAGGTGCCGAGACCAGGTGCCCGCGGCGTGCTTTCAGTTCGCGGAGTCGGCGACCGCAATGACCGCGTCTACCAACCGGTCCGCGAGATCCGCGATAACTTCACCGCTCATCGGCGTAGAAAGTGCCACAAGGTTTGCGGAGGACATGATGACGCCGCGCTCGTGGCCGGCCCACCACAGTGCGTGCTGCACCTCGGGTGCGACTTTCTGAGCGCCCTTCGGGAACGGCCGAAGGAGTGAACCCTGTCCGCGGAACTCCCAACCGACGTGAGCGACACGGAAACTCGCTTCGGCGCGTGCGACGTTGCCGAGCGCGTTCAGTCGTGTGATGGCTTTCTCATCCAACAGTCTCAGCGCGGCGGCTCCGGCTGCCATGCTGACCGGATTCCCGGAGAAGGTGCCGGAGAGGCTGATCTCGTCGGAGCGACGGGGATCGACCGTCGACATCAGGTCTGCTGTGCCCGCCACTGCTCCGACGGGGAAGCCACCGCCGATGAGTTTGCCGGTGGTGAGAAGATCCGGGGTGACTCCGTATTCCCCGCTCAGACCGTTAACGCCGAGGCGGATGCTGATGACCTCGTCGATGATGAGCAGCGTGCCGTTCTGTGTGGCGAGTTCGCGAGCTTCGGCCACGAAAGTCGGATCCAGCGGGATCAGGCCAGCTTTGTTCGGGATGAGATCCAAGACGATTGCGGCGTAGCGTCTCGGGCCTTCTGCGAACAGCCTCCGGAGGCTCTCGATGTCGTTGACGGGCAGCAGCGACAGGGCATCCGACACCGCCTGCGGAACGCCGCGCACAGGGCCAGACGTAGACAGAGCAAGATCAGAGGAGCCGTGGTAGCCGTGCTTGGTCATGATGACGTCGTCTCGTCCGGTCACACCTCGCGCGATCCGTATGGCCGCCATCACTGCCTCGGTGCCGGAGTTCGTAAATCGCACCTGGTCCAGTCCAGGAAGCCGCGACAGGAGTCGGTCCGCGAGTTCCCACTCTTCTGCGTTCGGGATCCCCCACGAGGACCCCGAAAGAATCGCACGCTCCGCGGCTTCGACCAGTTCCGGGTGGGCGTTGCCATGGATGAGCGTGGTGAAGTTGCCGTTTGCGTCGATGAATTCGCGGCCGTCCTGATCCCAGAGCCGCCATCCCTCCCCACGAACGGCGTACGACGCCGGGGGCCCGACGTGGTAGGCCGAGCGACCGTACCCTCCGGGAAGAAGGGGAAAGCCTGATGCGGTTCGCCGGAGGTACGGATCCCCGCTGATGGTGTCAGCGTCGATGCTGTGCAGGTTGGACATGATATGAACCTAGGTCGCGAGTGCCAGGGCGGACTGTCCTGTTCCGGGACAGGTCACCTGGCCGTGTATCCGCCATCGACGACGACCGCGGTTCCCGTCATCTTGCGGGACGCATCAGAGACGAGGAATACCGCGACGTCGGCGATCTCCTGTGGCGAGATCATGCCCAGCGGCTGGTACGCGCGCTGAGCTGCGTCATCGTCGAAGAACCCCTCGTCGAAGAACTCCTCGACCATGGGTGTCTGCACACCTCCGGGGCAGAGACAGTTGGCTCGGATGTCGTCACGAGCGTGCTCGAGTGCGACGGACTTCGTGATCATGAGCACGGCACCCTTAGTGGCCGAGTAGGCCGCGATGTCCGGCTCGGCGACCATCGAGTTGACCGAACCCCAGTTGACGATAGAGCCGCCACCTCTCCGCTTGAGGGCGGGAATCGCGTACTGGCAGCCGTAGAACACTCCGCGAAGATTCACGCCGATCATTCTGTCCAGCATGTCGTCGGTCGTTTCGAGGATGGGAGCAGCACGGAGGAATCCGGCGCAGTTGAGCATGGCGTCCACCCCACCGAGCTCAGCCTCGGCTACGTCGATGAGATGGGATACCTGCTTTGGGTCGCTCACGTCGCAGACCTGCGTGCGCACGACGTCGCCGAGTTCGGCGGCGAGTGATTGCAGACCAGCCGCGTCCACATCGGCCGCGACGATTCTCGCCCCCGCCTCAGCCAGCGCTAGGGCCGTTGCCCTCCCTTGACCGGATCCCGCTCCGGTGATTACCGCGTTCTTGCCCGTCAGCTGATCCGTCATGGCGCTCCTTGTTCGCGTGTTCGGCATCGTCGCCGTGCAGCCAGACTCGCCGGTCGCCCCACGGCGAACTGTCCGGATCTGACACAGACGCCTGGGTGTTCGGGTCACATAATCGGATGAACGCTCAAGAACGCGCGGATCAGGAAAGGTGGACCGACATGGGTCGCGTACAGGACAAGGTGACCATTATCACCGGAGCAGCCCGCGGACAAGGAGAGTCCCACGCACGGCTGTTCGCCAGCGAAGGAGCAGTGGTGCTCATGACCGACGTCCTCGACGACGCCGGAGAGGCCGTTGCGGCAGAACTCCGTGAGGCCGGCTACGACGTTATCTACCAGCATATGAATGTCGCTGAGGAGAGTGACTGGGAAGCCATCACTGCCCTCGCCGTCGAGCGATGGGGTCGCGTCGACATCCTGCTGAACAACGCCGGCATCGTCGGCTCGCAGAAGTCGGTCTTCGACGAGGATCTCGGTTCCTGGCAGCGGATGTTCTCCATCAACCAGCAGGGGGTCTTCCTCGGCTTGAAGCACGTAGCGCCCGTCATCGAGCGCACCGGAGGCGGTTCCGTCGTCAACACGTGTTCGATCAACGGCACCGTGGGTAACCCCGGCGGATTCTCCTACCAGGCCTCGAAGGGTGCGGTGAAGATGATGACCCGGGCGGCGGCGATGGAGTATGCGGAGCGTGGCGTTCGGGTCAATTCGATCTCGCCCGGACTCGTCATGACGCACATGGCCGTGGAAGAAGGCGAGGAGTCGAACAAGGAGTTCGCGGCCGCGACCCCGATGAAGCGCGCGGCTCAGCCCATCGAAGTGAGCAACGCCATCCTCTTCCTTGCCAGCGACGAGGCCAGCTACGTCACGGGTGCCGACCTGCTGGTCGACGGTGGTTACACCGCACAGTAGCGCGTCGAGCACTGAACGAGGGGCCGCGATCCGGACGGGTCGCGGCCCCTCGTGTGTTTGGTCGAGTGTGGGGCTGTCTCAAAGTGGGACGTTGTGAAGCGCAGATTGGCAGGAGTCTGGAGCGAACATCGCCCGATGCACGCAGAGCTGCGGAGTGTCGGACGCGGGAAGAACATCACGAAGGAGTCCCCCACATGAGCAACACTCTGACCACATCGCCGGTCATCTCCGGAGGGCTGGACGACGGCAACAGCATCCTCTCCATCTGGGTTGAGAGCTTCGGCGCGGCCCTCGCAACCCGCGACGATGCTTCGCTCGCCGACCTCTTCCGCAAGGACGGCACCTTCCGCGAACTGCTCGCGCTGTCCTGGGACTTCCGGAACGCTGTCGGGAGGGACGCCGTCGTGGACCTTCTCGTTTCTCCAGACACGACCGCACCTCCGCAGATCGGCGTCCGGGCCGGCGCGCCTACGTTCCGCGACAGCGACGACCGCGGCGAGACGCTGTCGACGTTCCTCCAGTTCAAAACTGCAACCGGCGCAGGCGAAGGTTACGTCGAGCTGGTTCTCGGCGAAGATGACGTCTGGCAGGCCTCGACGGTGCTGCTGTCTCTGGACAGCCTCGACGCATACCCCGAGCAGGTCGGTTCGCTCCGCCCGGCGGGTCGTGTTCACGGCCCGGTTCCGAACCGCGTGGGCTGGAACGACCAGCTCGACCACGAGTTCGAGGACAAAGACCCTGCAGTCGTAATCATCGGCGCAGGTCACAACGGCCTGATGGTCGCAGCCCGCCTTCGTGCTCTCGGCATCCCGTCGCTCATCATCGAGAACAACGACCGCGTCGGCGACAACTGGCGCAACCGCTACGCGTCCCTCGCGCTGCACACTCCGGTTGTGGCTGACCAGCTGCCGTACCTGCCGTTCCCGGCGACCTGGACGAGGTTCACGCCCAAGGACAAGCTCGGCGACTTCCTCGAGAGCTATGCAACTCTGCTCGACCTGTCTGTCTGGACAGGTTCGCGCGTCGAGAACGTCGCACGAGACGACCAGGACGGAACCTGGACCCTCGACGTGGTTCGCTCCGATGGCGGGCACCGCACACTCACCCCCCGTCACGTCGTCTTCGCGACCGGGATCAACGGTGCACCCAACCGTCCTGACTTCCCCGGGCAGAAGGAGTTCCACGGGGATGTCATCCACGCTGTCGATTACCAGGGACACGCGCCGTACGTGGGCAAGCGTGCCATCGTGGTCGGAACTGGAGTCAGCGGTCACGACATCGCGCAAGACCTCGCCGAGCACGGCATCGACGTGACGATGATTCAGCGGTCGGGCACGGTCGTCCTCAACGCCGATACGTTCCATAAGGTCATGCACGCGACGCACACGAGCGGTCGATACACGCTTGACCAGGGTGACCTCATCAATGCGGCGACGCCTTTCGGCCTCCTGCCCTCGTTCGGTGCCGCACAGCTCGCTCAAGCGAGAGAGCTTGACCACGAAACCCTCGATGGCCTGACCGCCGCAGGCTTCGAACTCAGTGAAGGACCGGACGGCCAGGGCGTGCTCGGTCTGATCTTCGGTCAGAACGCGACCGGCTACTACTACAACGCAGGAGCATCCGACCTCATCATCGACGGCACGATCAAACTGGCCCGGGGTGGAGTGACGGGATTCACGGAGTCCGGCGTGACGCTCGACTCGGGCGAGACCCTCGATGCGGACCTCGTCGTCTTCGCTACCGGTTACCAGCCTCCGACGGACAGCGCGCGCAAGGTGTTCGGAGATGAGATCGCCGACCGGCTCGGACAGTTCGCTGACGTCGCCGATGACGGCGAGTACGGCCGCCTGTGGCGTGACTGCGGCATCGACGGCCTCTGGATGATGATCGCGCTCAGCATCGAGCACGGACGCTTCTACTCGAAGCACCTCGCACTGCAGATCGCAGCGGCAGAAACCAACGCCGCGAGGGACTGACGGCTGCGGATGGCCGGGACACCTCGGCCATCCGCAGTTTCCTCATCGATCGCGACTCCGCGGGAGTAAGCCCATAAACCACTCTTGGCCACGGTGACGGCTCCTCGACGGAATGCTGCGGCGGCCAGGAGTACGATGATCCCCGCGGTAGGAAAGACAAATAGCCCGATCCTCAGCGAGCTCGCATCCGCGATGAACCCCACAAGCGACGGCGAAGCGAGAAAACCGATACGCATGAGCCAGGATGCGATTGTCAGCCCTGTGCCCGGTTTCAGCCCGGGAAGATCGTCAGCTGCATTCATCGCGGTTGGCCCCAACGTCGCCACGCCTAGTCCCGCCGCAGCGAAGCCCATAATGGCCCCGGGGATCGTGGGGAACGCGATCGCAGCTCCCATCCCGACGACGATCAAACCGCCTCCTGGGCGCACAACCGTGCGCTGTCCGAAACGGTATATGAATCGATCCCCGACGATGCGCCCCGAGAACTGTGCCGCTGCAAGGGCGATGTAGCCAGTCGCCGCGATCGCTGCGGGCGCACCCCGAGATTCGGCGAGGTAGAGCGTCGCCCATGAATTGCCGGCATCCTCTACGAGACAAGCGACGATCCCAATGACGACTAGTCCACAGAATATCAACGCAGTTCGCAGGCGAGAGTTCTCGACGACGGAAGCCGTCGCCCTGACCGGATCGGCGATGCGATCGTCAAGGCCCGGCAGGCAGAAGTGATGAGCTACGAGAGCGACCACGACGAAGACCAATCCAGACAAGCCGAGGTGGAGCGCGCGCGGAACGTCGAGCGCGATTGCCGCGGCCGCCATACCGCCTCCGAGCACCACCCCGGCCGACCAAAGCGCATGGAAGGAATTGATGATCGAACGTCCGTACCGTCGCTGCACCCTCAGTCTGTGCGCGTTCTGAGCGATGTCGATAACCGCGTCAGACCCTCCGGCCACGAGCAGGGCCAGAACAAGGGTGAGCAACGACGGCGATGCGCCAGCGGCGAAGATGGCAGCGGCGGTGAGCACTGTGCCTCCCACCGCGACCCGCGCGGATCCATAACGTCGCACCAGGTATCCCGCGGCTAGTCCCGCAATCAGTGTCTCGCGCGCATCGACGGACGGGTCAACGAAATCCTCGCTGAACAAGCATCAGTCGTCATGCCGCCGTGGGGCGATGAGTACGAAGCTGATTACAACAAAGCAGCGGCGGGTCACCTCGCGGGGTACTCACTCGATCGGAAACTGATCACAACTCCTCTCCATTCGCGAGGCGGAATCGAACCATGCGACATCTTCGTCCCTCCGGGCGTGCTCATCCATGTAAAGCGGGGTCGCTCATCGTCCGACCTGAGCCACCTGCTCGCTCAGGGACTCGTGTCAGCAGATGCACTTTCACGCGACGAGAGCGCGCGTCAGGCTTGGATCGCGCGCATTTCCGAGGAGAGCGACGCCTCGGTCGCTGACGCGCGTATCGACGAGGTCGTACTGGCTATCGGTGCGTCTCAACCGGTCACGGTCGACTCGCTCTTCACCTTCACGAAGGTCAATCTCGTGAAGCAAGTCGATGCGCTTCGCTACCTAGACGTCCAAGTGCGTGTCGCCTCGATCGACTCACGGCCAAACGACGACGGCTGACGCGGCCACCGTGACGGAGCCGAGCGCCCGTATCTCCGACAGTTACTGCTCCGTTACTGCAACCTGGTCGCGAAGATGACGAAGGCCCCCCATCCCAGTCATATCAACGGGAGGCAGGGCCTTCGTAGTGGCGGTGACGGTGGGATTTGAACCCCCCTGCCTCGCTCGAAACGACGCGGATCGCCTCGCTCGACCGCGAAAATACGGCAATTTAGAGTCACCACGCCACGTTATATCGGGTTCGGATCTGCTGTGCTGTTGCCACGTTGTTGTCACGGCAACGGAAAGGGCTGAGGATCGAAACCCTCAGCCCTTGGAACATGTATCCGCACCCGTCGCCCGGTGACTACAGGCTACTCCTCGACCGCCGAATCAGCGGGCTCGCTCATTGCCGAGCGCGCTTCTTCGACCTCGGCAGCGAACTTGTATGCGTCGTCTTCGTTGAGCAGCGTGAAGGTTCCCAGGAACAGCGTGATTTTGACGGTTGCCTGCACCCAGTCATCGACGACTTCGACGGCGCGAGACTCGTCGGTGTCCATGAACTTGACTGGCTGTGCGGGGGAAACGAGGATCGAGGCGTCGCCCCCGCGAACGCGGAACACCGCCTGATGCTCAACCAGTAGCTGGAAGATCGCCTCGCGCGCGTGAGCAGCTAGCGTTGCGTCTTCGAAGTTGACGGTGTTCTCGCCGATGATCAGCCGCGGGTCCATAGCTCTCCTCTGAGTCGATACGCCGGCCAGGAGCGGCCGCGTTTGCGCCGATCATAGAGGACTCGTCACGGTCACCTTGCTCACTCGCATTCGGGGTGGGGCGACGGCGGGGGTTGTGGCGACTGCGACGACCCTGACCCGCAACACGGGCACCCTCGGAGACTCCGCCGCTGCCTCGCGGTGATCATCCACCGCGGTCATGATGTCGCCACCAGAGCGATCCAGACGTTGTTCGCGTTCATGCCGGCCCCGGTCAGGTCGACGGCGATCGTTTTATCGGTCGGGGTCGTGGTGATCGTCCCCACCGGGTAGGTGCCGATCAGCGTCCCGCCGTTGTACACCTTCATCGACGCGGTGAGCGCCCCGGCATCGTCCTTGTCGACACCACCGAGGGTCACATCGATCGACGAGCGGGTGCCGCCAGGCTCAAGCCGATACCGCGCCTCAGCCGGTGTACTGGTGACCGTCGCAGACCGTGCACCCGTGGTCGCGTCAGCGTCCCGCAGAGCGGCAGACATGTTCGGGGACGACCCGAACACCGTGTACGTGCCGTTCACGACCGTGTACCCCTTGCCAGCGTCGTCAGGGAGCACCGTGAGAGTGCCCGCCTTCGTGACCCGCACTTCCGTGAACGCCGTCGTGGCCGCACCGTTGTTGTCGGTGACGACACACTTCAACACCACGAGGTTCCCAGCCGCAGGTGCGACGAGAGACACAGCAGACGTTGATGCGCCCGTGAGCGTCGGGGAGGTGGTCGAGCAGTAGTCGACCGTCCACGCGTACGACGCGATCGACCCATCCGGGTCGGTAGCCGTGGCGGACACGTTCACCGACGACCCTGCGGCGACGTTCTGCGCCGCCGACAGGGTCACGGTGGGGGGCGTGTTCGACGGCACACCGATCGACGTGGTGTCATCGAACACGACATAGTCGGCATCCACCGTCACATCGACGGGGAGAACCGCGCCCTGACCGATCTGCAGCACCGAGTAGGAGATCCCGGCGAACGCCGCGTTCGTCCCTGTGACGGTGTTCAGCGGCGTGGTCGACAGGTTGTCGAACACGCTGATCGTGTAGGCGCCCGTGGTGTAGTTCGAGATCTCGATGAGGATGCGATACCAGGTGCCCGGGTCTGTGTCCGTCAGGAGCGTCGCGATCTCCGTGGCCGAGCTCGCTGACGCGTTGATGGTCAGTCTCTGGCTCCCGGAGACGTTGGTGACGCGGATGTTCGCGATCGCCGTGGAGCTCGAGCGGAGCATGACCGGCATGATCGCGTACGTGCTGATGTCGGTGTACCGGAACGCGAACGTCGTGAATCGCGGGTTCGCCGTCGGTGACGTGTACCGGTTGAACGTGCCCGTGCCCTGCGACGCCTGATAGAAGTACCGACCGGAGAACGACCCCTGGTACGGGGTCACGTCGGTGAACTTCGCAGACCCGCCCGTGTCCTTGACGGGAGTCGACCCGCCCGTGTTCGCCGCGGTGAGGTCGGCGCCGGCTGGGCCGGTGTCGAGCAAGAAGGATGTGCGTGCCATGAGTTCAGTCCCTTGAGTGTGTTGTGATCCTGCGGACGACGTGACGCGTCCGTGACGTTCGCGAACGTCACAAGCTGTTCGCAGTCACGCGGTAACGCGTGACCCGCGTGACCAGTCATAGAGCGGAATCCCGCTGGATCACTGGCCAGGAGGGCCCTGCGAACGTGACGGACACGGACACGTTTTTCTGAGAGTTCTGACCCCGGTGGGGGAAACCACTGCCGGTGGAATGGTTTGGGGGTTGGGGTTGTCGCGATCCGAACTCCCCTACCCCTGTACGCCCGTCTGAGGGGCTGGGATGTGGTTCGACTTGCCCGGGGGTGCGGGGCGGCGAGATAGGTGCTTGTGGGGTCGTTCTCGCCGCCCCTGTGGGGTGCTACTCGGATGCGCCAGGGTCGGAGACGGTGTCGGCGCTGAGCACGAGAGGTCGAGGGGCCTGAGCCTTCGCTGCCTTCCGTGGGGTGCGTGCCTTCCGGCTCGTCTTCGGTGCGGGCGTCTCCTCCTCCGTCGCGATGAGGCCGAGTGACTTCGCGTCTTTCTCGTCCAGCTGCACCGTGGCCGGCAGACCGTTGAGCTCGATCTCGTACTCGCCCAGAGCCATGGTCAGGCTCCCGCCAGCGTGACCTTGGTGAAGGCACCGGGCTTCTTCACACGGAAGCCGTAGCGCCCCTCGAACATCATCAGGAAGGTGTTGTTCGTGGTGCGCTTGCCTGCGTCGATCACGAGCTCGTCGTCGCCGACGGGGAGGAGCTCAGTCTCGGACCAGTCGCCCGCGAGTGCCGTCCCCACGGTGAGGCCGGTGGAGGTGACGATCTTGGCCCCAACGCGGTCCTCGATCTCCTCACGCGAACGGAACAGGAACGCACCCGTGCTTCCGTTCTCGCGCAGCTGCTCGAGCTTCTGCAGGTCGAGCGGGTTCATCACCCAACCCGTCACGGGCCGGTTCGCTCCGAGGAACCCGTACTTCGCGTTCGAGATCGTGTTGAGGATGTCCGTCGACCACGCCTGCGTCAGGATTCCCGAGGTGTTCAGGATGCCGGTGAAGCCGGCGCCACCCGATGCACCGGAGATGATGTCCTTCTCCATCGCGTTGAGCGTGTCGTCGACCAGCTGCACCCGGATGATGTCGGTCAGGCCGGCGAAGTCGTCGAGGAACCGCCACGGCAGATCCTCCGTCTTGTTGGCGTACACGCGGTACGTGTCGTCGACCTGGCCGAACGTGTAGATCGAGGTGGGCTTCGCGGCGAGATCCGCGACCGCCCCGGCAGCGCTGGTGCGCGTCGACTGACGCATGGTGCCGAACGTGTTGCCCTTGTCCTGATCGTCGCTGCCACCACGAGGCGGTGCGACGGGGATCAGGTCGAGAACGGATCGCGGGGGCGTGTCGATCGTGACCGTCTGGCCGATGATCGACGGCACGTTCACGGTGCCTGTGACGAGCGCCTTCGAGCCCTGCGCTCCGATGGTCGGGCCATTGCCTTGAGGTTCGAGAGGGCCTTCAGCGCCCACTCCCGCGACTTCGAACCGGCCTCACCGACCGGGTTGCCGTCCATGTCCGCGGCGCGGCCCTTACCGCCGATGTAGTCCATGAGCGCTTCGGACTTCTCAGCCCGCTCGATCTTCGCCTTGAGCGCCTTGGCCTCCTCAGCCTTGGCCTCGAGCGTCGCGAGCTCCGCATTGGTAACGTCGCGACCGGCTGCCTTGGCGCCGTCCACGATCGCCTGCATCGCTGTCTGAATCGCGCGCAGCTGTTCCTTGAGGTTCATGATGGGTGTCCCCTTTCGAGACTGACGGCAGGCCACCGTGGGTACGCGCATCTGGCGCGTCGGCGGGGTGCCGAACGGGAATCGCGGGCCGACTCGCAGATACACTCCCCAGCGGCAACGAGATCCGTCTCCTCGGCTGGGCTCTTCCGACTTGACCCCGCAGGGTTCCTCGTCGTTGGCCGGACCTTGGACTTCACTCATCACGACTGACAGAAATGCCGATCGAACTCGCTACCAGTTGGTGTCAGATCCTCGACCTTGACCCCGTCGGGCCCTCGGTGTTGTCATCCATCAACCGGATACTTTGAGGATACTCCTCGCCTGTCGAAATGCTCAGCTTCGGAGCGGCGTGCTGCGCATTTCGCTCCGGGCGTTGATCGCAGAGCGACGCCACGCCAGACGATCGACCGCAGCCGGAATGTCGCCGGCCGCGAGATCCTTCTCGACCGCGGAGAGCAGCCGAGCGTCACGCCGCTTCGCGTTCGTGGTCATCCGCAGCTTCTCGCCGAGCTCGTCACGCTCCCGACGTAGTTCTCCGACCGCCTGACGCAGCCTCCCCGCGTACTTCGCCCACGCTCCGACACCGTCCGCATACGACGGCTGCTCAATCGTCTCCGAGTCCATCACTCACCTCCTGCACATCGATCGCCAGCAACGCCGTGCGGAGATCGTCACGCCACCGATCGCCCGCCACGACCTCCAGCATCTCCGCCGCCATACGCGCCAGCGTCGCGATGAACACGGCCGTTGTCACCTCGCCCGAGCGCACCCGGTCGAGCACCGCCTGAGCCTTCACGGCATCACCGTCGGCATCGGCGAGCACGAACTCACCCGCGAGGATCCGCGGATCAGTCTTCTGTGCACTCATTACGTGCACCTCCCGTTCAAACGCCCCCGGAAACACGGGGAATTTCGGCTACTTTCCATCTGGAACCCCGTCCGGAATTCGGATGGAACCCTCGCGACATGCTCGCGAGGGTGTCGCGAATCACCGGCCAACGAACGCGCCCGGTGCATCCGCACTGCCCCAATCGGACGGGGAGTCAGGAATCTCCGCGACCGGCCACCCCACGACTTCACCCGTCCCTTGATTGATCTGGGCTTCGCCATAGTCCTGGCCTGTCCTGTCCTCGCCTGTCCTGTCCTGTCCTAGTGACTCACCCGTTACGTCACGCGTTACGTCACGGGTTACCTTCTGCCGGTGCTTCCGCTGTCTCATGCGGTTGTTCTCCCGCTGCGCCGCGATATCGGCCGCGGCAGACTGACCCGTCGAACCCGCCCAATCAACCACCTGAATGCCGGCCTTCGTGTGGCGCCACAGCTTCGCCTCGATGAGCTCTAGCCGTGTTGCGTCATCGACGCCATTCGGGTGGAGATACTTCATCGCGAGCGAGGGAATCGCGCCGTCTGTGCCCTGTTCGTTCGACCACAGGAGCGCCCCGCACCAAGTGCGCCAGGCTCGGTCACTGAGGGTCTGGAACTTGATGTCCGTGAGCCACCGGCCCGGGAGTCTCGAGTCAGTCATCTCTCTCCCTCAGATGCTCGTCAACGCCCGCGGGACGCCGCAGGACGCGATGGGAGCCCGTGGCGGCTTCCAGTAGCCGAAGGGCGACGTGTCGCGCCTCAGCGGCCGTCAGGGGCTTGTCGTGACGGACTGTGATGCCGGCCGCTTCCACGATCACGACCGGCCCAGTCATCGCGCGCCCTCGAGAGCCTGCTCGAACAGGTGCACCCCCGTACCGATCGCACTGTGCAGCTGCCACACCTTCGCGGGCTGCTCGAACACGACCCGAGTGTTCCCGTCGACCCAGACGATCAGCACGGGCGCCCTCCACAGGATCTCCCGCGTCTCGGGGTTGAAGACGGCCTCCTGCTCGATCGTCGATGCCATGGTGTCGCTCACGTCGAGTTCGCGGTACCAGACCTGGACGGGGAAGTCAGTGTCGACGTCGAGTCCGCGGTCCTCCGTCTTGGTGGCCCACGCCGGCCCGCGGACGTTGCTCGGGAACTCTGCGTAGACGGGTTCGCTGGTCGGTGCGATGATGGGGGTGTTCATTTCCTGCTCCTTTGCGGTGGTGGGGATGGTCTCGAAGCCCTCGACCTGGCCGTCGGGGGTTTCCTCGTTGGCGGCCATGGTCAGACCGCCTCGGCCGTGCTCGTGCGCTCGGATGCCTCGAGCCACCCGATGATGTCGCTCTCTCGGTAGACGACCGTGCGAGGCGTCGGCTTTAGGAACTTCGGCCCCTTGCCGTTGAACCGCAGCTGCGCCAGATTGCTCTTCGTCATGCCGGGGATCAGCGCGCACGCCTGCTCCGGGCTGAGATAGGTTTCATTCGCTTCCATGACTTCCACTCCCGTTCGGATTAACCAGATTCGAGTTCGGATTATCCGAACTGGCTAGATCAAATCACATTATCTGGCTTAGAGTCAAGATCATGGCAACTTCTTCTATCCCGATCGGCGAGACAGGCGATACCGTTGCGGCGAACATCCGCCGCATCCGAGGCATCCGGCGCATGCGACTCGAGGACGTTGCCGACCTCATGTCGTTCCACGGGCGGAGGATGTCCAAGGCGACCCTGAGCCAAGTTGAGAATCGTCAGCGTCGCATCGACGTTGACGACCTGATGGTGTTCGCACGAGTCCTCAAGGTGAGCCCCCTCGACCTACTAATGCCTCCCGTCTTTCCGGTGGGCGTCACGGCCGTGAAGATGTCTGGTTTCGATTGGACGACATCTGATCGCGTCCGCGATTGGGTCGACGGCGTCGTGCCGCTGGCTGATGTGGATGCGTTCGAGGGCGCGAATGACGACGACTGGGACGCCTGGTATCGCGTCGACAGGCGGAAGGTAGCGGAGGAGCCGGACAGCACGGACTTCCCGCACAGAAAGCGGCCCTGATGGGTAGCGTCCACCCGTACACGACGAAGGCCGGGAAGCGCCTCTACCGCATCGTGTACCGCCGCCCTGACCATTCGCAGACTTCGGAGCGCGGCTTCACCCGGAAACGTGACGCGGAGCTTCGTCTCGCTGAGGTCGAGCTCGGGAAGGCCAAGGGCGAGTACATCAATCCCACTGACGCGAAGGAACAGGTCGCCAGCGTCGCTACAGGGTGGCTCACCGCGCGCGAACACCTCACTAAGCCCTCCACGCACAGATCACTGCTCAGCGCGTGGGAGACGCACGTACGGCCCCGCTGGGGGCATCGCAAGATCGGTGGCATCCGAGCATCCGAAGTGCAGGACTGGGTGTCAGAGCTCGCGGCCACAAAGTCAGCGACGACTGTGCTGCGTGCGCACGGCGTCCTCGCCGCGATCCTCGATGTCGCGGTCGACGACCGACGCATCAGCCGCAACGTCGCGAGGGGTGTCACACTGCCCCGCAAGACCTCGAAGACGAAGCCCTACCTCACGCACCGCCAGGTGCAGGCACTCGCCGACGCATCGGCGCACCCCACACTCGTGCTTTTCCTCGCCTACACGGGTCTCAGGTGGGGTGAGGCCACCGGGCTACGCGTGAAGCACGTAGACGCGCTCAGGCGGCGTGTGAGCGTCCAAGAGAACGCCGTCATGGTCGGAACCGTGATCCACGTCGGCACCCCCAAGACCCACGAGACTCGGTCAGTGCCCTACCCCGAGTTCCTCGCCCTACCGATCGCGCAGCTGTGCGAGGGTAAGCCCCGCGACGCGATCCTGTTCGGTGACGGCGAGCAGCACATGCGACTCCCAAACTCCCGCGATGGATGGTTCGCCGCGGCCGTGCGACGCGTCGAGGATCCCGACATGCCACGAGTCACCCCACACGATCTGCGACACACTGCAGCGTCGCTCGCGATCTCGGCCGGCGCCAACGTCAAAGCCGTGCAAAGGATGCTGGGGCACGCATCGGCGAGCATGACGCTCGACACATACGCCGACCTGTTCGACGACGACCTTGACGGCGTTGCGAATGCACTCGACGAAGCTCGATCAGCAGCCGTCCGAGCGTAGGGACTACTTTCGTCCTCGAATGAAGTCTCGGACGACGGTCGCAATCGGCACAGCGAGGAAAATCCCGCCTCCGACGTTGTTCTGAAAGACGAAGATGGAGACCCCCGCCCCCACGAGACAGAGGATCATGATCCAAAGTGCGTTCAGGCGACCTTTCGGCGCTTCAGCGATCTCAGCGTCGACCAAGCGATCTCGTCGAGCTGATTCATCCGTCGTGAAGGCCTCAGACATCTTCAAGATACGTTCTTGAGTGGAGGCATCGAACTTATCCCAGTGCTCAGGATGCGGCAGCAGACCGCTGTACTCCTCGGAGCGAGTAGCTCGGATAGCTCCGACCACGCCAGCCGTGATCGATTCGACCAGCTCGGCGTCGACTACCTCTTCTTCAGGGCCGCGACGATCCCCTTCGACCGGGACGACTTCACCCGCGCCGGCGCTGGGCAGGTCACGGTCATCTGAGTTCGGAAGTTCGCCAGGCGCTGATCCGAGTGGATCACCATGCCCGCGCTCCCGGTCGGCAGCGTCGGCAGCTCCGGGAACAGCGTCAACACCTGCGTCGGAGTCATCGTTCTCCACCAACTCTCCCCATACGAATATGCGATTCGGTTAACCCGATTCGGTTAACCCGATCATTACACATCTGGGGTCGGTGCGAGCTGTGTAATTCAAGAAACGAGAAACTCGCAGTTGTTGCCAGCATGTTGTCACAAGCAAACCAGAAAGCCCGCCCTCCCCAGTGTTTCCTAGGGAGAACGGGCTTCTAAGGTGGCGGTGACGGTGGGATTTGAACCCACGGTAGGGGGTTACCCTACACAACTTTTCGAGAGTTGCACCTTCGGCCGCTCGGACACGTCACCGCGGACTAGCTTACGACAACCCGCGCCACGGCGCGAATCGGCGCGAACACCCGCACCCTTACCAGGGCGCTGCGACCTCCGCGTGCGTCTGCAGGATGCCCTCGGTCGTCCCCTCCGGCGCACGGCCGATGCCACACTCGGTCGCGACGCCGAACGTCGGCACGAACCTCTGCGCGACCGCGATGCGCCGTCGGGCACCCTCGGATCCGTCCTCGCGGTGCACGAGGCCGATGTAGAGCTCGCCGTCGTACGTGAGGTCGGCGAGCGGCGCGTAGTACGCCTCGTCGTCGCGCTCGATCGGCACGGGCAGGTGCAGCCAGGTCAGATCCCGGGCGGATGCGGTGATCACGGCGTTCGCGTAGCGGACAAGGTTCCCGGCATCCGTCGGCTCGAAGAAGTGCTTCTCAGCGACGTCGCCGTAGCAGAGGTGCACCCCGACCTCGACGTCGGCGGGCACAGCGTCGATCAGTTCGGCAAGCTGCGCCACGAGCCCCGGGAACGGATCGCCTTCCCACCACACGTCCATGACGCGACCGAACGCGGGCGCCGCCTCGATCACGCCCATCTCGCTCGCGACGTCCCACTGGATCGCGAGATCCTCGTGCGGGATCTCGGCGACGATCCGGTCGAGCTCACGCCGAAGCGCGGCCGTGTAGACGGGGGCGATCGCGGCCCGGTCGTCGCCGAAGAAGAACGACGTGACGACGGCGATAGGAGTGGGAAGCGACACCTGGAAGCGCGTCCCCTCGGGGATCGTCCCCTCCTCGCGCAGGCGGACGAACGTCGCGTACGACTCGATCGCGGCATCCGCGTAGCCGAGGGAGGGAAGGCGGATGCCGGCGGCATCCGCTCCGTCCGCGATGCGCAGCGGGCGCGCGTCGATCCCGGCCTTGAACGGGATGGGCTCGTCGCCGATCCGCTCGATCCCCTCAGCCTCACCGAGCACGTCGGGCTGGAACATGATCCAGTGGAACCTCTTGCCGACCTCGCCGTCGGGGATGCGGCGCAGCCGTGGCCCCAGCATCTCGGCGGCGGTGCGCATGGTGGTCTCGGCGTCGTCGTAGTTCACGCTGCCCACGAGGAGGGCGCCCTGCGGCTGGCTCATCACTCCAGGCTATCCGCGCGCGCTTTTCTCCGGCACCGCACCTCGGGCCGACATGCGCCGCTGGTTAGGATGGCCTAAGGCACCGCCACGGAGGGACGCATCATGGGCTTCATCACGTCAGAGGCGCTGGCCGAGACCGGCTACGTCGTGCTCGACGATCACGACCAGGCGTCCGACCCCGCAGAGTGGCTCGATCTCGAGTACATCGGCTGGCGCTCGTCCGGCGTCACCCGGTTCGCCCCCCTGGCGAGCTACGCCGGGCAGGTCGAGTGCAACGGCTTCTGGAACCACACCCCTCCGCGCAGCGACAAGGACGGCGTCTGGGTCGCCTCCCAGGTCGCGATCGCGCCGACCCTGCAGGCGCGCGCTCTCGAGCCGGGCGCCGGTGTCGGCCGCTGCCGGGTCATCGAGCTGCAGCCCAACGACTACGCGGATGCCGTGTACAACCTGCACCAGGACGACAACAACCGCCTCAACACCGACGGCACCGGATGGGTCGTCCGCGGATACTTCAACCTCACGCCCGACGCCGACTCGATGCTGCTCCTGCGCAGCGACCGCTTCGACCCGGCGACCGAGATCCGCCTGCCGCTCCGCGCCGGATCCCGCATCATCGTCGACACGCAGCGCTTCTGGCACGCCGTGTGGCACCGCGGCACCACGCCCCGGTACGCGCTGATCACGTCGTGGACCTCCGGACCCGAGCTCGACGCCTACATCGCTGCGAACCACGGTGATCCGCACCCGCCGACCGTCGATCTCGATCCGCAGCTCGTCGACGACGCCCAGGTCGAGCTGCACCGCCGCATCGAGGAGCGTCGCCGCGCGTTCGAGGCCCAGGGCATCACGATGGAACCGCGCGCCGACCTCAGCGTCTGAGCGGCGCGGGCGCGTCCCGTCCCCTGCACAACTGCGGACCTGGCCCACCCACCCCGGGCACAACTTCGGACCCGCCGGCCCCTTCCCGAGCACAACTTCGGACGTGCCGCCCCCGTCCCGGGCACAACTTCGGACCCGCCGGCCCCTTCCCGAGCACAACTTCGGACGTGCCGCCCCCGTCCCGGGCACAACTTCGGACCTGCCGGAAGACACGCCGGCAGAAGAGCGGATGCCGCGGCGCGCCGCGGTGCGGCATCCGAAACTGTGCCCGGGCGAGGCGACCCGGCATCCGAATCTGTGCCCGGGCGAGGCCACGGGTCACGCCGAAACCGTCCGCCCCTCCTCGAGCCTGACCACGCGATCCACGGCCCCCGTGGGCGGCGCCACATGCGAGATCAGCAGCACCGACTGCTCCCCCGCGGCATCCAGCAGGTCTCGCAGGAGCGCGTCGGAGGCATCCGGATCCACGCCCGCGGTCGGCTCGTCGAGCACGAGCACCGGGAAGCCGCGCAGCAGCGCCCTGGCGAGCGCGATGCGCTGGGCCTGCCCGCCCGAGACCAGTGCGCCCCGATCGCCGACCCGCGCGTCCAGTCCGCCGCGCTCGCGCGCCCAGGCACCGAGGCCGACACGGTCGAGCACCGCGAGCAGCTCGTCGTCTGTGGCGGTGTCCCGCGCGAAGAGCAGGTTCTGCCGGATGTCCTCGTCGAACAGCTGCGGACTCTGCTCGCAGAGTCCGACCGTCCGCCGCAGCGCCGGCCCCGACAGCGCAGCTGCGCCGATTCCGCCGACCGAGTACGTCCCCTCCGACACACGGAGGAACCCCACGAGCGCCGCCGCCAGCGAGCTCTTGCCCGCGCCGCTGGGGCCCGCGACGAGCACCCGCTCCCCCGGCCGCAGGTCGAGATCCACACCGCGCAGCGCCGGCGATCCTCCGGGCCAGTCGGCGTGGACATCACGCAGCCGCAGCACCGGGGCATCTGCGACATCGAGGTCCGCGCCGTCGTCGGCGCGCAACTCCTCCGGCATCCGGTCGGGCAGGACGTCGACGATCCGCTCGGCACTCGCGCGCACGCTGCGCCAGGATGCCGCGGCGATCGGCACCGCTCCGAACACCTCGAACACGACCATGGGCACGAGCACCGCGACAGCGAGCCAGGGCCCGTCGATCGCCGTTCCGAGACCCGGCGCTGCGACGGCCAGCGCCCACACCGACGCCGCTCCCGCGACGGCCGACACCACGCCCGCGGCGATCGCCTGCGCGAGCGAGGCCCTGCTCACGGCGCGGCGCAGCGC